>JAKAJS010000116.1 GCA_021813685.1 Deltaproteobacteria bacterium | reverse complement strand
ATCGACCCAACCAATGATTCAACCATCTATGCGGGCATATCTTCAAACATATCACAAAACCCGCAAGGAGTATATAAAAGCACGAACGGAGGGGCCTACTGGAGCGAGAAGAATACCGGTTTAAATGGATATACCAGCAACTGGGTCAATTCCCTTTCCATAGATCCGGACAATCCAAGCACCCTTTTCGCGACAGTTGGATCGACCGGAATCTTTAGATCTGCAGACGGTGCAGACACATGGACCGAAGTCTACAATATTGCCTCCGGTGATGATGTTTACTGCACAGCGATCGATCCATCCGATTCCAGTGTGGTCTACGCAGGTTTGAATTCCGCCATTATAAAGAGCGTGAATGGAGGGATGACCTGGACACCTCTTCCCAATTCACCAGGGCTTGTGTTTTCTATTGCAATAGACCCGAGTAATCCGAACATCCTCTACGCCTCTGGTCAGAGATACGGCATATACAGGTCAGAAGATGGAGGGCAAAGCTGGACTGCTGTATACAATACCTACGGTGCCCAGGTATGGTCGGTAGTCATAAATCCGATCACCCCTTCAACGATTTACGCCGGCACTGCCAGCGGAATATATATTAGCACAGATCACGGAACCACCTGGACCATTATTGACACTGGTCTTCTGTATGAATACGTCCAAACACTCGCTATTAATTCTGGAGGGCTTTTCGCAGGCACGAGCGGAGCCAGTTTGTTCAAGTACCAACCAGTATCAGGATCAAAATTGAATGTGGCAATAATGTCCTTATTGCTATTAAAATAGATTGGTTGGTAAGCCTAAGGTTGGGACGATTACGCAAAGATTCTCAAGGGTTTTCCAGGGCGACGTGAAGGCAAGGCCACGGGCGATCGGAAAAGAAATGGAAAAAGGGGTCAGGCCTCTCAGCCCAACCCCTTGATTTTCCTAGCGTCCCCAACCGGATTTGAACCGGTGTCGTCGGCGTGAAAGGCCGATGTCCTGGACCGGGCTAGACGATGGGGACCTTGGGTACACCGGACCACCCGCAAGGGCCGCTCGATGCAGAAGCGCTCTTTTAGCACCTGGAAGGCACGCTGTCAAGAGCGGTATTTCCATAAAAAGTGGCGAAAGGTTGCAAAAGGCTTCCGCCACGAAAATGGGCCGTGCTGGACTTGAACCGGCGACTCTCTGCTTAAAAGGCAGATACTCTACCTACTGAGTTAACGGCCCTCAAAACTGCGACGCGAGTCGCATTCAGTACCACTTCCCCGCTCACTCTGTCAAGAAAAACTCTTTGTTTTAAGAAAAAAAGATCGCCCTCCCCCGCCTCCGATTAAGTCTCCCGGCTCAAAAGGACGACCTCGATCTGGCCGGCGAGTGCTTTTTGGAACTTCTTTGCGTCCTCCTGCGAACCGATGATTTCCCCGTAGTGCATCGGGACGGCGATCTTGGGATGGATCGCTTTTGCCGCCTCGACCGCCTCCTCGGCGTTCATCACATAGGTGCCGGAAACGGGCAGGAAGGCGACATCCACATCGAGCTGCTTCATTTCGGGGATGAAATCGGTGTCTCCGGCATGATAGTAGCGAACGCCGTCGAGCGTAAAGACAAACGAAAGCATGCCTTTAGCCCTGGGATGAAAATCTTTATTGATGTTGTAGGCCGGCCCCACCTCGATGTCCACACCCTTTACCGTGAGCCTGTCACCGGGGGCGACCACCCGGACATCTCCGGTGAGTTTTTTGGCCGAAGTCGCGTCGGCCACGATGACCGTATCTTTTTTGCGAATTTTCTCCACGTCTTCGGGCGAATTGTGATCGAAATGCTCATGGCTGATCAGTATGAGATCGACGGGTTTTACGGACGAAATCTTAAAGGGGTCTATGGCCACGACCGTGCTTCCCTCGATGCGAAACCCGTCATGGCCGAGCCAGTGAATTTTTTTTATCGTCTCTTCGAGCTGCATGACTTTCTCCTTTGGGCGTCACCCCGACAGAGAGCTGTCCATCCGGGGATTGTGCGGATGGCAACCATAGTAAGGCCGCGGATTCGAATTGCAAGTGCGTTCTTTGACTTGAACACCCCTGGCCTTTTGGGTTAAGCTGGCTCCCAATTTGGCACGTCGTTCACTGGCAACCGAATCTTTTAGCCGGACTATTAATAGTGATACAGCCCTTTTTAAACAGGCTTCTGACCTATCGACTGAAGGATTTCGAGGTCGCCCACCACGCCGAGATTCCGGCGCAGCCGCCACTGTTCGGCAAGCTCTCGGCCCCGCTCGCCCCGCCTGTGGCACAGGCACTGGCTCAGCTCGGCATCTCCGCTCTCTACAGCCACCAGGCGAGGGCCCTTGAGCACATCCGATCCGGCAGCCACACCGTTGTGTCCACTCCGACCGCGAGTGGGAAATCCCTCATCTATAACCTTTCGGTTGCTGAGGCGCTTATCGCCGACCCGGAGAGCAGAGCGCTCTATCTTTTTCCCGTAAAAGCCCTTGCGCGCGATCAACTCGAATCGCTCGAAGAGTTTTTCGGCGCCCTCGCAGAGAATTCGGGAGGCCATCTTTTCACGTCGTGCGTCTACGACGGCGACACCACTCCCTACCAGAGGGCACGGATACGCCAGCGCCACCCCAACGTTCTTTTGACCAACCCCGACATGCTCCACTACGCCCTGCTCGCCTTCCACCACAAATGGGAGGGGTTCTGGAAAAGGCTCCGATAC
Source organism: Deltaproteobacteria bacterium (assembly GCA_021813685.1). Lineage (GTDB taxonomy): Bacteria > Desulfobacterota > Syntrophobacteria > Syntrophobacterales > Syntrophobacteraceae > SbD1. The sequence continues at coordinate 27,966 of JAKAJS010000116.1, read as the reverse complement.
GTCATCGTCGATGAAATGCACACCTACAGGGGCATCTTCGGCAGCCATGTCGCCCAGATCTTCCGAAGGCTTCGAAGGGTTTGCCGCCATTACGGCAGCAGCCCCCGTTTCATTTTGCTTTCGGCAACGATCGGGAACCCGGGAGAGCTTGCCGCGAGCCTTACCGGGGTAAGCCCCGGGGAGATAGCCGCCGTCAACGGAGAAAGCGGCGCCCCCGGCGCCAGGCGCCACTTCATCTTTCTGCGCCCTACCGAAGAGAGCGTCGGCCACTCGGCAGGAACCGCCGCACGTCTCATCGTGCAGGCCGCAAGAGCGGGTTTGAAAACGATCGCCTTCACCCAGTCTCGCAAGCTCACCGAGCTGGTGCACATGAGCGTGATCGAATCGGACCGCTCGCTTCGCAACAAGGTCAGTTCCTACCGGGCCGGTTTTTTGCCCGAGGAACGGCGGGGGATCGAAAAGAAACTGGCCGACGGAAGTTTGAGCGCAGTCATTTCGACAAGCGCCCTGGAGCTTGGAATCGATATCGGGGGGCTGGATCTGTGCATCCTGGTGGGCTATCCGGGGACCGTGATGACCACCTGGCAGCGTGGAGGCCGGGTGGGAAGGAGCGGACGCGAATCGGCCATTGTGCTTATCCCGGACCAGGACGCGCTCGACCAGTATATCGTAAACCACCCTGCCCGCTTCCTGGAAAGCAGCTACGAGATCGCGGTAATAGACCCCTTTAACCCCGAGATTCTACTCGCTCATCTGCCGTGTGCGGCCGCAGAACTTCCGATTTGCTCCTCCGAAGGGGAGTTTTTCGAAAAAAGGGTCTCCGAAGCGCTCAATAAGCTCGTTTCCTGCGGCAAGCTCCTCCAGACGATTGAAGGCGACCAGTGGGTCTGTGCAGCGGTGCGCCCCCACCGGTTGCTCGACATCCGCTCGGTCGGCCCCTCCTATACGATCACCAAGACCGCTGAGGGCAAGACCACGGCTCTCGGGAAAAACGAAGGGGTTCGCGCGCTCAAGGAATGCCATCCGGGGGCTGTCTACCTGCATCGGGGGGAAACCTACCAGATCGAATCGCTCGACCTGGAAAAGAAGGTAATACGGGCAACCCCTGCGAGCGTTCCCTATTTTACGCGTGCGGTGAGCGAGAAGGAAACCGAGATACTCGAAAGGCTCGCCTCGAAGCCTGCGGGAAACTTCATCATACGCATGGGCCGGCTGCGGGTGACCGAAAATATCACGGCGTATGAGGCAAGACGGCTTTTCACCCATGTGCTCCTTGCCAAAAATCCGCTCGAACTGCCGCCGCAGACCTTTGAGACGGTGGGCTTCTGGATCGAGATCGAACCAGTTCTCGAAGCCATAATCAAAAAAGCCGGCCGCGATTTCATGGGCGGCATTCACGCCATCGAACACGCCCTCATCAGCATGTTTCCTCTCTTCGCGGTGTGCGACCGCAATGACATCGGAGGGATCTCCATTCCGATGCACCCGCAGATCGAAAAGGGCGCAATTTTTGTCTACGACGGCTATGCGGGGGGAATAGGGCTTGCTGCGCGCGGCTATGACATCATCGAGTCCCTTATCGAAAGAACCAGGGAGCTCATCGACTCCTGCCCCTGCTCGGAGGGGTGCCCGGCGTGCATCCACTCCCCCAAGTGCGGCTCGGGCAATAAGCCCCTGGACAAGGCGGCGGCCGTGGAGCTTCTGCGCTACCTGTCCGGAGAAAAGGACCTCGGGGAGGCCGCCCTCGACTGCGAGCAGGCCGTACCGGAGCCGGTCTGTGATTTCCCCGCCCAGAAGCCTTGCAGGGACTTTCGCATCGGTTTTTTCGACCTGGAGACCCAGAAGCTCGCCTCCGAGGTCGGAGGGTGGCAAAACACCCACCTCATGCGCGTATCGGTAGCCGTTCTCCAGGAATCCCCGACGGGTACGGTCGAGATCTATCGCGAGCAGGAAATCGAAAAACTCATCGAACGGTTACAACAACTCGACCTTATCGTCGGCTTCAACATTTCGCGTTTCGACTACCAGGTTTTGCGGGCCTACACGACTTTCGATCTCGAAAGCCTTCCCACCTTCGATATTCTCTCCGAGATTCACAAGGGACTGGGATTTCGCCTGAGCCTCGGGCACCTGGCGCAAAACACGCTGGGGCGCCCCAAGGGAGGCGACGGGCTCGAGGCGGTCGGCTGGTTCCGCCAGGGAAAATGGGAGGAACTCATACGGTACTGCGCCGAAGATGTGGCGATTACGCGCGATCTATTCTACCACGGAGTCGAAAAAGGATATCTGGCCTATAGCACCAAGGCGGGCGCCCTGGTGCGCTTTCCGACACCGTGGAACATCGAGGACCTGGTTTCGCACGAAAATGAAGACCGCAGGAAACTCAACTCCCTTCAAGCGAGAGGCCCCCTATGAGCAGCGACAGCAGCATCATCGAGATGACGGCGGATTTGAATCTTGAGGCTCCTTCCCCCGAACAGTGGTATGCCCTCTATGTGCAAGTCAATCATGAAAAAGAGGTGGCGAAAAGACTCGAACAGAAGGAAGTCACCAACTTCCTGCCCCTCCTGGAAACCTGGAGCAAAAGGCGCGACCGCAGAAAAAGGATACAGATTCCGATGTTTCCGGGCTACGTCTTCGTACACGTCCTTCTGGACAGCAGCGCCAACCTCGCCATCGTCAAGACCCCGGGGGCACTGAGCCTCCTGCACAACTCCGAAGGCCCCCTCTCCATCCCTTCCTTTCAGATTGAAAACCTCCAGACTCTGATCGGTTCGGTTAAACCCCTCGAGCTCCACGCGTATCTCAAAGAGGGCGACTGGGTGCGGGTCGCGCGCGGCCCCCTCGCCGGATGCGTCGGTATTCTCCTGCGCACCGACCCCAAGAGGGGGAGGCTGGTCGTAAGTGTGGATATCATCAAACAGTCGGTGTCGGTGGAACTCGATCTGGAAGACGTGGAAGCGATTAAAAAAAATTAGGAATTACCAATTGCGGATTTAGAGATAATTTAGTTTTTAATTCCTAATTGTCTTTTTTAATGCCCAGGACCTTCATTTTTCTGTGCAGGTGAGTCCTTTCGAGGCCCACTTTGGCGGCGGTAACCGAGATATTCCATCCGTTTTCCTCCAGCCGCCGTAACAGGAAGTCGCGTTCGAAGCAGGAGCGCGCCTCCTCCAGAGTCTCGCATTGCAGCCAGGTCCTGTCGCCGTTTTCTTCCCGAATGATGTTTCGGAAATCCGCGGGAAGGTCGTCCGGCCCGATCCTGTTGCCCGGGGTCATGATGATGAGTCTTTCGATGAAATTTCTGAGCTCCCGGATGTTTCCGGGCCAGGAGTACGCCTGGAGAATGCGATAGATTCGCGGGTCGATTCTTTTTTTCCCGAGCGCGCTCTCGCTTGCTATTTCGGCCGAGAAATGATCGACCAGCAGCTCCAGGTCTTCCATCCGATCCCTGAGCGGAGGCACAAAAATAGGGATCACGTTCAAGCGGTAATAGAGATCCTGCCGGAACCTGCCCGCCTCTATCTCTTTTTGGAGGTCCTTGTTGGTTGCCGCAACGATGCGCACATCCACCTCGACGGGACGACTTCCTCCGACGCGCTCGAACACCTGCTCCTGGATGATGCGAAGAATTTTCGCCTGGGTCCGGTTGCTCATGTCTCCTATCTCGTCGAGGAAGAGGGTGCCCCCGTTGGCCAGGTCGAATTTTCCCTTGCGCCTTTCGTGGGCTCCGGTAAAGGAGCCTTTCTCATGGCCGAAGAGCTCGGATTCGATCAGTTCCTCGGGGATGGCCGCACAGTTGACCTCGACGATGGGGCGCGTGTTGCGGCGACTGAGAACATGGATCATTTTGGCGGCCACTTCCTTACCCGTTCCGTTTTCCCCGGTGATCAAAACGGTGGCGTTGGTCGGGGCGGCGCGCCGGATTTGCTCCCAGAGGGCCCGCACCGCAGGGCTTTCACCGATCATGGTGCGGTCGGATTTTTTGCGCAGCAACCGGTTTTCTTCTTCGAGGCGGGAAAACTCGATCGCGTTTTGAATGGAAACCAGAACGCGCTCGATGGAAAGCGGCTTTTCGATGAAATCGAAGGCGCCCATTCGCGTGGCCTTGACAGCGGTCTCGATGGTGCCGTGGCCGGAGATGATGATAACCGGAAGCAGGGGGGAGAGCTTTTTGACTTCGTCCAGAACGCTCAAGCCGTCGGTTCCGGGCATCCAGATGTCGAGCAAAACAAGATCCGGAGGCTCTTTTTTCGTCCTCTCGAGCGCCTCATCCCCACAGCATGCCTGAATCACCTCATAGCCTTCGTCTTCGAGAATTCCGTTAAGGGACTGCAGTATGCTTATTTCGTCGTCAACGATCAGTATTTTTTGCTTCATCGACTTTCCTGTCAACCGGGCAGTTCCACCGTAAACACCGTCCCGCGGGGCTGATTTGCGCGCACCCGGATAAACCCGTTATGGTCGGCGATGATGTTGGAAACTATGGCGAGCCCCAGCCCGGTCCCCTTCTCTTTGGTCGAATAATAGGGCTCAAAGATTCTCGGCCTGTTTTCGGGCGCAATGCCTCGGCCGGTATCGGCACACTCCATTCTCGCAATTTTCAGAGTCGCATCGTAGGAGAGCCGGATGGAGATTTCCCCCCCCTGCCCGCCAATGGCATGGATGGCGTTTTCGAGCAAATTGATGATCACCTGCCGGAATTGATCGCGGTCCAGACGCAGATCGGGCATGGTATCATCTTTTTGCAGGGTAAAAGAGATGCGGCTGAAATTGTGCCTGTAGAGGCTCAAGCCCTCCTCTGCGATCTCATGGAGGCTGCAGGGCTGGAGCCGTGCCCTGGGGAGTCTCGCAAACCGGGAAAACTCGTTTACCAGGCTCTTCATGTGATCGACCTGCTGGATAATGGTGCGGGTGCATTCGTCGAAAACCGCTCCGCTGCCATCGAGCAGTTGCGGGTATTTGCGCCTGAGTCTCTGGGCCGAGAGCTGGATGGGGGTGAGGGGGTTTTTGATCTCGTGGGCGATTCTCCTGGCCACCTCACTCCAGGCGGCCATTCTCTGCGCCTTTTCCAATTCGGTGAAATCGTCGAGCACGGCGACTATCCCCATGAACCGGTCCTTGTCGTCACGCAGAACCGACACCTTTATGAAAAGCGACATCGGGGCTCCGGCCACCTTGACCAGGGCCGACTGTTCCAGATAGGCATGCCGGCCCTCCCGGTAGGAATCGATAAACGATTTGACGATCTCCATCTGGGACTCATCGAGAAGCTCCGTATAATGCTTTCCCCTCGCCTGCTCCGCGTCGACTCCGAAAATAGCCTCAGCAGAGTTATTGACCGTGGTGACGATGCCCCGGGCATCGACGCTTACCACCCCTGCGGCGATATTTTTGAGCACCACCTCCATGTAGCGCCGCCGGCCTTCGAGTTCGACGTTGGAGCTTTTGAGCGCGTTATAGGCACCGTCGAGTTTTTTTCGCCCCTCCCGCAGATCCGCGATCATGGCATTGAAAGAATCCATGAGCATACCGATCTCATCCTGCCGGTCCGGGTCGAGATAGACCTCCAGGTCGCCGTCGGCGATCCTCTGGGTGGCGGTGAGCAGCTTCTGGATAGGCCCGGTGAGGTTTTTGGCCAGGTAGAAGCCGAACCAGACCGCCGAGAATATCGCGAGCATGGTGACGATCGAAAAGGTGATGAAATGGCTCTTTTTCAAGGGCTCGTGGAGCATCTTGAGCTGCAGGTAGGAGTTGTAGCCGGCGGTAATCGATTTGAGTTTGCGGGAAAGTTCTCGTGGCAAAAACCGCAGGGCGATCAGAACCGAGCCGTCCCCGGTGAGATATCGCAGGGGAATGCGAGCGGCGATGGCGCTCTGTCCGTCGTGCAGATTGACGATCTTGGAGGCCGCGCCGTTTTGTGCCTCAAAATTGCGCAGGAGCTGGACCGGATCGACTCTTTTGGTCGTATTTTGCGTAAAGCTCCACTTGAGCCTCCCCGAGGAAGTAAACAGATAGACCGCATCGATCCTGGCGGCAAAAAAGAAACCGATGTCCCCGAGGTCTGCCTTACCCTTGCCCTCCATTATCATCTTGGCGGCTTCAGGAACCAGGACCCGGCATTCGGACACAAAATTGGTGCGCTCGCGCTCGACGTAATCGCGCGCGAGCTCGACCGAATTTTCGAGCGAATTCTGCACCCTGGAACTGAACCACTGGTCCAGACTCGAAAAGATGAACTGGCTGGCAAACCAGAAAAGAGGCACCGCAGGGATGAGGGTAAGCACTACCGAGGCGGCTACCAATCGGGTTTTGAGCCGCGAGCCCAGGATGTTTCGTTTTCTTTCGAAGATGAGCTTTATGAAATTTCGAAGAACCAGATAGCCCAGAAGGAGCAGAAGCAAAACGTTGAGATTTATAAAGACGACGAGAAGAATATTGCTGGTAAGGGGAGCCCGCAACGGAGGCTTAAAGAACCATCCCTGCACGAATCCCAGCGCGAGTATCAGCGCAAGGGCCGCACAGACTACCACACGCTCCCAAAAGCGGCGTCTTTCCGCCGGTTTGGTATCCGGCTCGTCCGTAGTCCGTGTCAATAGAGAAACTCGACGGTGTACCATCCTGTCTCGAAATCCCAAAGAGACGCCCAAAATAAAATATATCGAAAAATCAGGGGGAGTTCCACTTTGGAAAGCTCCGCTTTGACGTTGAGATAATATGCCTGATCCTTATTCAGCCAGCAGGTGGGAAGAACGGGGACCTTGCGCACCGTGCTCATCCATTTTCTGGCCTGGGCGAAGCTCTTTGTAACGAAAGTCTTCTGCGGGTCTTCGGGCAGAGTGATCTGAAACTCATTGTTTAGCCGGTTGTACCGGATGGTATGCAAAAGGATAAGATCGGCCATTGTCTCGTTTAACACAAGCGCAGGCTTCTCCACGGAGACAAGGATCCGGAAGGTGGTCGGAACCCCGTCGAGGATCGCCTCTTCCATGTCGGGGCTAAAGCAGTTGACAAGCGCGAAGCTCACCCGCAGCTCCTTGCCCGCCTTGTCCAGATCGATACCGGAGATCTGCGCCTTTTCGGCGGTCTGGGCAAAGCAAACCGGCGCATATGCCGTAAGGGCTGCCAGCAAAATGACCAGCAACGATGTAAAAGCGATCGAAAATTTCACAGGTTTTTCCAAAAATGCGCCGCGCCTGCCCACCCGAGGCGCCGCGAGAGAGCGAGCGCGACAAGACCCGTCCATTGTTTTTTGAAAGCGATTTTAACGAACCGGGGGTTCCAATACAAGCAAAATGAGCTCCCGCGGGGGGCACCGCCCTATCTTCGATTGCAAATTGACAATGACGAACCGAATGTTTTATAAAGTGTGGTCACGGTCGGGAGAGAAATCTTCCGGCGGGAGTGCAGGCGTTATCTTCATCCGAGAGGAGCAAGCTGATGGCAGGCAACATTATCGAGGTCACAGACAGCAGTTTCGAACAGGAAGTGCTCAAATCCGACTTACCGGTGCTGGTGGATTTTTGGGCCCCCTGGTGCGGTCCCTGCCGCGCCATCGCTCCTGTTGTCGAAGAGCTTTCCGGCGATTACCAGTCCAAGCTCAAGGTGGTCAAGTGCAACGTGGATGACAATCCCAAGGTGCCGGGCAAGTACGGAATTCGAGCGATCCCCACTCTCATCATATTTAAAGACGGCAATGTCAGCGATCAGATCACCGGGGCGGTTGCGAAGACCCAGATCGCTGCAGCGATAAACAAGGTAGTGGGTTAGAGGCACGTTTTTCGCGATCGGCGCAGGCCGTTGCGATTCCCTCCGTATCCAATGCAATCTTAGCCATCGAGGAAACACGGCGGAGTTGTTATGGCTTTTACCTCTGGTCGGTCAACAGCGTTTTTTCGTCCCCTGGCCCTCCTTTTGCTTGTGCTCACCCTCGCCTCCCTTAGCGGATGCGCGGGCGTAAACCTTGAAAACATAAACTTTCGCAAGATGTTCGCCAAAAAGCCGGCGCCCACGGCCAATAAAACCGCCGAGCAGCTGGTCGACATGGGCAGGGCGAATCTCAAGGCCGGAAAATTCGCCGACGCCGCGGAGGATTTCAAGAAGCTCAAGGAGGAATACCCCTACAGCAAGTACGCGACCCTTGCCGCCCTGAAGCTGGGGGATGCCTACTTCGGAGACGAAAAGTACTCTCAGGCGGCCATGAGCTACAGCGAGTTCGCCCGTCTTCACCCCGAGAACAAGAATGCCCCTTACGTCCTGTACCAGGCCGGGATGAGTCATTTCCTCATGTTTTCGGCCGTGGACCGAAACCAGGATGAGACCGATACGGCCATAAAGATCTTTAACACGGTCATCGACAATTACCCCGACTCCGAATATGCGACCAAGGCGAAAAAGCAGTTGCTCGAATGCAAAAAAAGGCTCGCCAGCCACCTTTTGGGCGTCGCCACGCAATATTACATAAGCGGGGACTACCTGGCGGCAAAGTCGCGGCTCGATACGATGAAACACACATACCCCCGGGAGATCGCCGACCTTGGCTATGGACACCGGGTAAACCAAATGCTCGCCCAATGCGACAAGGAAATCGCCAAGGGGCCCAGAAAACCGAGTATCTGGAGAAGAATGGGATTTTAGGGGAAAGGCGAGCAGTGAACCCTGGTGGGGGGAGCACGTTTTTCTCCTTACCGTTTGCCGTTCACTCCCTCCCCTGCGGGGGGGGGGTTGATTTTATCGCCCCGACAGATACAATGGAGAGTGATTTTTTCCGGACTCTGCGTGAAATTTGTTGACAAAGGGGACTACTTTCCTGCATTTTCTTCATGGTCCAAAAAGGAGAGCGAACCTGCCTTTTTAACCCCGGATTGCTCTATAGATGAAGATTGAACAGAAAGAATCGTTGGCTCGGTGACCGTCAGTGTCCATTCCCGAACACCTGTGTCTCATGCCCTCCGGAATCGTGAAACGTCTCTTAACGAGAAAGAATACTCGTTTCCTTCGTGAAAAATAAAAAAAAATATCTTTAGTTGGAGAACAGCCCATGCCCGACGCACCCGTAAACTCAGCCGAGACCGTTACCAACAGGGACTCCAGGCGAAACGAAATGAACCTGGTCGAACTGAAAAACAAAAACATCCGCGAACTGGTGGCCATCGCCAAAGCCTACAACATCGACGGCGCCAGCTCCATGCGAAAACAGGAACTGATATTTGCGCTCCTGCAGGCCCAGGCTGAGATGAACGGCCTCATCTACGGGGAGGGTGTGCTCGAGATTCTCCCCGACGGCTTCGGGTTTTTGAGGAGCCAGAACTACAACTACCTGCCCGGCCCCGACGATATCTACGTCTCCCCCTCCCAAATCCGCCGGTTCAACCTGCGAACGGGAGACTCCATCTCCGGTCAGATCCGCCCCCCCAAAGACAACGAACGCTACTTCGCCCTCCTCAAGGTCGAGGCGGTAAATTACGAGGACCCCGAAATCGCCCGGGACAAGATCCTTTTCGATAACCTCACCCCCCTCTACCCCGACCGCAGGATTCACCTCGAAGCCGACCCCGATAATCTCTCCACCCGGGTCATGGATCTGCTCACCCCGATCGGCGCCGGACAGCGCGGCCTCATCGTCGCCCAGCCCCGAACCGGCAAGACCATGCTCCTGCAAAACATCGCCAACTCCACGGCCGCAAACCACAAGGACGCCTATCTCATCGTGCTGCTCATCGACGAGCGCCCGGAAGAAGTGACCGACATGCAGCGAAACGTGCGGGCCGAAGTGGTGAGCTCGACCTTTGACGAGCCGCCCCAGCGCCATGTGCAGGTAGCAGAGATGGTTATCGAAAAAGCCAAGCGACTCGTGGAGCACAAAAAGGATGTGGTGATCCTGCTCGACAGCATCACAAGGCTTGCCCGCGCCTACAACTCAGTAGTCCCGCCGAGCGGCAAGATCCTCTCGGGCGGTCTTGACTCCAATGCACTCCACCGGCCCAAACGGTTTTTCGGTGCCGCACGAAACGTCGAACAGGGAGGCAGTCTCACCATCATCGCCACCGCCCTCATCGATACCGGAAGCCGCATGGATGAAGTCATCTTCGAAGAATTCAAGGGCACGGGCAACATGGAAATCGTGCTCGACCGAAAGCTTGCCGACCGCAGAATATTCCCGGCTATCGACATCAATAAGTCCGGGACGCGCAAAGAGGAGCTTCTGATCGCCCCCGACGATCTCAACCGCATCTGGATCCTGCGCAAACTCCTCTCGCCTCTTAACCCGGTGGATGCGATGGAATTTTTGCTCGACAAAATGCAGGGCACCAGGAACAATGCCGATTTTCTGGCTTCCATGAACAGATAAAATAGAGTATGCTATCTGTTTTGAGATTGTTCGCTCACGATTTCAGCTACAGGGGAAGGAAACCGATGAAGGAAAACATTCACCCGCAGTATCACCAGACGGTCATCAAATGCGCCTGCGGAAACGAAATCCCCACCGGGTCGACCAAACAGGAGATCCGCGTGGAAATATGCTCCAAGTGCCATCCTTTCTACACGGGCAAGCAGAAGCTGGTCGATTCGGCCGGACGCATCGAAAGATTCCGCCGCAAGTATGAAAAGTTCCAGAAGCCGGAGGACAAGGCGTAGAGCTCTCCGATGTTCGACAGGCTTGAATCCGTAGTTGAGAAGTTCCAAAAGCTCGAAGAGGATCTCGGCAACCCCGAACTGCTGGCCAACCAGAAGGATTACCAGCAGATCGTGCGCGAGCGCGCCGAGATCGCTCCCATTGTGGACAAGTATACCCACTATAAGAAGCTCAAGGAGCAGGTCCGGGAAAATCAGTCTCTTTTTGAAAAGGAAGAGGACCAGGACATGCGGGACCTCATTCGGGAGGAACTCGCCTCTCTTCGCGAGCGGCTCGAGACCACCGAACGGGAGCTCAGGGGCATGCTCGCCCCCAAAGACCCCAACGATGACAAAAACGTCATTTTGGAGATCCGGGCGGGCACGGGAGGCGAGGAAGCCGCCCTTTTCGTCTCCGATCTTTTCCGCATGTACTCGCGCTATGCGGAGATGCGGCGCTGGAGAGTCGAGGTGCTCGACTCCAACCCCACGGGCATCGGGGGCTTTAAGGAAATCATTGCTTCGGTAAACGGGGCCGGGGCCTACAGCCGCCTCAAATTCGAGCGCGGCGTCCACCGCGTCCAGCGCATCCCGGTTACCGAGAGCCAGGGCAGGATCCACACCTCGGCGGTGACCGTTGCCGTTTTGCCCGAGGCCGAAGAGGTCGACGTCTTCATAGACCCGAACGACCTGCGCGTGGATGTCTTTCGCTCCTCGGGCCCCGGGGGGCAGAGTGTCAATACGACCGATTCGGCGGTGCGCATTACCCACATTCCCACCGGGCTCGTGGTGATCTGCCAGGACGAAAAATCCCAGCACAAAAACAAGGCAAAGGCGCTCAAGGTGTTGCGCGCGCGCCTGCTCGACTCGATGCAGCGCGAGCAGGAGGCAAAAATTGCCAAAGACAGGAAGAGCCAGGTAGGCACGGGGGATCGCAGCGAAAGAATCAGGACCTACAATTTCCCGCAAAACCGGGTGTCCGATCACCGGATAAACCTGACGATCTACAAACTCGACGTCATCCTTACCGGAACGCTCGACGAACTGATCGATCCGTTAGCCACCTATTTTCAGGCAGAAGCACTGAAAGGAGAGGCCTGAGCCCGCTCGTTCATCGTGTGGCGAAACTCCTCTTTTTGCGGCGCATCCCTTTACTTCTTCCTCCGATGGGCGGCCTCTTTGACCATTGCGGCGATTTCCGCCCCCGTAATAGCGTCTTTTAGCAGAAAATGGTCCGCCCCGTATTCCTCGGCGACCCTGCGGTAATCGGGAAGATCGTAGCTCGTAAAGATGCTCACCACCGCCTCCGGATGGCTCCTTTTGATCTCGCGGGTAAGATCCAGGCCGCTTTTGCCCGGCAGGCGTATATCCATAAAAATCATGTCGGGCAAATCGCGGGAGAGTCTTGCCAGGACGTCGGCTCCATCGGCCGATTCCTCAACCCGCAGGGAAGGGATGTACATCCTGAGGATTTCCCGGAAGGAACTCCTGAAAAAATCGTTGTTTTCGACGACCAGTATAGAAGGCATGCTGGTTCCTCTTTTCTCCTCTACTCGAATGGCAAGCATGATAGGGGCGAACAGAGCAGGGGTAAATACGGAGTTTACTGTATTTATGACGACAGCCGGGCATTAGATTCCCCCCGGCTGCGGACCCTGATGAAAAAGAGGATAGATTTCAAGGAGATAAAAAGAAAGGCGGCGATTGACTTTACAATCCTGTTTGCTATACTGACCCGGATTAAAAAACAATACATGAATCGAAAATAGTCTTAGGGGGGCAAATTTGCGCGAGACCAAATTTATATTCATCACGGGCGGTGTTTTATCATCGCTTGGCAAGGGGCTTGCCGCCGCCTCCATCGGAGCGCTGATGGAGAGCCGGGGGCTTCGGGTCTCGCTTCTTAAGCTCGATCCCTACATCAATGTGGACCCGGGGACGATGAACCCGTTTCAGCACGGGGAGGTTTTCGTAACCGACGACGGGGCGGAAACCGACCTGGACCTGGGCCATTACGAGCGTTTCACGCATGCGCACCTGGGCAAGAAAAACAATCACACCTCGGGGGGCATCTACTACTCGGTGATCATGAAGGAAAGACGCGGGGAGTATCTGGGGGGGACCGTTCAGGTCATCCCGCATATCACCGATGAAATCAAGAGCGCTATTCGCGGGGCAGCCGACAACGTGGACGTTTTGATCGTGGAAATAGGCGGCACGGTAGGCGACATCGAGAGTCTGCCTTTCCTCGAGGCCATCCGGCAGTTTCGAAACGATGCGGGAAGGGAAAACACCGTCTATATCCACGTGACCCTGGTGCCCTATCTGGCGACTTCGGGCGAAGTAAAGACCAAGCCCACTCAGCACAGCGTGAAGGAGTTGCGCAGCATCGGCATTCAGCCCGATATTCTCCTCTGCCGGACCGAGCAGCAGCTTTCGGCCGAGATCAAGAGCAAGATCGCCCATTTTTGCAACGTGGACGCAGACGGAGTGATCACCGCCAAGGACGTCGAGTGCATCTACGAGGTGCCGATTCTTTTCCGCCAGGAGGGGCTCGACGAGAAAATCGTGCGCCTTCTCAACATCTGGACGCGCGCCCCGCTTCTGGAAGATTGGCAAAAGCTCGTCCAGGCGATGAAAAACCCGCTGTTCGACGTGCGGATCGCAATTGTTGGAAAGTACATCGACCTCATCGAGTCCTACAAGAGCCTCAATGAAGCCCTGACGCACGGGGCGGCCGCCCACGGCATACGGCTCAAGCTCGACTACGTGGACTCGGAGGATGTGGAAAAGCAGGGCGGAGAGGCGTTGATCGAGGGCGCAGACGGCATTCTTATCCCGGGGGGCTTCGGCCAGCGCGGGGTGGAAGGCAAGATCAAGGCCATTCGCTATGCCCGCGAGAGCAAGATTCCTTTTCTGGGCATCTGTCTCGGGATGCAGCTTGCAACCGTTGAGTTTTCCCGCCATGTCGCAGGGCTTGAAGGCGCCCACAGCATGGAGTTCGACAAGCACACCCCCCACCCCGTCATCTATCTCATGCGGGAGTGGTTCGATTACAAGAGCAACTCGGTGATCCGCCGAAGCGAAGGCTTTGACTACGGGGGCACGATGCGCCTTGGCGCCTACCCCTGCGTGCTGGAGCCCGGCAGCTTTGCCGCCGAGGCCTACCAGGCGGCAGAGATCTCCGAGCGCCACCGCCATCGCTACGAGTTCAACAACGAGTACCGGGAAGTTCTGGCCAAGCATGGCATGCTTTTCACGGGGCTTTCCCCGGACAAAAATCTGGTCGAGGTAATCGAACTGCCCGACCACCCGTGGTTTCTCGGCTGCCAGTTTCACCCGGAGTTCAAGTCGCGCCCCATGGAGCCCCACCCCCTGTTCAAGGCCTTTACCGGCAAGGCCCTCGAAGAAGCGCGGCGAAAGAACCCCGAATTGTTTGTCAGGCAATGTTAGGGTAGCGCAGTGGACTTTCAGGTTTTGGGCCAGGAGATCGGGCGCCGGCGCCTCTTTGTAATCGGCGGTCCGTGCGTCGTCGAAAGCGAAGAGCTAGTCTGCGAGGTGGCCGGCTTTTTAAAGGAGCTCTGCTCCCGGCTGCACATCCCTTTTATCTTCAAGAGCTCCTACGACAAGGCGAACCGCACCTCCCTTCGCTCCTACAGGGGGCCGGGCATGCAAACGGGGCTCGCGGCGCTCGCAACGGTTCGCGAGCGTTTCGGGGTCCCCGTCATCACCGATGTCCACTCGACCTCAGAAGTCGAACCGGTTTCCCGCGTCGTCGATCTACTCCAGATCCCCGCCTTTCTCGCCAGGCAAACCGATCTTTTGACGGCCGCAGCCAGGACGGGGAAGCCCGTGAATGTCAAAAAAGCCCAGTTTCTCTCCCCGCGCGACATGACAAACGTAGTCGAAAAGCTCCGCGAGGCGGGAAACGAGAAGATCCTTCTCACCGAGCGCGGCGCGCAGTTCGGCTACAACAATCTCGTGGTGGACATGCGCTCCATTGCGATCATGAGCGATCTGGGCTACCCGGTCGTCTTCGATGCGACCCACAGCGTTCAGCTTCCGGGCGGCCTGGGCGCCGCCTCGGGGGGCGAGAGGCGCTTTGTGCCCGCTCTGGCCCGTGCGGCAATCGCTGCGGGCGCCCACGGCGTCTTTATTGAAACCCACCCCGACCCGGACAGCGCCCTTTGCGACGGCCCCAATTCCCTGCCCCTCGAAGAGACTGCCCGACTCCTCGAAGAGCTCGTCCGGATCTATGACATCGTGAGCGGCCCCCAATGATCTCCGACGCAAAACCAGCCTCCCTGCCCCCTCTGCCGGAAGAATTGAAAAAACGCCTCATCCCTTTGCGAATGATGATCTTTGATTGCGACGGCGTACTCACCGACGGCAAAGTGATCTACACGGACGCAGGTTCGGAGATAAAGGAGTTCGATGTCCAGGACGGCCACGGCATAAAGATGCTCCAGCGTGCGGGACTCGAGGTGGCCCTGATTTCGGGACGAGCCTGCGAGGCCGTCGCACATCGCGCCAAAGATCTGGGGATCACCCGACTCTACCAGGGCTTCAAGGTCAAAACCGAACCCTATAAACAGCTCCTTTTGGATGCGGGACTCACAGAGAATCAAACGGGCTTTATGGGCGACGATCTCATAGATATCCCGATCATGCGGCGAGCCGGTTTTTCGGTTGCTGTCCCCAACGGGGTCGCCCACATATTCCCTTACGCCCACTACATAACCCGGGCAAGAGGCGGCCACGGCGCAGCGCGCGAGGTCTGCGAATTGATTCTCCAGGCCCAGGGCCTTTGGGAGAAAGCGATGGAGCGCTACCTGATCTGACTTTCCCTGAGTTTCCAGGCCCTTGCTGAATTGACCTTTACAGTCGTCGCCGCCGCGTGTTACAGTACTCGCCAAACTGTAATACTCTAATTTGATTCAAGATTTACTTGAGTATTCACATTTTGCAGTTCGTGCAATCAAGAACCGGGTGTTCTACAGGCTTGGAACATCGCGGGGGAAGTGAAAGGCCGACAATGATCTCCAGGGGAAAGCTTGCGCAGGTATTCATCCTGCTGATCATCGTAACGATAAGTGTGATTCTTGCTGCCGGCATCTGGCGAAAGAAAGCCCGACCGGTGCCTGCAAAGACTAAGCATGCGGCTTCAACCGGTGAGGAAATGAAGCTCAAGGACATGAAATTTACCGAGATGCAGGAGGGCAAGAGATATTGGACGCTTAACGCCACGGAGGCCAAGTATTTCCAGGACGATCAGAAGACCCTTCTCCAGAATGTGCATCTGATTTTCTACCTGGGTAAGGCCGGCGGAGAGCTCCAGTTGACAAGCAATCAGGGCGTGCTTTATGCGGGAACCAAAAATATCGATTTACAGGGCAATATCACAGTGAAACTGCCCCGCGATTATGTCGCAACCATGCAGTCGGCCCACTACAGCCACAGCAAAAAAATTGTGGAGTCAAACGATCCGGTGCATTTATCCGGACCGGGTCTGACTCTGGACGGCAGCACATGGAAATACAAAATCAACGACCATATAGCCGAAATTGCCGGCAAAGTCTCAGCTTCCCTGATCCTGGGGGAACTCAGGGTCGGAAAATAGGAGATGCCCCATGCGTAAGTTTTTTCCCTTGAGTCTCTTTGCGGCTCTTGTTTTCTCCTTGCCGATCCTGTGCTCGTCTGCTCGCGCGGCGAAAACCCCCGCGCCGGGGGCCGGGGTGGCCGCCATAAGCCCCAAGCTGGACAACAAGGCGCCCATTCACATCACCTCCGACACCATGGAAGCCAACCAGCAGGCAGGGACCATACTGTTTCAGGGCCACGTCCGCGTACGGCAAAACGATCTGACCATCACCGCCAAACAGTTGAAAGTCGCCCTGGCGAAGGCCGGCCCCAAAGGCAAACCCAAGCTGCGACAACCTTCTCAAGGCGGTTCCAATCCGCAGGAAAGAATAGACTATATAGATTTTCAGGGAGATGTTACAGTTACGCAGCAAGACCGGGTTGCCACGGCCCAGGAAGCCATCTTTTATCAAAAGGACCAGAAAATACTCCTGGAAGGCTCTCCGGTGGTCACGAAAGGCAAGGACAGGATAGAAGGAAAACTGATAACGATTTATCTCAAGGATAATCGTTGTGTTGTGGAAGGCGGCAAGGGTGCGCAGGTGCGCGCCGTGCTGTTTCCGGAGAAAAAGGAATGAACGCGCAGAATGAGCCGAAAAGGCTTCGGGTCCAAGACCTTGTCAAGAGCTACAAGGGCCGGTGCGTTGTCGATCATGTCAACCTGGAGGTGCGCGAGGGCCAAATTGTCGGACTGCTTGGGCCAAACGGGGCGGGAAAATCGACCACCTTCTACTCCATGGTGGGCATCATTCGCCCCGACAGCGGTGCGGTGTATCTGGGCGGGGAAAACATCATCGGCGAACCGATGTATCTACGGGCGAGAAAAGGGGTTACCTACCTGTCCCAGGAGCCTTCGGTCTTCAGGAAACTCACCGTGGAGCAGAATATACTGGCCATCCTGGAAACGCTCAAGATCGGCAGGGAGGAACGGCAGGCCAGGCTCAAGGAACTGCTGGGGGAGCTGCGCATAACGCATCTTGCCCGCAATAAGGCGGACAGACTGTCGGGGGGAGAGCGAAGGCGCGTTGAGATCACCCGGGCACTGGTCACTCAGCCCAATTTCATCCTGCTCGACGAGCCTTTTGCGGGCATCGACCCTATCGCCGTGATGGAAATCCAGGGGCTGATCAGGGCGCTCAAGGCCAAGGGCATCGGGGTGATGATCTCCGATCACAACGTCCGGGAGACTCTCAAGGTCTGTGATTGGGCGTACATCATGTATGAGGGGCGGATCCTGGAGAAGGGCGACCCGGCAAGTGTTGCGCAAAGCGAGCTTGCCAAGCGCACCTATCTGGGCGATCAGTTCTGTTTGTAAACGGATCAGTTAATGGCATTGGAACTAAAACAACAATTAAAACTGAGCCAGCAGCTCATCATGACGCCGCAGTTGCAGCAGGCGATCAAGCTGCTCCAGCTCTCCCGGCTGGAACTACTGGATACGATCAGTCAGGAACTGGAAGCCAACCCTCTTCTGGAAGAAACGCAGGAAGAGCTGCCCACCGAACAGGATGCGGAACTGGAGACCCTTACCACCGAGGAAACCCCCTTCCAGGAGGTGCAGCTTTCCGAAAAGATGCGTGAAGATTTCGATTGGGAAGGGTATTTGGAAGAATACAACACGAGTACCCCTGTGCTGGTGGAAACCGATCCCAACCAGGAATGGCCCAGTTTCGACAGCAGGCTCACCGAGCCGACCACGCTCAAAGATCACCTGGAGTGGCAGATCCGACTCTCCGACTTCTCCGAGGAGGAGCGGGAGATAGGCGCCTGCATCATCGGAAACCTCAATAACGACGGCTACCTGGATGCCACTCTCGAAGAAATCGGCGCGATGTCCGGCGCCGGGGTCCCCAAGGTGGAGGAGGTGCTTCGAAGGGTGCAAAACTTCGACCCCACCGGCGTTGCGGCGCGGGACCTGCGAGAGTGTCTGCTGGTGCAGGCCAGGAGCCTCGAGCTCGAAGACAAGCTCGTCGAAAGAATCATCGAAGACTATCTGCACTACCTGGAGACAAAGAATTACGCGGCTCTCGTGCGCGCCTTGAAGCGCAGCCCCGAGGAGGTAAAGGCTGCGGTCGACATCATCCTCGGGCTCGACCCCAAGCCCGGAAGCGCCTTCAACAAGGACTCGGTCGAATACATCAGCCCCGATATCTACGTTTTCAAGGTCGACGAGGAGTGGGTAATCCTGCTCAACGAAGACGGAATGCCCAAGCTCAAGGTCAGCTCCTATTACAAGGATGCTCTGGGGGAGGGGGATCAGGTTCCCACAGAAACCAAAGACTACATCCAGACCAAGCTGCGGGCGGCGGCCTGGCTCATCAAGAGCATCCACCAGAGGCAACGCACTCTCTATAAGGTATCCCAGTCCATCGTGAGGCTGCAGGGGGACTTTTTCGAAAAAGGCGTGGCTTTCTTAAAACCCATGGTACTGCGCGACATTGCCGAAGATGTCGGAATGCATGAATCCACCATCAGCAGGGTTACCGCCAATAAGTACATGCATACGCCCCACGGGATTTTTGAGTTGAAATATTTCTTCAACAGTTCCATAAATAGCGTCATGGGGGAAGCTGTCGCATCGGAATCGGTAAAGGAGCGCATCCGGCAGCTCGTGCGCGAGGAGGATTCCTCCAAGCCCTTTAGCGATCAGGAGATCGTGGACATACTGGAAAAGGAGAACATCAGCATAGCGCGGCGTACGGTTGCCAAGTACCGTGAGATGCTGGGGATTTTACCGTCAAACAAGCGAAGAAAGTCCTCCTGGGGTCCCTGAGGAATTTGTTGGAGAAAAGGACAGGAATGCAGATCAATATTTCTTTCAGACACATCGAATCTTCGGACGCACTCAAATTGTATGTGGAAGAAAAGCTCTCCAGGCTCAAGAAATATCTCGAAGAGCCCATCGAAGCCCACGTCGTGCTCCTGGGGGAAAAATTCCGGCGCATTGCCGAAGTCTCCCTCGACGCCTCCGGTTTTCGGCTAAACGGCACGGAAGAAACCGACGACATGTATTCGAGCATCGACCTTTTGGTGGATAATCTCGAAACACAGGCCGCAAGGAAGGGAAAAGAAAAGATAAGCCGTCGCAGGTCCAATGCTGCGGCGAAAGATTCTGGAGCATTGGCCGAAACAGACGGGCAGGCGGGAAAAGAGGGGCAGGAGCCTCGCGTGATCAAAACCGAGCAGGTCCACGCAAAGCCCATGCACCTCGATGAGGCGGTTCAGCAGCTTACTCTTGCGGCCGGTGAATTCATGGTGTTTACCAACAGGGGCACCAACAGGGTCAATGTTTTATACAAGAGAAAAGACGGTAATCTCGGCCTGATTGAGACCGTCGGGTAATAACATTACGGGATCCGGGCGGAGATAAAACCCATGAAAATTCTCGACATCCTCTCAGTGGACTCGATTGTTCCCGATCTGAAGGGGAGGAACAAAAAACAGGTGCTCGAAGAATTGATCGATGCCGTAAAACAGCACAAGCCCGACATAGATCGGGATCGTTTGATGAAGGTTTTACTGGAAAGAGAAAAGCTTGGCAGTACGGGAATCGGGGATGGAATTGCCATCCCCCATGGGAAAATGAGCGGCATTGACGATCTGGCCCTCTCCTTCGGGCGTTCCTCGGAAGGCATCGATTTCGAATCGATGGACGGAAAGCCGGTGCATCTTTTTTTCCTTCTGGCGGCGCCCGAGGCGTGTGCGGGAGTTCATCTGCGGGTGTTGGCCAAGATCGCCCGGCTTCTCAAAAACGGGACCGTGCGCAAGAGGCTCGCAAAAGTGGAGAACCGCGAGGATATTTTTTCCATAATTCAGCAGGAAGACGAGGAATTCTAACCTGGCGGCCCACAGGCCGCCGGCCTCACACCTTCTCTCCTCCCCCACCCGGTTTACAGGAACATGAATGCTGAAAAACCCCATGTAGTGGTAGTCACAGGACTCTCCGGCTCGGGCAAGAGCACGGCCATCAAGGCCTTTGAGGACATTGATTATTTTTGCATAGATAATCTGCCCTTGCCGTTGCTGGAAAATTTTCTGCAACTGTGCGAACTCGACATGCCCGACCTCAAGCGAATCGCGCTGGGCATCGATATCCGGGAGCGCAATTTTCTCACAAACTCCGAGCGGATCTTCTCGGTGATGGAGGAGGCGGGCTACCGGTTCGAGATCATCTTCCTGGAAGCCGACAATGACATTTTGCAGCGTCGCTACAGCCAAACGCGCAGGATACACCCCGCGGCCCCTTCGGAAAATCAACTGCTCCAGGCCATCGACTTCGAGCGCGAGCGGTTGCGTGCGCTGCGCAGCCGGGCAACACGGATCATCGACACCGGAACCCTTTCGGTCCATCAACTCAAGCGATTGATCACCGGGGCCTATTCCCATCTCGATCAAAGCGAACAGGTCAGCGTGCAGGTGCTCTCCTTCGGCTACAAATACGGGGTTCCGCTCGAATCGGACCTGGTCATGGACGTGCGCTTTCTCCCCAATCCCTTCTTCATCGAGAGCCTGCGCGACCAGAACGGAAGTTCGGAGCCGGTCCGCTCCTGGGTGCTCCAATGGCCGGAGGTGCAGGAGTTTATCGCCGACTATTGCACACTGCTCTTAAAGTTTCTACCTTTCTACATCCGGGAGGGAAAGCGCTACCTCACTGTTGCCTTCGGGTGCACCGGCGGCAAACACCGCTCTGTGGTAATTGCCGAAGCAATCGCCGAGAGGTTGAAACAGAAAAGTTATCATGTGAAGGTTTTTCACCGCGATATTCATTTGGAATGAGGGAATCAGTTGGAGACCGAAAAGGGGATCATTGGAATTGTTGCGGCATCGCACTGCATGCTGGCCCGGGAGATGATCACCGCAGCGGAGGTGATCGTTGGGCCTCTGCGCAATTGCAGGGCGGTGTGCTTCAAACCCGACCAGGGGCCGCAGGAACTCATCAAGCTCATGGAAGATGCCATAAAGGAAGTCGATCAGGGAAAGGGCGTCTTGATCCTGACCGATCTTTTCGGCGGCACTCCTGCCAATATCAGCCTGTCTTTCCGTGGACCCAAGGTCGAAATAATCTGCGGAATGAATCTGCCGATGCTCATTAAACTCGCCGGGTGCCGCGACGAGCACAGCCTGAGCGAAATTGCATCGATTGTAAAAGAATACGGGCAACGCCACATATCCCTTGCGAGCGAAGTGCTTTCCCGCTCGGTTAAAAACACATAGTGTTTTGGGGGGTTGGACCTGGAGATCACCATCGCAGCGCCTGCCGAATCCGACATACCGACGATTCTGGCAATAGAACACGACAGCCAGCCCGAGCCGTGGAGCGAAAAGTCGTTCCGGGAAGAATTGGGGAGACATAGCCTGTTCGTCGCACGAATTCGGGAAGAAATTGCGGGCTACATCTGTTTCTGGTGTGTAAGCGACGAGGTGCAGATCCTTAACGTTGCCGTACGGCAGGATTTCAGGCGCAAGGGCATAGCCCGAAAGCTCATCGAATTCGCCATTGGCAGCGGTCGACAGGCCACCCTCGCCACCCTCGAGGTGCGAAAGAGCAACCGGGCCGCACGGAGCCTCTATGAATCCCTGGGTTTCCGGGTAACGGGGGAAAGACCCGGCTACTACGCCCCCCACGAGGAATCGGCTATACTTATGGAACGAGCAGTGAGCAGTGACGAGTGAACAGTACGCGGTTTTTCTGTTCACTGTTCACTCATCACTGAGGAGAGTGCACAATGCTTCTTGAGCAGTTTCAGTCGGATGCTCTTACCAGAAACCTCGACCTTACAAAAACCGAGGTGGTGATCCCGCAGACCTTCAAGACCCTGGAAGAAGCGGTCCTCGGCTATGCAGGCAAGGAAAAGCAGGCTCGCGAGCTTCTTTTGGAGTATCATCACAAATACAGAAACTGGCATTTTGTCGTGCAGGAAGCGCAGCGTTACGCCATCGGCAATTTGCGGCTGTATCGAAACAGCGCCCTTTGCGGCAAGGTGATATACCTGATTTCCACCATGCTGCTCGATGCGCTGGTAAGCTCCGAGCAGTTCGAAATCAAAAGTCTTGCCGCCGATCACCTGCTCTCCTACTGGTTAAAGCTTGTTGAGGAAATGGGCGAAGAGCTTGCGAGACCCGCCCCGGTTCCAATCGACGCAGAAGGCGTGGAAAAGGTTTTCGAAACCGATACCTCCTGTCATGAGGGCATCCTCAGAGATTTTTTCCGCAGGCTCCTGGAGCTTCCCGAAGCGCCTTTCGAATTTTTGCTGCGCAGCTTTTATCCGCCTAAGCGCATAGCCGCAGAATTGCTCACCACCTGGCAAAACAACGAATCCCTGGCCGAACTGAGAGGCTTTCTCGAACGATTTTTCCGGGACACCTACCGGTTCTGGCTAAACCGGGAGGACCCCTGCGCCTGGCTCGACCGACAGGACAAAAAGTTCAAACCGCCCGAATCCTGCCAGGAGGATTTTACCCCGCTCGGCCATGCAAGTTTGCAAAAATACCTGCAGCTTCTCGAAACCGCCGTGACACCCGAACCCGATCACCGAAAAGCGATCGAATCTCTGCTCGCGATGACCGACTTCCACGATCTTGTCCAGCTCTACCTGCACTTGCCACAAAAGCTGGCCCAGAGGGGAACCGGCCCCACCTCCCCCGCGGGTCCCGGCAATGCTGCCCAGGCAGCGCATCCGCTTCCTTTCGGCGAGGTGGAGCTTGTCGCCTTTGCCAATCACATGAGCATGCTGGTGCGCCTCAAGATCCTGGAGGTAAAGGGCCTGGAGGCCATTCACGAGGATGTGCTCCGGGAAATCAACTTCGAGATCGGCAGGTGGATAAAGCAGGAATCGGGCGATCAGCTGGAGGCGCTACTCGAGCGCATTCTTGCGGCTCTCGCGGTTTGCCTGCAGGACCACCCGCAGGCGGCCCTGCAGATCATCCGTACGATAGGCCTGGAGATCACTGCGACCGACCAGAGGCCGGTCATAGATTTTTTTCTCCGCAGGATCATCCGGCTGGGGTTTCAGGCTCCCATGCTCGGCCGGGTCAACAGCAGCTGGCAGATAAGCGTAAACCCGGCCCATCTTTTGAATGTGCGGGTCTGGCTCGACATCATAAAATCCAATCCCTTACGGTGCAGGCATCTTTTGTCCGCACTCATCGTAAATCTGACTTTGGGCGGGGTGTTCATCCGGGACACCGATTTATTCCAAAAAGATGTCTCCCAGCTTTTAAACGCCCCCATCCGTCCGGTCTACAATCTGGTAAAGCAGCTGGCAAAGCTTTTCCCCGTCTACTTCAGCCAGATCGGGGCCGAGGGGCTCCTGCGAACGGTATCCACGGATATCGACGAAATCACCGCCAGAAGCGACCGGCTGATCCACTTTCTGAGAAAACAAAGCCACGTGGAGAGCAACAACATAATCGTCACCTCCATCCAGGCGATCATCGAATACTGGCGCACCAGGGACAAAAAGGCGCTGGAGGGGCTGATTCCCGAGGAGGTCTACAGCTCCATTGCCGAACGCGGCCCCCTGGTCGACGATATCCACAAGGTTTTCGAGTTCATTTTCAGCGCCCGAACGATCAATCACGTCGAAGACCTGCTCGATTTGAACGAAGACCAGGCCCGCACCCTTATCGGACAAATTCCCGGGATCCCGGAAAGCGAGCGCTCCCGCGCCTTTCTTATGATTCAGTTCTATCAGCTTCTGCATGAAAAGTACGCCTTGAGCTTCAAGGACATCAACGTTCTTCTCCAGCGCGCACAAGCCATCGGACTACCCGACCCGGCCGAGCTGCTCGCCGCCCTCGACAACTCCGGCGAGGACAAATTCGGGTTGCTGAACGCCATCCTCGATTATCTGGGGGAACTGCGGGAAATCATTCTCACCCCGGGCGAACTCAGAACCATGGAAAACATCTACTACAAACGCCATATCGCGGTGGATATTCCCTCCATGTACGGCTCCTACAACGAGCCGCGCTTCGATGCGCTCGGGCTGACCTTTCGGCTGGAAAACCTCGCAAACGTGATGTTTGAGGAAATCATACTTTCCATCAACCTCAGTTTCATCACCAAGGCGACCTTTTACCGGATTGCCCGGTTTATCCCGCTCTTCATAAAAGCCCTCGAAATCGACGGGATTTCTTCGAGCCGGCTCCAGAATCAAATGGAACTGTTCGACAAGGCCCTGGAGGTTCCCCGATTTACCCATTCCCAGTACATCGATATCTTCAGAGGCTTTTCGGAGACCATCAAGCAGATCATCCAGACCCATTACGGTTCGATCCACGATGAGAATCTCGAGCTCATAATCAGGCAGGCAGACCGCTCCGAACTGATTCAACGGTATCAACGGGAAAACGAAAACGCGGCGGAAAAAACCCAGCGCGTCTCGGAGAGTTTTCTTCGCGACCTGATCGCCAGGACTTTCGGGCTGCAGTATTTCGATCATTTCATCACCAGCATTCTCACCACCCTTTCGACGCAGCGCAACGAACTCAGTGTTGAGGATCTCGATCTTCTGCTCAGCTACGATCCGTGCCGGACCGTGTCCCACCTGTATCGGCCCAACATGGAGACCCACGATTCCATCTACATGGGCAGTAAAGGCCACACGCTCGCCAACCTGTATGCGATGGGAATACGGATTCCCCCCGGCTTTGTCATCACTACCGAGTATTTCCGCTGCAGACCCGTCATAGAAAATTTCTGGCAGCCGCGCGAGGATTTCGAGCAGCGGGTGATGCAAACGGTTTCCCAGATCGAAATCGAGTCGGGCCGCAAATTCGGCCATCCCGGAAACCCTCTTCTTTTTTCGGTTCGAAGCGGCTCGGCGGTTTCCATGCCCGGCATGATGAACACGTTTTTAAACGTGGGGATAAACGAGCAAATCGTCGAAGGTCTGATTGCGCAAACCGGCGAGGTGTGGTTCGCCTGGGACAATTACAGGCGCTTCATTCAGTCATGGGGAATGTCCTTTGGCATCCCGCGCGACGAATTCAGTGCTGTTATGAACCGGTACAAGAAAAAATACGGCAGAACGGTTAAGCGTGAATTCTCCCCGGTGGAAATCCGGGACTTGAGCCGCGCCTACCGGGAAGTGCTGCGGGCCCATTCCACCGAATTCTGCGAATCTCCCCGGGAGCAACTCTTCACGGCCATCCGGCTGGTGGTCGAATCATGGGAATCGCGCAAGGCAAAAACCTACCGGGAAATCATGATGCTTTCGGACAACTGGGGCACCGCGGTCTCCGTCCAGGCGATGGTGTTCGGCAATCTCGACATACATTCGGGAGCAGGGGTTTTATTCACGCACGATCCCCGCACCTCCGAGGACCAGGTGGCGCCGGTCGGCGACTTCACACTGGGAAATCAGGGCGAAGATGTCGTGGGGGGGCTGGTGAAAACCCTGCCCCTCTCCGAGCGGCAGAGAATCCGGGAGGGTAAGGAGACTTCGCTCGAAGCCCTTTTCCCGCGCGTCTACAAAAGACTGCTCGAGATATCGAGAAAGCTTGTCTATGAAAACCACTGGGCGCCCCAGGAACTCGAGTTCACCTTCCAGGGAGAAAGCGAGGAAGGCGTCTATGTTTTGCAATCCCGCAACATGACGCCGCGCACGAAACGCAGCTACCCCGTGTTCAAAAAGAGCCCGGAACTCGAGGCAAACTACCTCGGAAGCGGCATTGGAGTCAGCGGAGGAGCCATTTCCGGGCTCGCGGCCTTCGATTCTGAATCCATCGAGCGGTTAAAAACCCAGCACCCCGAACAACCGATCATCCTGATTCGCTCGGATACGGTCCCTGACGACATACACGAAATCTCGATCGCCGACGGGGTTCTGACTGCCAAGGGGGGCGCCACCTCGCACGCGGCCATCGTCGCCCACCGGCTCGACAAGACGTGCGTGGTGGGTCTTAGCCGCATGAAGGTGCGCGACGCGGAAAAAAGGTGCGTGATCGACGGACATACGGTAAAGATCGGCGACGAGATCAGCATAGACGGCAGAAGCGGGGCCGTCTACCGGGGAGCCGCGCAGGTCGAACGCGTAGATCTTTCGACAGGTCCGGACTATGAGTAGAGCCAACACGGGAGGAACAAAACCATGAAGCACGTGAGTTACCTCGAAGTCGAAGGCAAAAGGGTCGAGGAAGGCGGAGCGCGCGGGGTTATGATCCGCACGGTGATCGGGGAAGCCGACAAAGCGCCCAATTTCCACATGCGCGTCATAAGCTTTGAGGAAGGAGGCGCCACTCCGCGCCACGCCCATGCGTGGGAACACGAAGTGTTTATCCTCAAGGGCGAGGGCAGCCTGGAGGTGGATGACAAAACCGTAGAGCTAAAACCGGGAGACGTGGTGTTTGTTCCCCCCGGGTCTCTGCATTGCTTCCAAAGCGCCAGGGGCATGGAGATGCTCTGAATGATCCCCAGGCCCTAGCGGTATCTGGAAGATATCGCCTCATCGACTCAAAAACCGGAGAGCAAAAGAGCGGGGGAATGTTTCCCCCGCCCTCCCGGGTAGCTGCGGCCCGCCACTCCACGTAATCACTTTCCTATTTATCATGCCTTGCATATCGCAATTAGCGTCTTATATTCTCTTGAACCCAGGCGTACAAATAGAAATGTTTTCGAAACAAATTAACTCCCAAAGAGTGCGGATGCGACGTTCGCACTGATTTTGGCGCATCATCCCGTGGGCGATTAACCAGAGGAGAATTACTAATGAGGTTTCAAAACAGGAATTTGTTCGTTCTTTTGCTACTTGCTGCAGCCGGTATTTTTGCTTTTTCTCCCTGCTCGGCCAAAGCCGATTCGATGTCCGCAGGCCGGAAGGCGGTTATGGCCGGCGCAAAGCAGATGCTTAAGGGAAACCAGATGATTATGAAAGCACTCGCCAAAAAGGGAGTAAAGAACGCAGACCTTGAGACAGCGCAAAAGCAAATGAACGATGGCTATAACATGGTGGTCAAAGGCAATAGCATGATGACCGGAAGCACCATGTCTCAGGGACAGGACATGATGAAAAAAGGCGCGGCGATGATGCTGGCTGCCCAGAACACTACAAATGCCATTGTTCATAAAAATGGGTGGGTCAAAACGTGTGCCGTAGACCTGCATGAATGCCACTACGCCAAGCAAAAGATCGAACACGGCGCAGCGATGTGGTATTTCGGGGGCGTAGGGTTCTAGACCGGAGAGACTGTAGAGCGCCGGAAAATGGCAGCGCCTGGGGGCGAGGCTTTACTGCAAACATGGACAGGGGCATGCATGCAAGGGACGGCAATACGCACCCATGCTGCATGCCCTTTTCCGTGCGGATTGGCCCATTTCCGGGTGAGGGACACTGGCCGCTCGAAGGCTTGCTTCAGACCTTCTTCAAAACCTTCAGGATCGCAATAAGGCCGTCATCCCTCCACCTGGCGATCTCTTCGGTAGTGCGCCCTTCGTCGGGCGAGCGATTGGCCATTTCCCTGTCCACCCCTTCCTGGGCCATCTCCTCCCAGCCCGGGGGCCATTTCTTCCAGGTCGCCATATCTTCCCACCAAAGTTCCACAGAGTTTTCCACGTGGCGCAAAAGCCCCTTGATTCCGTGGGCGCCGCCTCCCAGTTGATAGATAAGATTTGGCCCCATCAACGCATAGCGCAGGCCCGGACCGAAATTGACGGCCTTGTCGACGTCTTCGACCGAGCAGACCCCGCGCAGCACCAGATCGACCGCTTCC
>JAKAJS010000024.1 GCA_021813685.1 Deltaproteobacteria bacterium | reverse complement strand
CCGAGCTGCCTCTCACCTCCCAGGTGAAGCTTTTGCGCTTTCTCGAAGACGGCCGGCTCATCCGGCTGGGAGGCACCACCGCCCGCACGATCGATGTGCGGATCCTTGCCGCAACACACCGCGATCTCGAGCAGATGGTAAAGGAAAAGAGCTTCCGGCTCGATCTCTACTACAGGCTCAAGGTCATCCCGCTCACCATTCCGCCCCTGCGCGAGCGCCGCGACTGCATCGTGCCCCTCATCCGCCACTACATCGACCATTTCAGCGCCCGCAACAACGTGCGTAAGCGCCTGAGCCGTGCAGCCCTCGACGCTCTTGTGGCCTATCACTACCCCGGAAACGTGCGCGAACTCATAAATATCTGCGAACGGCTGGTGGTGATGACCGATACGACGACGATCGATCTCGAGGACCTGCCAAGCGATATCAGCGCCTGCACGGAAACAGAGGGGTTCCAGGTACGAGGCTGGCCGGCCAACACGACGCTTCCCCTGGCGCTCGAAAAGGTCGAAAAAACGCTTCTCCTCGAAGCGGCTAAGCGTTACGGCAACCAGTATCTCATGGCCGAAGCCCTGGGGGTAAACCAGTCAACAATCGCCCGCAAGTTGAAAAAGCACGGAATCCGGTGAGGGGGGAAAAGCATAGGTCCAATAGGACCTATGGGCCCTATTTAATAGGTCCTATTTGACCTATAGGTCTTATAAAATAGGTCCTATAAGGCCTATAGGTCCTATTTGAGGCCCTATGCGCTCATGCAGCCCTGCATCCCCGGGTTTGAAAATCGCTGCCGCCTCTTCCCCTTGTTTTCGGGAATCCGGGTGCGGGCGGCGGGTAAAAAGCACTGGCATGATAATTGTTTTAGTGAAGAGCGGCGGATCTGATATCTCCCCTCTCTTTCGATGCGCAGCGAAAATCTCAAGGCCGCCTTCTGTTTTACCGGTACCGGGAACGATTTACCCAAAACCAGCATAGAAGCTGATTCGTGGAACCAAAAGAGGAGTCAAACCAGATGGATACCAAGGCAGTAGTTACCGAAGCATCACGTGTCTACGATTACATCATGAAAGAAAACCTCGATGATGCCGAAAAGGAACGTGTTCTCAAGGATTCCATTGAAAACTACAACAGCTATGTAAACCCCGGCTGGCTCATATACCGCAAATCGGTCTCCACCAATGCTGCCTTCATCGAATGGCGGGATTCACAGGAAACCTTTGAAGACCTGAACGGCAACCAGTTCATCGACTGCCTGGGAGGCTTCGGCATTTACACCGCCGGCCATCGCAACCCGGTGGTGGTGGAGGCCGTAAGGGCGCAGCTCAATCGCCAGGCGCTGCACAGCCAGGAATTGGTCGATCCGCTGCGCGGCTATCTCGCCAAGCTGCTCTCGATGACCACTCCGGGAGACCTTCAGTACGCGTTTTTCACCAACGGCGGGGCCGAGGCGATCGAGATGGCCCTGAAGCTCGCACGACTCGCCTCGGGCAAGCATTACTTCATCTCCATGGTCAACGGCTTCCACGGCAAATCGATGGGGGCACTTTCCATGACCGGCAAAGGGGTCTATCGCGAACCGTACCTGCCTGCGCTCCACGGTGTGCAGCACGTAGAATACGGCAATGCCGACGCCGCCGAAGCGGCCATCAGGAATCTCATCGCAACGGGCAACACCGTCGCCGGCCTGATCGTCGAACCCATCCAGGGCGAAGCCGGAATCATCATTCCTCCCGAGGGCTACCTGAGGCGGCTGCGCGAAATCTGCGACCAGTATGGCGTATATCTCATCATGGACGAGATCCAGACCGGGATGGGCCGCACGGGCACCATGTGGGCCTGCGAAGACGCAGGCGTGGTGCCCGATATCCTCGTCTACGGCAAAGCCTTCGGCGGCGGCGTCATGCCCATCACCGGCATCATCGCCCGGCCGCACCTGTGGGTCGAGCAGATCCATGACAATCCGTGGATACTGGGCTCTGCCACCTTCGGGGGAAATCCCCTGGCGTGCGCCGCAGCCATCGCCGCCATCAAATTTACGGTGGAAACCGATCTGCCCGGCCGGATCAAACGAAACGGCGACTACCTCCTCGGGAAGCTCCGCGAACTGCAAAAAAAGCATGACATCCTCGTCGACGTTCGCGGCAAGGGTTTCCTGATCGGTCTTGAGTATCCGACCAAAGAAGTCGGCTGGGCTGTTTCCAAGGGACTTTTCAAACGAGGTGTCATGACCGGGGGCACCCTCAACAACGCCAAGGTCAATCGCATCGAACCCCCTGGAATTCTCAGCATGGAGACCATCAATGAAATCGTAAGGCGGCTTGATGATACGCTGAGCGACGTTGCCGAGCAGTTCAGCGCAGGCGCCCTTCCCGCTACTGCCTCGGCCCATTAGCGGGGGCATGGTTGCAAACCTTCATGATCCGGGATCTCCAGCAGTGGAAAACGAGCTATTCGGGGGGGTAGCGTGTATATCCGGCGGTCGCTTGCCGCGAAAGCGGCGCGCGGCCGCCCCGTCTTCTTCATTCCATCATCATATACATCGTAGAGGAGGTAGCAATGGCTGAACAGTTGGCGTATGCGCGCAAAGCGAGCGGGCTTGTGCGCGGTCTATCGATGTTGGACGCTTTTGCCGTCGGCTTCATGAATCAGGGGCTGACTCCGAGCATCTGGGTGGTCGTAAGCCTTGGCCTGGGCATGTTCATGGGGGCCAACCTGATCCTGGCCACCATCATTTCCATTGTCTTTACCGCCATCGGCTTTCCGCTCGTCTGGGGGATACTCGGGGGGTCGATGCCGCGCTCGGGCGGGGAATATATCTACAACTCGCGCATTCTGCACCCCATCGTGGGTATTGCGCAAAGTTTCGGCGATGCGATCATCTGGCTCATGTGGATTTACGTGCTCGCGCCCCTGGCAGTAAACCCCGGCCTCACGATGACCTTCGAGTTCGCCGGCTGGCACGGCCCCGCCGCATGGCTCCAGGAAGGTCATTTCCATGCCTTTTTGATCGCCTCGGTTCTCAACCTCATCGGCTTTCTCTTTGTGGTCTTCGGCATCAAAATCTTTTCGCGGGTTCAAAAGATCGTCATGTTTTTCGGGATCGGGGGCTGCACGGTCATCGGTCTCGTGCTCAGCTTTACGTCCCGCGCGACTTTCATGTCGCGCTGGGATGCCTGGGTGATCGCCAACAAGTCGCCTGAGCTCACCTATCACAAGTTTATAGACGTTGTCGCCAAAGCCGCCGGCCATCCCGTGCCGACCCATTGGAGCCTCGTGCCGACCCTTGGCGTCATGGTGGCCATGTCATGGCTGTTCGCCTATTCCTATTCGATTTCCTTCATCGCCGGCGAAGTCAAACGCCCGGATAAAACCATCATTTTATCGAATTTGTTTGCAATTCTCGTTCCCGGTGCATTCATGCTCTGGTTTTCAATCATCATGTACCACGCCTTCGGCTTCCAGTTTCTTTCGGCATCCGGATATGCGGACCAGAATTCCATCAAGGCCATCGCCAATCTGCCGTGGTCTACCCACTTCGTCGGCCTCACGGCGGTTATTGCCGGCTCCTCCTTTTTCGGCAAGCTCTGCAGCGTGATCGGCGGCCTTTCCTACGTCGCCTTCACCCTGTGGTGGCTGGCGTTGACCTACCTCGCCTTTCCACGCATCATGTTTGCCTGGGGCATGGACCGCATGGGGCCCAAGTGGTTTACCGACATCAACCCCCGGTTCGCCTCGCCGGTAAAGACCCACGTGCTCTGCCTGATCCTGGGGGAAATTCTTTTGGCGCTCTATTTCTTCGTCTTCCCGAGCGTCATGCAGAATATCACCGTCACCGGCATGCAGATCACCTCCGTTTTCGGCGTGACCGCGCTGGCGGCGCTGCTCTTCCCCTACTCGAAGCGGGCCAGGGGCGTCTGGGAGTCCTCTCCCTATCGCACCTGGAAATTTCTCGGCATTCCCGTCGTTACCTGGGGCGGGGCCGTAAACCTGGTCTATCTGTTTCTTCTTCTCTATTTCTTTGTGGTTAAAAAAGCGGCCGGGGCCTTCACCTTCGGCTCGACAATTCTCTTTGTCGCCGTGTGGATCGCGGGAATTCTGTGGTACTACTTCTGGAAGTCCCGCAGTGAAGCGGTTGGCGTCGATGTCTCGCTGACCTACGGCGAATTGCCTCCGGAGTGATTCCCTGTTCGCCGGGCGCGGGGGACCGGAACGGCTGTTACCCCCCAGCCGCCTCCCCTCGCTTGACTGCAAGGGAATCGATCCTTCAGTCGGTGTCGCTTCCGGTACCCCCCGGATGAGACACCGACGGTTTCCGGTGCGAAAAGGCGGGGGCGCCGCAACCCCTCCCTTTTCGCTATCCCCGCGAGACCTCTGCGGCAAACTGCCGCCTCCCGCGCCACAAATACGGGCCACAGGAACAAACACCACTATCTTTTCGCGTCGGACATGCTATGATAGCCCTGATTGCGGTTTTGCTTGAAAGCGGCGCCTGATCGGTTGCAAACGAAAAACGAAAACTTGTGGAGAATAGAATGGCGAATGCCCGGGAATGCACACTGTACAGCGGCGGCCTGCGTGGCGCGGAAGCCGAATTTGGCGCTCAGGCTGAAAGATGCGGAGTGCACGAAGTCACCTTTACCTACGAGGGCCACCAGCCGGCCCGCACCAGGGGCCTCACCGAACTTTCCCCCGAGGAGATGACCCGGGGTGATATCAGCATGGAGATCGTCTGCATGCGGATGAACCGAAGCTACTCCAACGCGGATTCCATCCGGAAGGTCATGCAGATGATTTTCCACATGGTCAACAAGGGTTTCCAGGTGTTCGCCGTGGGCTGGATCCAGCCAAACGATACCGTCAAGGGCGGCACCGGCTGGACAGTTGAGCTGGCCAAACTCTTCAATCGCCCCTTAAGCGTCTATGACCAGGAACGCAAGGGTTGGTTTGACTGGAAAGAGGGCCGCTGGGTAGAAAGCACCCCCACCATCCAATACCCCTCCTTCACCGGAACCGGCACCCGCTATTTGAGTGAAGAGGGAAAACAGGCCATCCACGACCTCTTCGAACGCTCCTTCAAATCCTGACCGAGGGAATTGTAAAAAGCGCGGGGGGCTATCGCCCCCCCGCACACCCCCACGCCGCTTCGCGGCTCAGCCGGCGCTGCGTGCCCCCCCCTTATTATTGGTCCTCTGAGTCCATCCACCAACCAGCGCGCCGCATCGCCTTTTTTTGATAGATTACAGAGATAGCAGTCAAGCTTGATACTATAGCTGAAATTCTATTCACGGTTACTGCCGGGGGTATTTTTTTCGATATACGGTCTTATATTGCTAATGAACTTCAAGGCGGGCGGGAACGTTCTAAAACGCAGGCCATAGAATTCATCGGGAACGCGACCAAACAGGCGGTCTTCCAGCCGGCCGCTTTGGGATACTAATGGTCCGGATTCACTACTCACAATGAGGTGCCTTCATGAGAAATGTAATTCTGTTGACCATCGATGCATGTAGAAAAGACGCTCTTGGCTGCTACAGCGGATCTGGATACACGCCCTTTATTGATTCCATTCAGGATCGCTGTATCCGGTTCAACAATAATTATGCCGGCGGTCCCTATACTCAGGCAGGCTTTCCAGCGATCCTTTCTTCCTCCTATTATCTGGATTTTGGCAGAATCAAGGGAGTATGTCCTCCGGGCAGGGTGCTCATCTCCGAGGTCCTGAAAAAACAGGGAATCACCAGCGCCGGATTTCACTCCAACGCCTATCTCGCCTCCTTTTTCAACTGGAATCGAGGCTGGGATACTTTCTACGATTCCATGGACGCGGATGTGAATGACCAGCAACCATACATTCCGGCATGGGAGATAAACACAAAAGTTGCTCAATGGCTGGAAACCCGGAAGGGAGCCGAGAAGCCTTTCTTTCTTTGGGTGCATTACATGGACGTCCACGAGCCGTATATAGCTTCGCCGGAGTTCATGAAAGCAGTCGATCCGGATTTGAATCTGACCAAAGCCGAACAATTCGTCCTGTTCAAGGATCGGAA
>JAKAJS010000149.1 GCA_021813685.1 Deltaproteobacteria bacterium | reverse complement strand
TTTCGACTCCGAGATCATCCTGCGAGCCGTAGCCCTGCTGACTCCGGGAGAGTCCACGGCACGGGATGTCGTATACGCGAGCGACCGGGCTGCATCCAAGAGCATGGCACCTTCCGCCACCTGAAAGCTCACGCCCTGGAACTGATTGATCGTTTTGCCGAAGGCCTTGCGGCGGGTGGTGTACTTTGTGGCCACATCGAGAGCCACGCGGGCGCCCCCGATGGTCATGGCCGCCGTTCCCAGCCTCTCCGGGATCATCATGGTCGAAAAGACGGAAAATCCTCCATGCACCTGCCCCAGGACATTTGCCTTGGGAACGGCCACGTTTCGAAACACCAGCCGCGCCGTCCCGCCTCCTCGACACCCCATGAGGCCGTAGAGATATTTGGTCTCGACCCCCGGTCCGCGCTCGACGATAAAACAGGTGATCGCCTCCCCCGGTTTTGCCTCCGGGCGCAAATCGGTTCGCGCATAGACGAGAAAATAGTCCGCACCCTCCCCGCCTACGATGAACCGCTTCTGCCCGTTGAGCAAAAAGTGGTCCCCGTTGTCCA
The DNA here is from genome assembly GCA_021813685.1 of Deltaproteobacteria bacterium. GTDB lineage: Bacteria > Desulfobacterota > Syntrophobacteria > Syntrophobacterales > Syntrophobacteraceae > SbD1. The sequence goes on along the minus strand of JAKAJS010000149.1, from coordinate 30,308 downwards.
CAGCCGTCGTGGTCGCCCCGAAAAAATCCGATCCACCCCTTGGCTCCGTCAGACATTCGGCGGCAAAGATTTCTCCCTTCAGGAGCGGGACGACATATTTTTCCTTCTGTTCGTCGGTTCCGTGCAAAATGATGGCATCACAGACCAGATCGGCGCCAACCCCGAAAACGCATGCAAATTCGTACCCGAGGGTGCCGACCTCCTCGAGAATCATGCACTGGGTGGCCCAGTCCCCTCCCCGCCCCCCCCATTTCCGGGGATGGCGGCAGCCCAGAAGATTCCGGCGGCCCGCTTCGCTGAGAAATTCCCTGGGGAATTTGATCTTGTCCGAGTCCATGTCCAAAATCATCTGGCGTGGGACCCATTTGACAAAATCGCGCACTTCGTCCCGTAATTGCAGCTGTTCCCGAGTGAATAAAAAATCAAATGGCATCTATTTCCCCTTTGTATCGAGCGATTGCCGCGGAAATGTTTCCCGCAACCTGTACTTCATGACCTTGCCGGTCGGAGTGCGGGGCATTGCGTCAACAAATTGAAATATCTTTGGAATTTTATACCTGGCGAGTTTTTCGCCAAGAAGCGTTCGTATTTTTCCTTCGTCGAGTCCCGAATCCATTGCGCCGACGATGATCGCTGCGACCGTTTCCCCCCAATCGGGATGGGGAACGCCGATTACGGCCGCCTCCCGCACTCCCGGGCAGGCGCAGAGCGCATCTTCGACTTCTTTGGAATAGACGTTTTCACCGCCTGTAACGATCATGTCCTTTAGCCGGTCGACTATGTAGAGATAGCCGTCCTCATCGAGGCGCGCGAGGTCGCCCGACCTGTACCAACCGCCTTCCGCAAAGGCTTCCGCGGTTGCTACAGGATTATTGTAATATCCCTTCATCACGCATTCGGACTGGAACCAGATTTCTCCGGTCTCTCCGGGTCCGGCCTGCTCGGTGGGAGTTTTCATAACCTTCATATTGACACCCGGGTTTCCCGTCCGTCCGATCGAACCCGGTTTACGCAACTGGTCCTTAGGGGGGAGCAGCATTCCGGTCGGGCCGGTCTCGGTCATCCCGTAGACCTGATAAAATTTATCGCTCTTATATTTGGACATTATCATTTCGGCCGTTTCGGCTCCGATCGGCCCCCCTCCATAGATCCACGCCTCCATGGAACTTAGGTCGAAGGAATCGAAGTTGGGAAGCTGCAGCGGCAGGAGGTAGGAAATCGGAGGCCCGAAATAAATCGTGCACCTCTCGTTCTGAATGGCCTCGAGGAAGTGCAGCGGGTGGTATTCCCTAAGAAGAACGACCGAGCCGCCGACCGTCAGGATTCCCCCAAACCAGTTGTTGAGCGGGGAGGAGTGCCAGATCGGCATGGCCATGAGAAGGCGGGAATCTCCGTCCATTTTCATGAACAGGGCGCTGAACAACCCGTTTAGCACCGTGCTCTCATGGGTGATGATGCACCCTTTGGGCTTGCCGGTCGTGCCCGAGGTGTAGAGGATCTGCGCCGGCCCGCCGTCATCGATTGCGACCGGAGAGAAGGGCGCGCCCTCCAAAAGGAGTCGGTCAAAGCGATCGAATCCTTCGGCGGCGCTCTCCATCGACAGTTTATCCACCGGTGACGCGACTTTTCGGGCGACCTCGGAGAGCGCGCCGTCGAAGAGAAAAAGCCTGGAGCCGCTATTTTCGAGAATGTAGTCCACCTCGGGCGCCATGAGCTTGTGATTGACCGGAACGACGACGCCTCCCGCCATGAGTATGCCCAGATAGGCGACCACAAAGCTCACCGTGTTATGGCTCATGAGAGAGACGCGATCGCCCGATCTCAGGCCCCTTTTCTGAAGCAACCCTGCTCCCTGCACGGCCATTTGTCCGATTTCCGAATAGGTGTAGCCATGGCCGTTAGCCCTGAGGAACTCTTTTTTGCCGAATTTTTCCACGTTTGCGTTAAAACTTTTCACCTGATTCATTGATGCTCCTCATCGTCCAGGTTCCTCCCAACCCCTCCCCTCAACCGCAGTGCCGCCCTTTTCCATCCCCTGTTCGAACAGGCGGGCGACCACCCGGCCGAGCACTTTCATGTGCTGCAACACATCCTCACCACTCCTGCCCGGAAAATCCCGGAAAGTGATCAGAATGCCGTTTAGGGAAGCAAAAAAAGCGTGGGCGAAAATGCGCGGTTCCGCGACGCTTCCACGCTCCGTCAAAAGTCCTTCGAATCGATCCAGAATAAGTCTGCCCGCTGCATGGAGCCTTTCGAGAAGCGCCGGATCGAGCGCACCGTCCAGCATGAAGTAGGTCATCATCTTGAAGTAGTGCTTTTTTTCGGAAAGAAAACCGATAAAGGCATCGGCCGCCGCACCCACCGGTTCGTCCGGATTCTTTCGGACGGCCTCTTCGATCCGGGGCAACACTTCCTCGACTCCTCTCAGGAACGCTTCCATGAAAAGGGTCTGCTGATCGGGGAAGTAGCGATAGATAGTGGCGTGGGAGATTCCGGCCTCGCAGGCGATATCTCTCATGCTCACCGCATCGAAAGGTTTGGAGGCGAAAACCCTTTCGGCTGCGTCGATTATTATGTTTTGCCGGTTTTGCCTTTCCCGGACCTTCAGATCCGAAAATGTCCTGAGTGGAGGCATCTCTACCCTTCCACCTTCTCAAGGGCCACGTCCTGATAGGCGTGAAAAAGCCGGTGGCACAGACTGTCCCATCGACCGCAGAGCGCGATCGTCTCTTCGTCCATCCGAAAAGGGTCAAGACGCGCGGCGATTTCGGACATCTCCTCGGCCAGTTCTTTTACCGTCGCGGCATCGGCGCCTTTTAGCAGTCCCTCGACAAAAGCCGCAGGAGAATACCAGGAGGAGGCCCGCTCAATGTCTCTCAAAATTTGGGTGAGCAGCACGTTTCTCGGACCTTCCCACAGCTCGTTTACGGCCGCATCCCGGTAGAGGCGCGGCAGGGAAGAGAAGTCCTCCATCACGCCGTGGCCCCCGAATATCGACATTGCCAGCCTCAGCACGTCCACGCAATCCCACGAGGCGGTAATCTTCTGAAGCATCACAGCCTCTCTCACAGTGAACTTCTTTTGCCTGGCCGCAAGTGATCCTTCGTCCCGCAAGCCTTGAAGTTCCAAAAATTCCCCGTACAGCCTCAGGGCGCCGGCGGTGGTCCTTCGAGCATGGTGTTCGAGATTTTGTATCTGCCCGGCCACCATGGGGAAACGGCCTATAGGAGAACCGAACGCATCCCGGAATTCGCTGTATTTTGCCGCCTCGCGTGCGGCGCGAGTCATACTGGCCGCCGAGGAGAGCCCGACCGTCAATCGCGAAAGTGTCAACACAATTCCCACCGCGTTCGCCACTCCTTTATCGAGTGGGCCAACCGGGTAGGCCTTCGCCCCGTGGAAGGTGATTTCCGCGGTGGGCAGTTCGCTCGTACCCATCTTCCACTTGAGCCGGTCGATGGTAAAGCCGTTTCGAATCTCTTTTTCCCGGTTCCCCTCGAGCCAGGAGGGCACAACGAAAAGTGCCACCAGCTCGGAACCGACCGGCTTGGCCGTAACCACCATGTAATCGGCGTGCGTGGCCGAACAGAAAAATTTGGCTCCGTAGAGCCTCCACTCGCCCCCCTCCTGCACCGCCTCCAGCACGTTTGCCTGTAAATCCGACCCTCCCTGGATTTCGGAAAGATACTGGGCGCCGATGCCAAAATCGCCTTCAATGCCTTCCCTGCAGTGCAGAAGAATGCGCTCCAGTTCGGAGGAATCGGGATACTTTTCGATGATGGCGATAAGCCCCTCGGTGCAGACAAGCGGACAGGCGATGCATGCCTCGCCATTCTGGTAGATCAGGTACATCTTGGCGAGTTTTTCCCAGGCAGATGTCTTCTTCGAAAAAATCGCCTCCGAAAAGATCTCCTTTTCCATCGTTTCGGTTTCGTAAGGTCTTACGATCCGGTCCACACGATGATGATGCGCGTCGTAGTGCGCTACGTACGGGCGCTTTTCGGGAGCGGCTATGGCGTCGGAAAAATCCCGCCATCGCGAAGACACCCTGCCGCTGATGCTCCTTGCTCCTTCATCCGCCTTTTCCCAGTCATCGCCGCTGAAGTGTTTCAGCGCCTTTTGAAAAAAAGGGTCGTCTCGATAGTAATCCAACCCCTTTCTCCACTCGAGCCAGGGATCGAAACTGTACGGATTGTTGCGGTTAGACATCGCCATGAGCCCACCTTTCCGTCCGGGTATCCACGTTCACTGTCAACGACCGCTCGGACGCGACACTGGGTTACTATGATAACCATCGGTTATTTTGTATTAGAACGGGTCGCGCCGTCAAGAAAATTGAAGAACGCTTGACACTGGACCGACCGGTCTATAGAATCGACCCCGCAAACGGACAACCGCCGGCGTTTCCCCGACTGGAAAGGAATTGTCATGGGTGATTATGAATTTTACCGGGTCGAGAAAAAAAATCCTGTCGCATGGGTCTATCTCAATCGCCCGGAGAAGCAAAACGCGATGAATCCGCCGGCCTGGAAGGAGCCCAAGGCCATTTTCGAAGATCTCGGAAACGATCCGGACATCCGGGTAGTGGTTCTGGCTGCGGAAGGCCCGAGCTTCTGCGCGGGTCTGGACCTGATGAGCATGATTTCCGAAATTCCGCAGGTCATGGAAAAGGATCAGCGAGGCGGCACCAAGTGGGCATTCTTGAAAAACATCCATCTGCTCCAGGAAGCAATCAGCAGCATCGAACAATGCCCGAAGCCCGTCATTGCCGCCGTCCACGGCCGTTGCATCGGCGCGGGGCTCGACATGATCACCGCCTGTGATCTCCGGCTTTGCAGCAGCGACGCCACATTTTCCCTGCGGGAGGCGGCAGTCGGGTTTGTCGCCGACGTCGGCGTACTCCAGCGCATTCCGCTGATCGTGGGACAGGGAATCGCGCGGGAGCTGGCCTATACGGCGAGGGCAATTTCCGCGCAGCGCGCAAAAGAGGTTCTGCTCGTAAACGCGGTGTACGAAAACCGCGAAATTCTTGTGGCCGAAGCGGAGAAGACGGCCCTGGAAATCGCGGCAAATCCCCCGCTGGCCGTCCAGGCGTCCAAGGACGTTTTGAACTATTGCGTGGGCAAATCGATTGCAGACGGCCTCAAATATGTGGCCTCCGTCAGCTGCAATATCGTTCCGTCCCGGGATTTGCTGGAAGCCATTACAGCCTTTGCGGAAAAGCGAAAACCCGAGTTTACGGGCAGTTGAGGTCCCAAGGTGGCTTTATGGTTAGAGACGATACCCCTATAGGGACGCGGGAGCGTTTGATTGGTGCGATGCTGGAACTCCTTCGGCGAAAGGGCTTCCACGGCTTTGGTTTGAGCGATCTGCTGGCGCGGGCCGAGGCCCCCAAGGGCGTGCTCTACTACCATTTTCCGGGCGGCAAGGTCGAACTGGCGATCGCTGCGATTGAAAAAGACGTGAGTCAGATAATAGCCGTCCTCGAGCAGCTCCGAACCAGGGACCCAAACCCCGTGCAGGTAATGCGGTTGTGGCTCGACCACGCACAAAGCAGGCTGGAAGAGAGCGGATTCGAGCGGGGGTGCGCCCTGGGGGCCATTGCCCTGGAGTCCACGGCGGCCGATCTGCCGCTTCGCCAGGCGCTAAACGACGGCTTCGATGCTATCCGGTCCACACTTGCCGGGATGCTTGCGGGGGCGGGTATGACAAAGGAGAAGGCAGCGCGGTTTTCCACCCTGATTATTTCCGCCTATGAGGGAGCCTTGCTTCAGTCGCGCGTTGCCGGCAGCACGGGGCCTGCGCGGGAGACCCTGGAAGCGCTGCTCCACTTGATACAAATGGAAATGGATAGAGAGCGGAGGCAGGCATGAACTCGACACCAGTAACGGAGGGATCGCTACTCTTAACGGCTGCGGACGGCTACCCGATTGGAGCCGTGCGCCTCGAGGCGAGGGCGCCTGTAAAGGGAAATCTCGTCGTTGCCGGGGCGACCGGTGTGCCGCAAGGCTTCTACCGCCGTTTTGCGGAGTACGCAAGCTCCAGCGGATTCAACACCCTGACCTTCGACTATCGGGGAGTCGGGGCATCGAGACCCGGGAACCTCAAGGGGTTTACGGCAGACTTTCTCGACTGGGCGCAGCTCGACCTTGCCGCCGCCGTGGAGGCCATGGCGGATGCGAAGGCTCCCTTGTACCTGGTCGGACATTCCTTTGCGGGTCATGCCTTCGGGCTGCTCCCCAATCATCGCCTCGTCTCCGGCTTTTACACCTTCGGGAGCGGGTCGGGCTGGCATGGCTGGATGTCGCGACTCGAAGGGTTGAAGGTGCTTTTGCTGTGGACCCTGGTGTGCCCGCCAATGGCGCGCTGGTACGGTTATCTCCCAATGTCCCGGCTGGGAATGGGAGAAAACCTGCCCCTGGGCGTATACAGGCAGTGGCGTCACTGGTGCCGGTTTCCTCGCTATTTCTTCGACGATCCCGCGGTTGCGGAAACGATGCGCGAAAAGTTCGCCGGCGTAAAGACCCCGATCGCCGCGGCAAATTCGCTCGACGATGCCTGGATCACCTCGCGCGCTCGCAACGCGTTCATGCAGGGCTACTCCAACACGCGGGTGGAGTGTATCGATATCGATCCGGCGCCTTTCGACGGCCTGGGTCACATGGGCTATTTTCGCGCCAAAGCCGAACCGCTGTGGGAGGATGCCCTGGCATGGCTTTCTAAAGCCAGGATCTGTACACGAGATGAACTCCGATAAGAGTCAGCAGGAAGATAAAGATCTCCTTCAGCTGCCTTTCATCGATTCTGGTGATCAGTCGCGGACCGATCTGGCCGCCGATGAGAACGCCCGGTACGGCCCAAAACAACACGGGGAAGTCGGGTCTGGTTCGCATCACAAAATCTGCGCCCGCCGCCAGCATTGACATGCCGCACGTCACCATGACGCATGTTCCCACCGAATTGCTCATCTTGAGGTGCATTTTCTTCTGCATCACGGGCACCAGCCACTCACCGATATTGATCGTGAGCATACCGCACATGATGGCCGTAATGCAGCCGATCCAGGAGTACCTGAAGGCGGCCCGTATTTCGACACGCTCCTCTCCCTCATCGCCATATCTGTGATTGGAAGAAACAAACAATAGAGCGGTGGTTAGACACACCAGACCGATGAACATCCCCAGATGCGAAAGAGTAAGATGGCGGCCGATGAAGGCGCCAAGTACCAGTCCCGGTAATCCGACCGCAAGGAGCAGCAATGCCAGCCGGACATCGGCCTTCCTGTTTCGTGCAAAAGCCAGACTGCCCGAAGCCGTGCCTGCGACCTGAATCAGCAGGGAAGTCAAGAGAGCTGCTGCAGGAGGAATCTTCAGGGCCATCAGCAGGAAAGGCATCCAGAGTATTCCGCCTCCAAATCCGACGATTGTGACTACGGTAGCGATACAGATACCTGCCGGAAAAGCAACCCACAAAGGAACCAATTCGCTACCTCCCGATCCCGTAGAATTTACAGTTTTCAACGACGGTATCTATAAAGTCGGCCTCCGAACGCAATCGGTTTGCTTTTTCCCTGAGCCCTTCGAGCTTTTCCCGATCCAACTCCTTCGAATGCAAAACGTCCAGGATCTCCGCTGTGAATCCATTGACAGACCTGCACATCCCTTTGGAAAGCAAAATCATTTCCTGCAGATTGCTAGTCAAATCGTTGACAGTGATTCCCAATTCTGCCAGTTCGTTCTTTGCGTGAATATCCACAGTCTGACTCAAATCTCCGGCAGCCACCAGTTTTGATGTCTCTATCATGTGCTGGAGCGGCTCCGTTATGTTTTTTATGAACATCGTGAGCAGGATCAAAACCACAACCAGGAGCAGAAAAACCATGAGGATGGCCTTGTCTCGGAGCGTTTCGATCGATTGCACGGCTGCCGCGGACCGGAGGGCGACTCCGCTCACGCTCGCAAAATTCCGCCCCGGCGCGCTGCAGAGTTCTTTACTGTGCGTGTCATAGATGAATTCTGCGGCAATCACAATCGAAGCGAAACTGATCATCAGGAAATAAATAATCATAGTACGCTGCAAACTGCCCCTGTGCAAATTTATCATAGTCGTCTCTTTTCACCGGACTCGAAAACATAATTAGGAATTATTAGCATCAAACAAATAAAACTCCGAACATATATCGGACGACGTCGCAATTTGCTTTAATAAAAATATGATTCAAGTACTTACTAACACTATTGTAATCCAAATTACTAAAAGTGCTGTTCTCATTCGCTCAAGTGATGTCGCCAAGCGGCCTTGGCGGTGGTATGTAACTTGCTTTTAGGTCTTATGCCGAAAAAACCCGACGATCAACGAAAGGGTCATAGTGGGATGGGTGTTTCTCCGAACGGAGTTGAATTATTTCCGAACATCGCTCAGGTGGTTCATGCGCTTTACGGACTGATTATGAATGGAAGCCTGCTGAAACATTGCGTCGCAAGCCTGTTTCGGGTTACCGCGGGTTTTTATCTGGCGATCCTTATTGCTTTGCCTCTGGGAATATTTCTGGGGAGCTCGCCCGTCTTCTATCGCGTATGCAATCCCCTGATCCAGTTCCTCAGGCCGATATCCCCGCTGGCCTGGGCCCCTTTTGCAATCCTCTGGTTCGGCATAGGCGACCTTCCGGCAATTTTCATTATTTTTCTGGCGAGCTTTTTCCCGCTTCTTATCGCGGTCATAGACGCAACAGCAAGCATTCCTGCGAGATACTTTCAAGTGGGCGCCAATCTGCAGCTTTCCCGCTGGAGTTGTTTAACCAACATCATCTTACCGGCAATCGTTCCCAACGTCTTACTGGCACTGAGGGTAACGCTGGGCATAGCCTGGGTCGTGGTAGTGGCGGCCGAGATGATCGGAATGAAAAGCGGTCTGGGTTACCTCATCATCGAGGGGCGCGACGCCCTTCGGCTGGACCGTGTGGCCGCCGCCATGGTGGTCATCGGGGTGATCGGTCTGCTCCTCGATCGAATAATGCAAAAACTCGGGCAGATGGAATTGGCGAGGTGGAGAGTTGAGCAAAAATAAGATTCATTTTGAACGCGTCTGCATGGAGTACGGGAAGGATTCCAGGAGCAGGATGGGCTTTGGAGCCTGGAGGGGGCCTGCAAACGGCAAGACAACCACCGTCCTGGAAAATATCGATCTTGAAATCGAGGCGGGTGAATTTGTATCGATCCTGGGCCATTCGGGGTGCGGCAAGTCGACTTTGCTCAAGATTGTGGCCGGGTTCATCAAACCGACCCGAGGATCGGTCTGGATAGACGGGCGGCTCGTAGAAGGCCCCCGCGCCGATCATATGTTTGTCTTCCAGGAAGGCGCCCTGTTCCCGTGGCTCACCATTTTAAAGAATGTATCCCTGGCTGTGCATTCGGCCGCAGATGAAGCGGAGCGGATCAAAAAGGCGAGGGAATACCTGGAGTTGGTGTCTCTTGAGGCCTACGAGGAATATTATCCGCACATGCTTTCGGGGGGAATGAGGCAGCGAGCCGAACTGGCGCGGGCCCTCGCCGCCCGGCCCGATGTTCTTCTGGTGGATGAACCCTTTTCGGGCCTCGACTATCTTACCCGGTTGCAAATGCGCGAAGAAATACTCTACCTGCACATGATGCTCGAGAAAACGACCATTCTTTTCGTTACCCACGATATCGATGAGGCGCTTCAGTTGAGCGACCGGGTGATTATCATGAACGGCCCGCCCGGAAGGCTCGATTCGTGTCGGCCTGTCCGGGCGCCTCATCCGCGTCATCTTTCGAACCCGGCGTTGCACGAGATGCGCACCGATATCTGCCGGCAACTGGGAGTCCATGCGGCCCTATGAGCATGCAACTGATTCCGAAATCCAAGGGAATTCAGATCTGCCTCGCGGCTTTCGCCTGGCTGGTCGTGATAACCGCCTTGCATCTCTATTACAACGGACCAAGAAGGACCGGAAGCATTGTTCGCATGGGCTATATGCCGGTTGTAACCAATCTCGCGGCCCCTCTGGTGGACTACGTGACCAGATCGGACAAACTCCATTTCGAGGCCGTAAAATTCAGTTCCTTTTCGGACATGGGGCAAGCTTTTCGCTCAGGCGCAATCCAGGCCGCCTTCATCATCGCCCCGCTTGCCATAAGGCTTTTCGAGCAGGGAACGGAGCTAAAAGTCGTCTATATCGGCAACCGCAACGAAAGCACGCTGGTCATGAGGGCCGACCTCCATATCCACTCTCCCTCACAGCTCGCCGGGAAAACGATAGCCGTACCTCTCAGGTATTCGGGGCATTTCCTGGCGCTCAAACGCTACCTGCGCCAACACCATCTCGACGAGTCGGAGGTAAACATCGTCGAAGTCCCTCCGCCCGATATGGCCGCGGCGTTGGCATCGAAGCAGATAGACGGCTATTTTGTCGGAGAACCCTTCGCCAGTGAAGCCATAGCCGCCGGGATCGGGAAGCGTTTCCTGAATGCGGAATCGATCTGGCCCCGATTTATTTGCAATGTCCTTATCGTCCGAACCCAACTGATCGACTCCCATCCCCGGTGGGTGCAGGAGCTGGTGACAGCGGCGGCGAGGTCGGGCTTTTGGGCGGAGGCGCATCCCGATCAAGCCATAAAGATCGTTTCGCCCTACTGGGGGATGGATCCTCGCCTTGTTGCGTACGCTTTTTCGCATCCCGCGGGCAGGTTTCGCTTCGATCTCTATGTGCCGCAGGCAGGGGAACTGAATGAAATGGCCCGCGAGATGCGAAAGGATAACCTCATGCATGGCCACATCGACGTAGACGCAATGGTGGAAAACCGTTTCGCCCTGGCGACCCGGCGCTATTTCGCGGGCCCCGTGGATAATCTCTCATCGATCGAACCGAGTCCTTTAAAGGGACTCCTGATGCAGGCTGCTCAAAGATGAAAGTGTTGATTTTCGCGGGACAAAGCGAGTGTGAAAAATTGCTGGACGATCTTTCGGGGATCGATTCCGAAACCGTTTTTATTCATGGCCGGGAGGCCATGGACATCCCGGCCAATCCCGCCGGGGCCGACATCATAATCGGCGGGGCCGCCTCCGGGGATATAGTCACAAATTCGGTGCTCACCTGGCGGTGTCATCATCATACATACCTTACCCCATGCTGGTTTCCGCTCGACAGGGAAGCGCTCGCCGAAGTCTGCCTGTGGCCCGCGCTGGCAATCGATCGATTCGATCGGGAATGCAAAGCCGGCCCTTTTTCGGAGTGGCTGCTGGAAGTCGCCCAATGGCAACAGAACCGGATGCATTTCCCCGAAAGCGGCGACGTACGAGAACGAAGCGGGCTGGAGCTGGCTACCGCTTTATGCTTTCGAAGGGCGACGGGAGTGCTTTCCATCTTCGACGACGAAGGTGCTGAGGGGGAGTTCTTTCTGCGCGACGGCAATTTGATCTCCGCCTCTTTCAAGCATTTGCGCGAAGTCGAAGCCTTCTACGAGCTTTTGTGCACCACCCGGGGCGGGTATGCCTGGAACGGCAGAAATTTACCGAAGGGAATCGAACAGCACCCGCTCTCCCTGCTCATCGCCGAAGGGCTCAAAGTGATCGGCGAGGCCAATTTCCTCTACCGTTTCGCCCCCAACACGGACCGGCAGGTCAGAACCACCGATTCTCAGTCTGCTCTGGACGATGCGGCCGCAAAGAATTTCACGGAACAAAAGGAGATCTACCGCCTGATCGAAAAGACCGCTTCCCTCTCTCAGATACTCGGGGCTTCGCCGCTCTCCAGACCTTCCACGATGGCGATTCTTGCAAAATGGTTTTCCCTGGGAGATATAGCCGTCGCTTCGGAACCGGTTTCCCGGCCGGAGTGCAGAGTGCTCGTGGTGGACGATTCCCCCCTGATCTGTAATGTCCTGCAAACTATCTTCGAGGGGGACCAAAGGATGAGCGTCGCGGGGATCGCACACGACGGTATCGAAGCCCTCAAACTGATCGGGGAGGTCAAACCCGATGTGGTCACACTGGATCTCCAGATGCCCAACATGGACGGCCTCACCGCCCTCAAACACATTCTCATCCGGGAACCGCGCCCGGTGGTGGTGCTGAGCGCATTCACCGAGGCGACCTCAAGACTCACCTACGAATCGTTCAAATATGGGGCGGTCGAGGTGATGCAAAAACCGCGCAATGCGGTGGATCCTTCCAGCCAACCCGGCAATATCGAGTTTTGCGATCGAATCGTGCAGGCCTCGCACGTCCAGTTGGCTGCCGTCCGGTACATCCGCCGAAGGGAAAAATCCGATCCGGACTCATCGAACGCTGCAGCGGACACCCCCCGGGAGAGCGACGAGAAAGTCCTTCTCGTTCTTTGCGGCGCAGGTGGCATCCCTTCCCTGCTGAAACTGATCTTTGCGCTTCCCGCATCGAAGCCTTTGCCGCTCACCCTGATCGGGGTCGATATACCCGGGCAGGTGGCGGATGCCCTGGTTTCGAACGTGAAAAGAGACTCTCCCATCCCCATGGAAAGACTTTGCGGTCCCGGACCGCTCACTCCCGGCCGGTGCTATGTCGTTTCCAATGAGGAGCGTTATCGCGTTTCCAGGGAAAACAACCGGATACTGGTCGATCAAAACGGGGAAAAACCCGCAGAGAACACCTTCTTTGATGACCTGGTGGCCGGCGCGGCGGACTGCCTGAAATCCCGCCTCACAGCGATGGTTCTTTCCGGCGCCGACGAAGACGGTGTGGAGGGAATGCGCCGGGTAAAAGAGGTCGGCGGGCAGGTGTTTGCCCTTACCCCGGGGGCGTGCCTCAGACCCGAGCTGCCCGAAAGACTCATCGGTCTCGGATATGCGCAGGAAGTAAAGAATATCGAAGAGTTGAGCAGGCTCTTCGATATTCGGCAAACCAGGGTACATCCCGAGTCAATCGGAGAGGCGACGGAGCTGCTGTCAGACTCGGACTTTACAGGAGAAGGAGTATAGCGCATGCAACTCAATACTTTATCCACCTTCGCTCCACGCATTCGGGAAGAATCACAACAGATGCTGCAGCTCGTCAGCTTTCGCATAGGGCGCGAAGAATTCGGTGTCGACATCCTGATGGTCCAGGAAATCATCCGCCTCACGGCCATAACGCCCATCCCCAACGGGTCACAGGCCATCCTGGGAATGATCAACCTGCGCGGCAGAATCATCCCGGTCGTGGATCTGAAATGGATACTGCGGATTGGAGAGAGCGACGAACAGGCGGGCCGTCGAAAGGAACGAATACTGATCATCGAAATGGACGGGCATGTCACCGGGTTTGTGGTCGATTCGGTCTCCGAGGTCATGAAGGTCCCGGTCTCCGAAATCGAACCCACTCCCAGCCTCGTCTCCTCCAGCATCAGTTCGGCCTATATCAGCGGGGTTGTGAAGCTGCCGCAGCGGTTGATAATTCTCCTCGATTTCAAGCAGATCCTCAAACCCGCGGAAAAAAGAGAACTCGAAAATATCGGCATCCAGGCCGCCCTGATCGAATACGAAAATACGCAAGGCGATACGGGCGTTATTTCCGGCTATCAAATTACAGCTCAGAAGAACATAAAGGAGTAGGCCATGCTCGGAAGCGGAATCATTTCAAGATCGATCAGAAACAAACTGTTGGTAGTGTTCCTGCTGGCGGCGCTGCTTCCGGCTGCCGGCGTAGCCTATTACAGCTATCGAAGCTCCTCGGACATTTTGTACAACCAGTTTACGGACAAACTCAAAGGGTTTTCCGCCCGCAGCGCGCTGAACGTGGAGATGGAACTCAATCACCGCGTCACCAGCGTCTACCTGTGGACACATCTTCCGGAATTCAAATCGGCTATAGAAGCAGGCAACGGAGAACAGAGCGCCAATGCCTCGCTGGCGGCCCTTGCCGGAATCTATCATTTCGATCTCATAACCATCACGGATGCGTCGGGCAGATGCATCGCATCGAGCATGCCCGCGGCGATCGGTCGTACGTTCACTGACAGCAAATCGTTCCAGTCCGCCGTCAAAGGGGATAAATATGTGGGCCAATTCGGAGTCTACCCGATCGTAAAAGAACTCCAGCCGAAATCAGGCGGCTTCTCCCTGCCCATTGCGGCTCCGGTGGTTCAAGACGGGAAAGTCACAGGGGTAATAACCGCCTACCTCAACTGGGATTCGGTAAATGACCTCAACGAAAAACTGGGCACAGTCGGAAAGACCGGGTACACCTATGCCATCGATCTATCCACCGGAGCTTTGGTCATTTATCCCTTTCGCACCCTTTTGGGAGCAAGAATACAGGGGCCGCGCATCCATGTTCCCTGGGTTTTGGATGTCTTCCGAAAGAACGCAAACGGTATGGTAGTCTATAAGTATGCGAACCCGCAGACAAAAACTACCGCGGTGAGGATGGTCGGATATGCACGCATGGCTCAATACGGAAACTTGCCGAAATTGAATTGGGCAGTATGCAGCGGCGCCAATTACGACGAGGAAATGGCGCCCCTGATAAGGCAAAATATGATTGAGGCAATATTTCTAGGTGTGCTTACCCTGGTCATCATAGGCCTGGCTATTCTGGTGAGCGGCACGATCGCCAAACCCCTTATCAAGGCGGCCGCGCGAATAAAAGAGATCACGCAGGATCTCGACTTTACGCGTCCCATGGAAGTGAAGGGCAAAGACGAGGTCGCCCTCATGCAGCGTTCCTTCAACAGCCTGATTGCAAAACTCCAGGAGACCTTCGGTACGATCATTACGAGCAACAGGGAGGTTTCCGCGTCTGTCTCCAAGGTTCAGAACATCTCGGCCAACATCGCCCACAACGCCACAGAACAGTCCAATCGCGCCCGAGATGTTCTGGCGCGGGTCGTAACCATGGGGCAGACCGCCGAAGAAGTTCAAAAAAATGCCCTCGAAACCCGGTCTTCCTTCAATGAGGCCGCCTCATTGATCGAACAGTTCGTCTCCAGCAGCCAGAAGATCGCAACGGCTGCGCAAGATCAGAACGAAATGGTCGGCAAAGCCGAACAAATCATCGCCCTCATGGGCGAGACCGCTCAACAGGTTGCCGCACGCGCGGCCAGACAGGCCGAAGCGGCCGAAAAGACCGCCTCCTCGGCCCTTCAGATGAGCACGGCCATCGGCTCTGTTGTCGAAAAGACCTCGGAAGCCGACAGGGAATCGGATATGTCGCACAAGGCCGCTGTCGATGGGCGTCTTGCAGTCGAGAAGGTGGCCGCCAGTATGCAGAATATTGCCGAGAGTTCCGAACAGATTACCGAGATCATCGAAGTTATTTCCGATATTGCCGACCAGACCAACCTCCTTGCCCTCAACGCGGCGATCGAAGCGGCCCGTGCCGGCGAACACGGAAGAGGTTTCGCCGTAGTCGCCGAAGAGGTCCGAAAACTCGCCGAACGAACGGCCGAATCCACCAAGGAAATCTCCACGCTCATCAAAGGCAGCGCCGATCGAGTCAAAGAAGGCTCCGAACTGGTTGCCTCCAGCCGGCAAGCCATCGTGACCATCGTCGATGCAGTCCAAAGGACCAATACTCTGATTCACGAGATCAGCCAAACGACCGCAGAGCAGCGCGCAGAAACCGAAAGCGTGACTCAGGCCATGGAAAATCTGAGGCTGCTTTCCGGGGAAATCATGCAAATGACCTCCGAACAGGGCAAGAGGCGCGAACACGCCGGGTCGATAATCAACGAAGTCTCCCAACTCTCCAGAGCCGTTTCCGGTTCGACGCTGGAACAGGCAAACAACTCAGACAAGGTCCTCGCCGAAATTCAGAAAATCAACGCGCATGCCGAAAATATTACGACGATGACGACCAGGCAAAAGGAACGCGCCCAGGATCTTCTGCGCATCATCCAGGAGATGGAAAAGGTCGCCACAACCAACGCCTCGGGCGCGCAGAACTCCCATCAGTTCAGCGTCAGCCTGCTTGGAACCATGGAACATTTCAGCTCCCTGGTCCAACAGTTCAAGGTCGGTGAAATCGAATCCTCCAACGGCAAGGGGATGGCTACAGTAACCGAGCTAAAAAGCGTCGAATCGATGCCCGCACCGAAGGACCCTCGGTCGGCGGTTTGACATTGACGGAAGTTGCTACAGCCGGTCCCCGAGACCGGACAAGAAAGACGGGGCTTGCATGCCAAAGCGGGTGCTTGTTGTAGACGATTCGAATCTGCTCCGCAACGCCATATCGCGGTGCCTCACCAGGGCCGGCCACGAAGTTGTCGGAAAGTGCCACGACGGAGACGAAGCCGTTTTGTTCTATGAAAAACTTCGGCCCGATGCGGTCACTCTGGATGTCACCATGAGGGGCAAGGACGGAATTACCGCCGCAGAAGAGATTCTGCGGCTGGATTCCAAGGCGTTCATCATCTTTTATACGCTGCTCGATATTCCCGATCTTACCGCGAGAACTCGCCGCATCGGGGTACGAAACATCGTTAAAAAAGGCGACGAAGAAGAACTGCTCAGGACCCTCGATGCGGCTTGAAGTGCGCCAGGAGCAGGCGCCTGGACTCTTTTAAAAAGGCAATTCTATGGAATCGCAGGATTTCTTGCAGGATTATGTTGAAGAGGTTCGGGAACATCTGGTCGATATGGAAAAATCCCTCCTGCTTCTGGAGCATGAGGGAGTGGACCAGGAACAGATCGCCCGGGTCTTCAGGGCCACGCACAGCATCAAAGGCGCTTCGGCCTGCATGGGCTTCGAGGGGCTTACCGGCCTTACCCATGAACTGGAAAGCCTCATAGCCGCAGTCCAAAACAGCGCCCGTTCGGTTCCACAGACCGGCATAAGCCTGCTTCTCGATTGCGTGGATCTGATCTCCAAAGCGGTCGATCACGTCACTAAAAACGGGTGTGAACCGGCCATCGATGCATCGTTTGTGAAAAATCTGCATGAGGCCTTCTTCACAGACGGACTCCCACCGGAACACCTTCGAGGGGAGAATGTTACGGAGCAGTCGGAGCCGGTGGACCGGGTGGAAACCGCATCGGATGCCGGCGATCTCCCCCCTGTCCGGGAAGCAGAGGAAGATTGCGTCCAGGACGAAGACGAGGAGCTTCTATCTATTTTCGCCGCTTCGTTTCGGGAAAATCTGTCTGCAATCTTCGATCTCCTCAATGCTTCCTCACAGACCGATATCGGCGACGACGAGTGCGGGAAGATTCTGGAATCGGTCGAAAAGCTGACCTCCTCGGCGCGGTACATGGACTATCAGCAGATTGTGGAGCGCCTGGAGCAATGGTCCCAAGGCCTCGCCCAGAAAGAGGGAAGCCGCACACCCCGGCGGGAGGCCCTGGAGACGCTGGAGGCGCTCGCGGCCGATTTTGGGCGAAGGCTTCCCCAACTCCAAAGCCCGCTTTCGCAGGCACCGCCCTCCCCGCACGACTCCCGGATCGAGGAAGAAGACCAGGAGTTGTTTTCGATCTTCCTGGATTCCTTTGAACAGAACCTTTCCCGGCTTGCCGAGGCAATTTCGGGTAAAAGCCCCGATTCGGTGAGCCTTGAGACGGCCTCACAAGTGACCGCCGGTTTAATCCAGTCGTCCAGATATATGGGCTACGCCGAGACGGTCGCCTTGCTCGAACAATGGGAGGAAGCCCTATCCGCCTTCAAGGAAATGGAAGCTCAAGACCTCGCCCCCCTGAGGGAAAAGCTCTCGACGATTGCAATTCAAATCAAAGATCAGTTCGTCGATTTGAATTTGCCCGATTTCCAGCAGGAACCGGAGAATCTACTCTCTTTTCTTACGGACGAGGACACGGATCCGGTTTTCGCAGCCGATGACGAAATCGTTCGGCAATCCCTGGAGTTGTCGATTCATGCTTCCGCACATGCCGTCTCCTCCGGAGATGCGGGAAAATATACCGCCAAAGAGCGCACGGTGCTGGTCTCCGAAGAGGTTCCGCAAAATGCGGCGACCTTACGGGTTGATGCCCAGAAGGTGGATCAACTCTTAAATCAGGTCGGAGAACTCGTGGTCAATCGCTCCGAGTTCATTCAGACCGCAGCCTTCTTTCGAGACATGGTTCGAGAACTCGCCTCCCGGGGAATGCTGCCCAAGCACGAGTTGAGGAGGCTCAAGCTCCTCAACTTCAGATTGAATGAATCCACCCAGTCTTTGGGGCGAATCGCAAACGATCTGCAGACTTCTGTCATGCGCATTCGCATGCTTCCCATCATGCAGCTATTTCAGCGCTTTCCGAGAATGATACGCGACCAGGCGCTAAAGCTCGGAAAACGCGTGGAACTGGTCGTCGAGGGTGGAGAAACCGAAATCGACAAGCGTGTTCTGGAGCAGATGCACGATCCGCTCGTACAATTTTTGCGCAATGCGCTCGTCCACGGCATAGAGTCCCCCGAGGAGCGCAGGCGCGCGGGCAAACCGGAAACCGGCGTGATCCATCTATCCGCCAATCACGCCGGGGACTTCGTCGTAGTAGAAATCGAAGATGACGGACGCGGCATCGATACGAAAAAACTGCGCGAACTGCTGCTCAGCCGCAATGCGGTGAGCCGCAGCGAACTGGAAAGGCTGACCGACGAGGAGATCGCCTATTCGATTTTCATGCCCGGCATATCCACCTACGGCACGGTAGATGGGTCGGCCGGCCGCGGAGTCGGTCTCGATGTCGTAAAACAGAACGTCGAGCACATGAACGGCACAGTCGAATTGGAATCGCAACAGGGAAAAGGCACCAGATTTCTCATTCGGATTCCTCTGACGGTGGCAATCATCAGAGCGCTCCTGGTGAGGGAGGCCGATCAGATTTTTACGCTTCCCCTTACCTCCGTTACCGAGATCCTGCGTCACAGGCCCGACAAGACACATTCCATCGAGGGCTTCCAGGTAATAACCCTGCGGGGCAAAACCATTCCGCTGGTCGATCTTGGCGAATTACTGCACATGGGCGCACGTCCGGCGGATGAGGGAGGCCGATTTGTCGTCATCGTCTCCACCAGCTTCCGGGAGGTCGGCCTGGTGGTGGACGGGTTGATGGGGGAAAGGGAGGTCGTCATAAAATCCATCGAGAACAATTTTCAGCCGGTGGAAGGTTTTTCCGGCGCAACAATTCTCGGAGACGGGAAGGTATCTCTCATTGTGGACGTCTCGGCCCTCCTGCGGAGAATGAAAAACCCGACGCCCGACGCTGCAGGCGGCTCCAGAAACCAACACTATGTCAACTGAGCGACCGTTCCGGCGACTGCTTCGCTTGTAGCGCCGCCGAAGCCCTCGATTGAGGATGTGCATGAACTCGACCCACTCCATTCCCCGGGGATTTACCGGCACGATCAGCCTTGGATTGACCGAACTCATCCAGATGGTCTGCCTGTCGCGCTCGGACCTGGTGATTGGAGTCACGTCGGGAAGCGGCAAAGCATCGATTTACATCCGGCAGGGGCAGATACAGCACGCCCAGACCGACTCCTTAACCGGTACGGACGCTTTTCTCGAAGTGGCCCGGTGGGTTGACGGCCGGTTTGAAATTCTTCCTTACGAAAACAATGTTCCCTGTTCTGTCAATAAGCCCTGGGAATACCTTCTGCTCGAAGCAATCCGCCTCCAGGACGAAAAAGGAATGGAAGGAGGAGAAGAAAACAGCCCGGCGGATAGCCTCAGGACAAACGGCGAAAAACCGGGTCCCGACATTTTGGATGGAGTCGACGATGTGCTGGGCGATTTTTTGGAGCTGGGCAGTCCCGCCGGAGTCCTGGAGCCGGAAAAATCACCTGCCCCCGAAGCGGTTCGGACCTCCGTCAAAGTCCTCATAGTCGAGGATTCGACTTTCTTTGCCAAACGGCTTAAAACCATGCTGGAATCGGAGGGCACCATCGAGGTGGTCGGCATCGCCCGCAACGGAAGGGAATCGCTTGAATTTCTCAAGGCCGGAACCCACGTCGATCTGATCACCCTCGATGTTACCATGCCCGTAATGGACGGAGACACCGCCCTCAAGCATATCATGATCCAGTACCACACCCCGGCGATCATCGTCAGCTCGCAGCAGCAGGAGTCGCTGCAAAAGATTCTCAATTTCCTGCAACTGGGCGCTGTGGACTATATCGCAAAGCCCGGCGTAACCGACGACCCCGTCTCCTATGGCGCAAGACTTCGCAAACTCGTAACCGGAGCGGCAGGAGCCCGGATTTCGAACTTCAAACGTTTGCGAACGCCGGATTTTTCGGGGGCAATCGCAGCCGCCCCCCCTCGCGCGGCGGCTCGCCGGAAAACACTGGTAGTGGTGGGTGCTGAAGGCGCGCACATGGATTGGTTTCGTCTGCCGCTTCGGCAATTATGCGCCCATGCAGCCGTCATCGGGCTTCAACAACTGGAACAGGGGCTTGCTCCCCGATTCGCCCGATTCATCACCGAGAAAACCGGAATACAAACCGAATACCTGTCGGCGACTCACCGGATTGTCCCGGGAAAATTATACCTGTCGGAGGCCCGCCGTGAACCCTGCTTCCGGATTGGAACGGATAGGCACATGGAAGTGGATGTTTGCGCCTCAATCCCCCTGGAATGGGAAACCGGCCTGGAGCTTTGGCTCCAGAGCCTTGCCGAAAAGCTCGGCGATTCCCTGTGGGTCTATTACATGTCGGCGGCCCACCCGGCCCCCGCATCTCTTGTGGCCAAATTACTCGACCGCGGGGTCAGGCAGGTTCTGGCCCCCGCCCGGTCGGCGGTTTGCTCCGCAATGATAGACAGCCTCCAACCGTATACCGAGCACTTCGCCGGCCTTGTGCTCCATTCGAGCCCCGACTCTCTTACGGAGGTCCTGAAACTATAATGGTTCTCTCAGATACAAGCTTGGCCCCGGCCCCTGTAAAGACGCTCATCGTCGACGACACCCCGTTCATGCGCAAAACCCTGCAGAGGGTGCTCGGCGACAGCAATATGATCGAAGTTGCCGGAACGGCTTCCAACGGGCGCGAATGCCTCGATAGAATCGACGAAGAAAGGCCCGATGTCATCACTCTGGATATCGATATGCCGGTCATGAACGGCATCTCCGCCGTAAAAAACATCATGATCCGCCACCAGATCCCCATCGTGATCATCAGTTCGCTCATCCAGGACGGCTATTTCGCCTTCGAAGCCCTCCGGCTGGGAGTCATGGATTTTATTCCCAAACCGTCGAGGGTGGGAGTGACCGATTTCGCCCGCGAAGAAGAACTCATCCGGCAGCGGGTTCTCCTGGCCGCCGGGATGAAAATCAACCGGGTACGTCGAGTCCGCTGCAGACCCCGCACGGTGCCCGGCCTCCCCGAGTCTTTCAATTGCCCCGAGGGCGTTGCGGTCATAGGGACCACTCTTGCCGGGCCCAACAATATCATGCATCTCGTCTCCGCTCTTCCTGCCGACTTCAGGGGCGCAATTATCGCCATGCAGGAGATACACCCCAGCATCCTGGCCCCCTTCTGCTCCTACTTCAATCAGATCAGTCCGGTCGAAGTCATCCCGGTCGTTTCCGCAACGCCGCTTTTGCTCGGCAAAGTCTATATCGGCTCCACGTTCAGCGCCTTGAGCGTGGAGAAATCCCACTCCGGGCCGAGCGGCCTGGAAATCCGCGCCGCACGAAACGGCCGGTTTCCGATAGACCGCCTCTTCGAGAGCGCCGCCATTCACTTCGGCGAACGTACATGCGGTGTGCTGCTGACCGGCACCGGAACCGACGGCGCAAAGGGATTGGAAACGATAAAAGCAGCAGGCGGTCTTACGATTGCACAGGAGACAAGCTGCTGCCCGTTCCCGAACCTGGTGGAAAATGCGCTGCAAACGAACACGGTGGACGACGTCCTCTCCACCGCCCAGATCGCCCACCGCCTCAGCGTCTGGCCGTATATGGGGCCGAGAGGATTGGCGCGTTTTTGAACTAGAATCAGGCTCTATTCGAATCTTTAGTTCAAACCTGCATCAAAAACGTTGAACTGCGTTCTAAAACTGGATGTTGATTCCTCTGGATGATCCGGACAAAGGACCTGTATAAGAGTCCGTCCCTTCACTCACCGAGTAATATAATCGGCCACAATGACGGCAACAACCAACAGGCACATCTTGAACGATGACTTCATGGCCTCCATCCTACCTGCATGAGTTAAGCAAGCGTCCAAAAAGAACATATTTTTAGACATCAATCCCCTCTCTTTGTGGTAGCATGCCGGGGGGTACGCCGAAATCGCCTAAAACTCCGTCACCCCCACCAACCCGGCAACGAATGGCATCTCGGTCTCGCCGACGAGCATGTACGGAAACTCACAACATTTGGTTTCCGCTTAATCTACCATAACGGCACGTTCTTCGCATATTTTTGAACGGGTCAAAGAGATAATATCTACGTTTGGACCGATCATGTCGAAAAACAAGTGTTTTACGTCAGCCGGCATGTCGGAATTTTCTTGTGTTCCGGCCTAGAACCCAATGTTGCGAAACAATACGGGAAGGGGTTGGAGGGGGATTTGGAAAAGGAGAAAGAATTGGAGTCGTGGGCATGGGGTCTGGATATGGAGGAGGATTTAGAACTTTAAAACCGGACCGGTTCCTCTAAACCCTGTGACCGTATACTTTTTACAGAAAAATGGGACAGTTTAAAGTATTCCGTCTCCCGGCTTAGAGAAGCGTCCGGGAACGGACGTTATGTAAACCAACGATCATAACCGGCCCTGAAAGATTTCCCGATTTTGAGGAAACAGGGAAAAAATGAGCTGAGAAACTACGCACAGTGTTGTAAATTGTCCAGTTATAATAGAAATACGAGGCAATCCTGGCCTAAAACCTCCTAGAACCCCAGATTGCGAGTGCAGTTTTTGATACATTTTTTATTACAACTGGAGAGCCATGCAATGATATTGCATAGATATCAAATAGTCATCATTTTTTGCGTTCCAGCGTGTTTTTGGATTGGCATAGGGAATTTGATAATACGAGATGCTCTCAAGAGGAAGAGACTTTCTACGCTAAATATGTTAAGTCCGTATGTAATTTCAAAGCTAGGCATCATGGATTGGGCTAAACTTTTGTTATTAGCAGTTCTTACTCTTGCATTATCGCTATTTCTAGGCTGGCTTGTGGGCTTACCCGTATCGTGAAATGATGTCATTATGAAGTAGGAAACTAGGCACATATCAGATAAGAGGATATATTATTTAATGATCGTACGTTACGTAACATTACCACGACCGTTGCAATATTGTGCCTTAATTTTGATATGCTCATGCATTTTAGGTGCAGTGTTATTATATGGTATTATGACTGATCCACATTTTGGTTTTAGTTTTAGTGTATTTGTAGTCATGATGATTATCCTCCACTTATTTGTAACGGTTGGACTTGTATCAAAAAAGCGCTGGGGACTCGCTATATTTAAGGCTTATCTTTATCTACTTCTTATAGGAATTCCAGTTGGAACCTACATAGCTAAAAGAACATTGAAGTACATTAAACATAATGAAATTGATAAGCTGTATACGTGAAAGCACGATATTGTTACTCTAACAGCCGACATTGAATCAGGATTGGCAGAGTAGATAATAGGAACAAGGGCTATGACTAACGATGAATCCATTGAGAAAATTGAAGCATGAGCGAGCTTTCGAAAGATCGTGTTTTGAGATTATCGCGGCTTTTTCGGAAGATCAAAACTGCCGGACACGGGATAAGACCACTTAAAACCGGGATCGGGCGGGGCGGTAGGGTCCGGGTTGTCCCGTTATGTAAACTCGAAGCGAAGGTAGCCGGTGAACCGGCCGGGAACACGGACCCGTTCGGCGCGAAAAAATGATCGGACAGTTGATTTTGATACTGGTAGTCAGTACTCTACGAAAGAGCGAGAGCAAAAGTATGATTGGAGCGAAAAGAAGGCTGCGACGAACCGGCGCGATCATGGCGTCACTTTCCAGCAGGCCGTCAAAGCGCTTGCGGATCACTTCTTTGTTGAACGGTTTGATGAGCGTGAAGACTACGGAGAAGAACGTATTGACCTGCCTGGCATGTGTGACGGCGTCCTTCTCCACGTGACTTACACAGAGCGCGACGAAGTGATCTGGGTCATTTCAGCACGACGGGCAGAAAAACATGAGCAAGACCGTTATTACCGCGAAAATGCGACCGGACGGCACAGTAGTTGAGGTGTTGGAAAACGGCAAAGAACGTCCTTTTTCTGAAACCCCTATGCGCCCCATGACGGAAGAAGAAATCCATGCCGCGGCTATGGCCGATCCTGACGCAAGGCCCATGACGTCAGAAGAATGGCAAGCCGCGCGACGCGTACCGCGCACAAAATCCTTGCGCCGCATCCTGAACCTTACACAACAGGAGTTTGCGGCCCGTTATCATATCCCGCTCGGCACACTGCGGGACTGGGAACAAGGGCGTTCGGGACCGGATCAGCCGGCCAGGGCGTACCTTACGGTGATCGCGCGTGACCCCGAAGGTGTACGGCGTGCTCTACAGGAGGGTCCCCGGTGATCGGCCAGGCAGAGCACCATCATCTCAACCGTTTTTGAGGTTCCGAACGCGGACCCGGCCCGATCGACGGGTAATCAGGCGCTGTTCGGATCGACAACGCCCGCGGACCGATCACTCTCATGTCCGGCTTCGCCCCGCTTTTCGATCAGATCGACCAATAAGCCGGCCAGATTTTTGGCATGAGCCATAGCCTCCTCCCGGCTGCGGTTGGGGTATCGACCGAAGGTGAACAGAATGCCGTTCAAAGCGGAAAAAAGCAGGTGAGTGTATAACCTCACCTCTTTTCCCCCGACATGGCTCGATAAAACCTGGTCGAAGCGTTCGAAAAGGGAGCGGGAGGTCTCGTTTACCCGCTCCAGGATCTCGGCGGAAGTGATTCTGCTGTAGAGCAGGCAGTGCTGGCTCATTCGCAGGTACTCGAGATGGTCCATGATAAACTCGATGTACCGGACCACAACGGAGCCAAGATCTTTTTCCCCGGTTTTCAAAACCTCATCCAGGCTGTTCCGTATCCTCTCGGCCCCCCGTATGGCGGTTTCCAGAAACAGGGTTTCCAGATCCGGGAAATAGGTGTAGATGGCCCCGGGGGTCAACCCCACTTCGGAAGCTATCTGCCGGATCTGGACCCTGTCGAAGGCGGTCTTGGCAAATACCCGTTCCGCAGCGTCCATGATCAGGTCCCTGCGGATCCTCTTTTCGTTTTCCTTGAGGTCTTTGAAAAGAATCTTTCGGGCCATAAGGATATGCCTACAGCTCGCACCCGAGGGCAAAGCCCGCCTCCACCGCATCGCCTATGCGGCCGATTGCGTTTGCATCCCCGATCGTGCGCACATTCGCAATGCCTGCGGCCTCCAGCGATTTCGCAAGCGAGTTTACCGGCCGAGACCCCATGGCCAGAACAACCGAATCGGCCGGAATTGTCGTGTTCGTGCCGTTGGAATCCGTGTAGACGATCGATTCGGGACCGATGTCTTTCAATTTGGCTCCCGTTATGAGCGTCACCCCGCGCATCGCCGCCTCTTTCAGGAGCACCCAGCGGGTGGAGGGCCCCATGTCTCCGGCCATACGCGCGACCATTTCTATTACGGTTACCTTCCTCGTCCCCTTCACCATCAGCTCGCGAAGCACCTCGGGGGATTCCGCCCCGTGAAGCGCCAGAAAATAGAGCTGTTCGGGGGATATCGTTCCCTTGGCCGCAAGAGAAACCGCTGTTTCCAGGCCGACCGCCCCGCCGCCAACAACGACTACTTCGGGGCCCGCGGCCACCTCACCCTGGAGGATGTCCCAGGCCTGGTGAACGTTCGGCGCATCCACCGCATCGATCGGAGGCTTGAACGGGGCCGCCCCGGTCGCCACAACCACCACGTCGGGCTTTTCTCTTTGCACCAGCTCTGTATTCACCTCGACTCCCGTTCGCAGCTCGACCCCATATTTTGGAAGCATCGTCGAGTAGTAGTCGAAAATATAGCGAAAATCCCGTTTCCCCGTGGCGGGCCCGCCCCAGCGCACCTGCCCCCCGATCTGATCCCGCTTCTCGCACAGGATCACCTTGTGTCCTCGCATCGCCGCGGTAAGCGCCAGTTCGCATCCGGCAGGACCCGCCCCCGCCACCAGGATCTTTTTCGCCTCCGTCGCCGGCACGATTTTCGCCTGCTCTTCCCTGCCCGCCCGGGGGTTCACCGCGCACCCGACGGGCATGTTCCGGAATACATTGTCGAAACAGCGCTGATTGCACGCAACGCACCGCCGTATCTCGCCGGCTCTACCCTCCCGCGCCTTCCGCACAAACTCCGGATCGGCGATGAAGCCCCTCGCGACTCCCACCAGGTCGGCTATCCCTTCGGCAAGAATCTCCTCGGCTACATACGGGTCGTTTATCCTGTTGCAGCCGATCACCGGAACGTCCACGACATCCTTTATCCCCCGGGCCAGATAGGCGTATCCGGCCTGCGGCAGATCGTAGGTGATCTGAGGCACCTTGCTCTCGTGCCATCCGCCTGTCACGTTGATGCAATCGGCGCCCGCCTCCCGGGCCGCTTTCGCAAACACACGCGATTCCTTGTTCGTGTGGCTCCCCGGTACGAAATCGTTTCCGGCTACACGAACGATCAGCGCCATATCCGGACCGATCGCCTCCCGCACCCGGCGTATGGTCTCGAGGCCGAAACGCATGCGGTTCTCGAGAGAACCCCCGTATTCGTCCTCCCGTTTGTTGGTTTTGGGAGAAAGAAACTGGCAGATGAGATACCCCGCCGAGGCAAGCACCTCGACCGCATCGAACCCGCTCTTCTTGGCTCGAATCGCCGCCGCGACAAAGTCGTTTTGAATCCGCTCGATATCTTCCCGGGTCATCGGCGTGGTTTTCTGGCGCGTGAAAAGACTGACGGTCTCCGAGGGAGAAGGGATAGGCAGACCCCTCATGCCGCAAATCGAATAAGCCCCCGCCATGTAGAGCTGCACGGCCACCCTGGAGCCTTCCCTGTGAATCGTATCCGTCAGACGGGAGAGCCCGGGAAGGAACCGATCGTCCTCGATAGACAAAAAACAATCCATCCCCGAGGCCTGCGCATCTATTGCCGCCCCTCCCACGATGATAAGCCCGGCGCCGCCCCTGGCCCGCTCCGCATAGAAATTGACAAGCTGATCGGTGACTTCGCCCTTATGAGCATAGTTCAGATCCATAGCCGGCATGACGACCCGGTTGGCAAGCGTCATGGAGCCGATTGAGACCGGTTCGAATAGTCTTTTCATCACTCTGGAGCCTCCTCTTTTCGTATATCAAATCGGGGGGGAGATTATACTGCTGTAAAACAAAAGAGCCTTAAAACCGCGGGGGCTTTCGCCCCCTGCACCCCCACGCCGCTGCGCGGCTCAGTTGGCGTTGCCGGGCACTGAGTCCCGGACTGCCCGGCAACTGTATGGCAAAACGGCTTTAAAAGTCAATATTTCATTTACCATACTGATCATAATATACTACATTAAACAATGTTTAGACAAGAACGCGCAAAACCCGGCTCCCGCCCTGCCCCGCCGGCGAAGCCAGCGGGGCGACTCGGCTGCGGCGACACGCCGCCCGCCGCCGATTAGTTAATTCGTTTCAATTTCCAGAGGAGTGTGGGAGGTGTGATGCTTTCTGCGGATTGCAGGGGGATGGAATACGACTGATTGCCCGCGGTGACGATCCATTGCCCGACCATGGCTTTGGCCGTTGCAGTCCGGCCGAGAGGGGCGGGCTGGAGCGACTGTTTCACGCTCAACCCCGGCCAGACGATCATGGAGAGATCTTTTGTCGCATCGACGGGAACCGTCTGCCCCCAGGCCGATGAGATCTCGGCGACTTTGGCGCCTGCTTTTACGAGCGACACCTCCTGCAGGCTCCCGGATGCCTGCTGGGCGAGCGAGGCACCCTCCTGCAGTGCGTTCATAAGGGGTTTTCCACCCTGCTGGGCCATGACGCAGCCAATCACGAGAGACTTCGTCCCATTTACCCAGGGTTGGGTACCGAACACGAAATTTCCGCCCGCCTCGGGCATGCTTCCCGTTTTGATGCCGATGATGCCGTTTTGGCCCAGAACGTAGTCGGTGTTGTAGACCGTGGGGCCGAACGGAAGTTTGGCCTGTTTCATCCTGACGATATGCCGGAATGCCGGAACGGCCATATCGGCCTGTGCTATTTTCAACTGGTCGAGAGCGCTGCCCACCGTCTCCAGGCTGACGCCTGCGGGATCGGCATAGTGGGTATGGGTCATGCCCAGCTTGACGGCTGTCCGGTTCATCTCCTGCACGAACTGAGCGACCGATCCGGCATCCCACTTCGCCAGAAGCGTTGCGATGTTATCCCCGGAGGGGATGAGCAGCGCTTCGAGCAGTTGCCGCTCCGTGATTTTTTCCCCGAGCGCCACCCTGGCCACCGAATTTTGGTCGGCAACATCGGCCTTATAGGTCGCAACATCGTCGGCGGAAATGGTCAGGACCGGGCCGTCAGCGCCGGTTGCCAGCGGGTGTTTGCGGAGGGTGAGATAGGCCGTCATGAGTTTGGCCACGCTGGCCAGGGCCAGCGGCTGATCGCCGTTCCACGACCCCATGAGAACCCCGTTCACCTGGATGGCGGCTGCCCCCTGGGCAGGCCACTGGATGTTGACCGATCCCGGCACATGGTAATTTGTACTCGCCACGGCTTGCATCCGCAGGAAGGGCAGAGGCCGAAGGATTTGAAAGGCTGCAACCAGGATCAACACAATGAGGAACAAAGTTGTTATTACGGACTTGCGCATTCGTTACATCTCTCCTGGAGATCGGAAGGCAAATCCTTCCGATCTCCGGTATCAATTGGACGGGACTCCCCGTTTACAGTTATTATTTTTTCTTAACAGACGAACTGAGTTCGGGGAAATCCTGGTAAAAATACTCCTGCGAACCCTTTTCCTGTTTTTCCTTCTTTTGCTGCTCGGTCGCTCTCAGCTCAACCCGCCGGATCTTGCCGCTGATGGTCTTGGGAAGTTCGGGCACGAATTCGATGATGCGCGGAATTTTGAACTTGGCAAGCACCTCTATGCAGTGCTGGAAGATTTCGAGGGCCAGTTCCCGGGAGGGTTCAATTCCGGGTCGAAGGATCACGAAGCCCTTTACCAGTTGCCACCGTTGCGGGTCGGGACTGCCGACGACCGCTGCCTCGACAACCGCATGGTGCTCGACCAGGGCGCTTTCCACCTCGAAGGGACCGACGCGGTAATCCGAAGACTTTATCACGTCATCGGCACGTCCTACGAACCACCAGTAGCCCTTTTCATCGAAAGAAGCCCTGTCGCCGGTATAGTACCAGTTGTTGACGAAGACCGACTTCATCTTTTCCTCATCGCCCACGTAGCTGTCAAAAAGCCCCAGGGCGCGCCACTTGTCGAGTTTTACGACTATGTGGCCGACTTCATCGGCTTTGGTGATCGCATTGCCCTGGTCATCGGCGAGCCCGATGTCATAGAGAAAATGCGGCCTGCCAAAGGAGCCCGGGACGACTTTGCCCTTGTACCAGGGGGGGTTTCCTATCATGGCCGTGGATTCGGTTTGGCCGTAGAAATCCCTGATCTCGTTGTTCGTAAACTTTTTCCAATTCTGGATGATCTCCGGGTTCAACGGTTCGCCGGCGCTTATCGACTCGCGCAGCGCCCCGAAGTCGTACTTGGCCAGATCGAGCAGCATGAAGGCCCGCCAGGCGGTGGGAGGCGCGCAGAAGGTGTTTACCTTGTATTTGGCTACCGCTCCGAGGTACTTGTCGGTATCGAATTTGGCCCCGTAGTAAAACCCTGTGGAAGTCGCCCCCATGTTGAGGGGCGCGAAAAGACAGCTCCACGCCCATTTAGCCCACCCGGGCTGGCTCAGGTTGTTGTGAATGTCCCCGGGCCGGAGCCCGATGATGTTTGCCGTTGAAAGATGGCCTACCGGATAGGACGCCGCCGTATGGGCCACCCGTTTGGCAAGTCCGGTCGTACCGGAGGTGAAAAAGCACAGAATGATGTCGCTGCTCTTCGTATTGGCCGGCTCGGCCGTGGTCTTTTCCGTATTGACCTCGCTGTAGCTGACCCACCCCGGCATCTCTCCCAGAACGATCTTGACCTTCGGTGTCGCACCGATGTTTTTCAGCGCCTCGTCGATGAGCGCGGCCGATTTCATATCTGCCAGAATCGCCTGCGGCGGGTAGCTCTCGAAACGGTATTCGAGTTCTCGAACAGTCATGGTGTCCGCCGTAGGTACGGCCACAAAGCCGCCCTTTACGACCGCGATATTGGAAAACCAGGTCTCCGGGACCGACGGGGCCATCATGTACAGAGAG
>JAKAJS010000041.1 GCA_021813685.1 Deltaproteobacteria bacterium | reverse complement strand
TGGAAAAAGAAGGCCACATCGTCGAAATTTTCGTGGACTCGAGCGAGGCGGCGGCACGCCTGGAAGAAAAAAATTTCGATATCGTCGTGACCGATATCCGCATGGAAGGTCTGGATGGTATACAACTGCTGGAAAAGGTGAAACACCTCTCTCCGAGGACCAAGGTCATCATCATCACGGGATACGCAACCGTGGAGCTGGCTCGGGAGTCGGAGGGCAAGGGGGCTTTTGATTTCATTGCCAAACCCTTTCGAATAGGCACGATACGGGATAAAATCATGAAGGCCGCAAAAGCGCTCGAAAAAGAAAGGGCGGTTGCCGAGCACTGAGGTCATTGCTAATGTGCTCATCGAGACAACATTGCGGTCTCCCCTCAAGGAGTGTAGAGTGAAGAAAATCTATCGGAGCCCCATGGAGAAAATCCTGGATGAACAGAAGAGGGACGAGATCATTTCAAACCCTAAAGAACCGTTCGGGACTTTCCTGCGGAAGGTGCGTTTTACCGTTTCCAAGTGGAGCGACAAGGTAAGAAGGTTATTTCGGCGCTGACCTGGCGCGTTTTACGGAAAGGACTACGGTGAACAGTTCGGGAAGAGAAAGAATTCTTGTTGCAAACGACGGCTCCCAGCATTCTCTCAAAATGGTTGAGTACGTCTCTTCGATCCTCGACCGGAACCGATTCGAGGTGGTTCTCTACCACGTCGTCACGAGGGTCCCCGAATCGTTTATCGATTACGGGCAAAAAGGGGAGGGATACAAATACCGACTGATAAACGTCGACGAGTGGGAGGAAAAGCAGGCCAGGACGATCGACTCCTTCATGGCCGCGGCGAAGTCCATTTTCCTCAACGCCGGATTTGCCGAGGAGGCGATAACGGTCAGGATCGAAGACAGGCAGACGGGCATTGCCCAGGACATGGTGGCCGAATCGCAAAAGGGCTACCGGGCGCTCGTCCTCGGGCGAAAAGGGCTAAGCGATGTGAAGGACTTCATGTTGGGTTCGGTCGCCGAGCGCATCCTGGGACTTGTGCGCCTCCCCATCTGGATTGTCGGGGAAAGCGGCCCGCCGGCCAAAATCCTGGTGTGCCTGGACGGCTCTGAGGAGTCCAACTGCACACTCACTCACCTGGCGAGCGTGCTGGGCCCTTCGAGCAGCATCGAAACCACGCTGTTTCATGCAGTTCGAAGCTTTCACAGCTTCAGGAATTTTATGCGCGACGTCCTCGGTTCCGAAGCGGACATGGAAAAAGTCCACAACGATCTGGATCAGGCGGCCTCGATGATGCAGCCTTCCTTCGACAAGGCAAGGGAGATACTGATTTCAGGCGGAGTTGCCCCGGAAAAGATCCGGCAGAAGATCGTGCGCGGAATCAGCAGTGCGGCCCACGCCATCGTGCAGGAGGCCGAAGAGGGCGGATACGACACGATCCTCATCGGCAGAAGAGGCCTTTCGAGAGTCGAGGAATTCCTCATGGGCAGCGTCAGCAGAAAAGTGATCCAAATGGCCAAACGCAAGACCGTCTGGGTGGTTTGCTAGAAAAGCGAAGAGCAAAAAGCGCGGGGACTGTCGCCCCCTGCCCCCCGGGGATCGTCTCGCACGCGCGGGGCGCGTGCGAGACGAAGCGACAGCCGCCGCAAGGGCTCCCTGAAATGAGCGACTCTTCAAAATTCTCCGACGCCGGCGAACGCTACTATGCATCCCTTGCCAGAAACATGGTCCTGGGCATCATGCTGGTCGCCCTTACCCCGCTTGTCCTTATAGTCGGTCTCACCGGCTACTATTTTGAGACGGCCTATCGGCATAAGATCATTGAAAACCTCACCCAACTGATTGAAAAACATCAGCAGCACATCAATTCTTTTTTGAACGAACGACTTGCCGATATAAAATTCATTGCAGATTCCTATTCATACGATCAGTTGTCCAATGAGAAGTTTCTCCGGGACACGCTGAGCGTCCTCAATCGCACCTATCCCGATGATTTCGTCGACTTGGGAATTGTTGCCTCCAATGGAGATCAGATTGCATACGCCGGAAAGTTTAAGCTCCAGAATAGGAACTATGCAAAAGCCGATTGGTTTCGGGAGGCCATGAAAAAGGAGGTTTACCTGAGCGACGTGTTTCCCGGCGTTCGCCGAAAGCCCCACTTCATCGTCTGCGTGAGAAAAGAGGTGGCGGGAAGGCAGTGGCTTCTCCGGGCGACGGTAGACTTCGCCTCCTTTAACTCCGTTGTCGATCAGGTCCACATTGGAAAGACCGGATCGGCGTTCATCGTAAACAGGGCAGGCGAGCTGCAGTCCGGCTTCCGCACCAAACCGGCAGCAACTGTCGCAATGCTCCCGGATGGCAGCGGAGTGAAACCCCGGGTTTTGAGCGGCAACAAAAATTTCGTCTTTATCCGTATGCCCCTAAAGTCGGGAGACTGGACGCTGGTCTATCAGCAGGAGCGAAGCGACGCCTTCTCTCAAATCGACCGGGCGAGGAGAATCGCCCTGGCCATCTTTTTCACGGGGTGCCTCGCCATTGCGCTTGTGACCCTTTTCATTTCCCGCAGGATGGTTCGCAAAATCGAGAGGGCCGACCGGGAAAAGGAATTGATGAACCGGCAGGTGATAGAGGCGGGAAAGCTTGCCTCCATCGGGGAACTGGCAGCGGGAGTGGCTCATGAGATCAATAACCCTGTCGCCATTATGGTCGAGGAGGCCGGATGGATGCAGGACCTGCTCGAGGAGGAGGAGCCCGGCAAGTGCCATAATCTCGATGAGTTCCGGCGCTGCCTGAGGCAGATACGCGCTCAGGGGGAGCGGTGTAAGGAGATAACGTTCAAGCTGCTGAGCTTTGCGCGCAAAACGGACTCGACCCCGCATGCGATCCAACTAAATGATATCATCATGGAAATATGGAAACTGTGCGAAAAGCGCCTACAGACCGCCAACATCCAGATCAGGACCAGTCTCGATCCGGACCTGCCGCTCGTATTGGCCTCCCCCTCCGAGATGCAGCAGGTTTTCCTGAACCTGATCAATAATGCGATCGATGCGATCGGAGAGGGCGGAGCGATCGAAATCCGTACCCGACTCGAAGGCGCTGACACGGTGGTCGATATTGCCGATACCGGTCGGGGAATCCCCGGAGATTTTTTGGAGCGCATCTTCGATCCCTTTTTTACCACCAAGCCTGTCGGCAAAGGCACCGGACTGGGGCTTTCGATCTGTTACGGGATCCTCAAAAAGCTGGGCGGAAATATCCAGGTGGAAAGCACGGCCGCAGAAGGCACGACTTTCCACGTGCATATTCCAGCCGGCACCAGCGGGTCGCTGCACCCGGAATCGCTAGGCCGGGGATCCCAATCCGGAGAAAAAACGGGGTGTCAATGAAGGACAACGACAACTCTCGATGTTCCCGAAACGGTGGCCTGCGGAGATGATATCAGAGCGAAGAAATTGGCGTTCGTTGCAGTCCTCCTAACTCATCGCAATGGTGAACAAAAGTCAGCGCAAGAGTGTTTCCTGGCCGTGAGTTAACCTTTGACAGGTCGTGGCGCTTAGAGAGCGCCTCACTCATGGAGGAAGAAAGGCCCGTAACGAGATCGATTTCCCTCAGCAGCAACGAACCTCCGCCGGAGAGCATCGGGCCGGCTGAAAATTCGGCCACAACAGAGCGTGAATCAAGGTTTGCAAAAGAGAGCTCAGTATGACAGACTGCTTTTAACGGACATTCCTTTGGGTGCGTGCTTTCTCTTGATAGGTCAAGAGGTTACAGGATGTCCGTTCCCTTTTTCAGTACGGTTATGAATTTTCCAGGCTGAGACAATCAGTCTGATGTGAGCGTCCTGAAGCATCTCGGGGTGGTAAGAAATCCTTTGGGAGCTGGAATTATCGGAAATGATGAAACCGACCGAAGAGCAAAAAGCCATAGTTCGTGCCGGTGGCCGTGTCGTTCGGATCAATGCACGAGCTGGAACGGGGAAGACTACGACTTTACGAATGCTCGCAAATGAGCATTCCGATAAAAAAATCCTATACCTGGTCTTCAACAAAAAGGCCAGGGACGAGGCTCAGAGCAAATTCCCTGAAAATGTCAAAGTGAAAACCATCCATTCACTTGCTTGGGGTTATGTCGGTAAGGATTTCAAAAAGATCGGGGACTTTGGACCCAAGGACCTGCTTCCCTATTTTAAATCCTCCGGAATCGCCCAAGTGCTTTCAAAGATTGCCCACGACTTTCTTGTCTTCTTTTTGAACTCGCCATTCGAGCGGATAGAGGATGCCGTCGATGTTTTCGAAAAGCTTTTACCAGAACAAGTAAAAGAGCCATTCAGACGACGCCTGCCCCGGATGATCGACTATATGCGAACTCTGGCAACCCAATGGCATCGGCAAGACAGACCCTGCCCTCACGATTTTTATCTGAAAATGTTTCACAAGACGGGAAAATTTGACCAAGCTCTAAGTCGCTATGACATGGTCCTGGTTGATGAGGCCCAGGACCTTTCAGGGGTTATGCTCGATGCGCTCAAAAAATACCAGAAGAGGGTGGTAGTCGTAGGTGATTCGCACCAACAGATCTATGGATTCCGATACGCCATGGATGCCATGCGCAATCTCCCTTGTGATGAGGATTATGAACTGACTCTGAGCTTTAGATTTGGCAAAAGAATCGCCAGTCTTGCAAAACATCTCATACGAGAAGCGAAAGGCGAAAATGGATTTGAAATTATTGGAAATCCACAGAAACCGTCAGCTTTGATGGTCGCGGAATTTACCCCGAGGAGAAACTGTGCTGTTCTCAGCAGAACTAATCTCGCACTTTTTGCCAACGCAATGGCTCTTAGAGCCAAGAAAGCAAGTTTTCGGTTTGAAAGAGACATCGAAAAGGTCTTGTGGCAAACCCTGGATGTCTATTGGCTTGCAGAAGGCGAAAAGTCCAAAATTCGAAGTGAATGGATCCAGTCCTTTGACAATTTGGAGGCACTGGAGGAATATGCCGAAAATTGCAGTGATTTTCCGCTCAGGGGGATTTCACAGGTCGTTCGCAGGTATTCCGGTTCTTTCCCGGAAGTGATTTTCGACATGGCCGGCATCAACAAGCATAAGTCGGAAAATGGTGACTCTGATGCGGTCATTCTTTCCACCATCCATGCCTCCAAGGGCCAGGAATACGAAAATGTTCACATAGACTCCGATGTCGCCGATATGCTCGACTCGGCCGAAAAGCTTGAGCCGGCGCAATACGATGAGGAAATCAACATTGCGTATGTCGGCTTTACGCGGGCTATCAAGCACCTCTCCATTTCGAAATCGTTCGAGCGGGTTCTGACTCCGATTTGGCGGAATTTCCTGAAGGGGCACAGAGCACAGCCTCGATACCCTGAGCGAATT
Source organism: Deltaproteobacteria bacterium (assembly GCA_021813685.1). Lineage (GTDB taxonomy): Bacteria > Desulfobacterota > Syntrophobacteria > Syntrophobacterales > Syntrophobacteraceae > SbD1. The sequence continues at coordinate 713 of JAKAJS010000041.1, read as the reverse complement.
CGGGGAAATGCGCTCCCGTATCCTGCAAAGAAGACTTTTTCAGAATCGACGGAGTTTGCTTCCAGTAAAAAAATCAAAAATACTCTTACCGCCCGGGAAGAAAGCGAAAACTGCAAGACAAAGCCCGAAAGAGGGCGATCGGGTTAAAACACCTCATGGCTTCGGCTTGGTTATTGCCAACGAGAATGGAAAATGCCTGGTCAAATTGGAAAACCAGGTTGCAAGCGTTTGGGAGCGGCCATCCACTATCAGACCCTGCAGGGATGATGATTAAACGCTCACTGGCGACTCTCGTAAACGAACGTAAGTCATCATAACCGACCATCAAGGCAGGTCATTATGCGAACGGAACGTATCTCGATACCCATTTCTGAAGACGAGCAGGTTTCCGGGATACTCTCTATTCCCGGCTCCGGTGAAATTGAAGCAGGTGTCATTCTTGCGCATGGCGCCGGAAACGACATGAACTATCCCTTGCTGAGTTTTTTTGCCGAGGGACTGGCGGATTCCGGGTATCTCTGTTTGAGGTTCAATTTTCTCTATAAGGAGAAAGAGAAAAAGGGTCCAGACAGCCCAAATGTCTTGTACGGTGCATGGAGAGGCGCATATCGAGCACTCGCCGAGCATACGGAGTATCGCCCGAAACGCATCTTCGCGGCCGGAAAGTCCCTGGGTGGCAGGATAGCCTCGCAGATGGTTGCGGAACGGGAACT
>JAKAJS010000129.1 GCA_021813685.1 Deltaproteobacteria bacterium | reverse complement strand
CGTCCCCGAACAGCCGGTTCAGGTACGCCCGGCTGTACCCGTGGGATTGGCCGTAGTCATAGAGGATTTTCTGAACGCTCCTGCCAAGGAAAATGTATTGCACCCGCTGTGAGGCCACCAGGCTCTGAATCAGGAATAGAGTCTTGCCGGCGTCGAGATTATCCCGGTTCATCGGAATCAGGTTTTCCAGCGGGCGGTTGTCTTTGGCGTACAGTCCGATGTCGACGTCCCTGCCGTTCTGGTGAGAGACGTGGGGGGGGAAAAAACCGCCGCCCTTTTTTGAAAATTCTCCGATAACAAGGTCGCAGGTCCCGGGAAATTTTGCCCGGACGGCCTGGACCGCATCGAGCACGGCCCCCGCCAACTCCGGAGTCGTATAGGTCTTGTTTTTAAACAGCAGACGATAGCCCGGAAACATATTCGGAAAACGGACCCCGTTTACGAGATATCCATGCCAGGGCTGCCCGTAGGAGGCGGTAATCGCCTTGCATTTTGGACTGACAAAAAAAGGAAAGACTCCTAAGACACAGGACATAAAAAGTGTATAGAACTGCATTCGACGAGATTTGACTCGCTCCATACTCCTCCCCCTCAAGAAACGTTCCCCCGCAAAACGGCGCGGAAACGGAGAACAGTTCTCCGTAGTCCGCCAGGCTTCCCAGGCCCGGACACAACAAAGTCATAAATTTCAATTCAGGCGATTTGAATAGAAGTTGCTGATATTGGAAAGATCAGGCAGGAGGGGCCCTTGTCGATGGAAGATGAAGGCTCGGTGCGCAATACCAAGAATTTAGCGCACCTGCCTCCAGTATCGAAGCCACGAGGCGCACTGCACGGAAGAAAAAGGCAAATCCGATCGATGCGCCGGCAGCGGCAACGGCCGCCGCGCAAATCGAACACCCATCGTGCCGACAGCCATCGTCGTGATGATGGAATGCAATCGCAAGAAACGACAACAAAAAGAGAAGCAGGCAGATGAAGGCTAACTTTCTTGTTTTATACATGTCTGCCCACTTTTGCTGGAGACTTCGAAAACTCTCGGGAAAAAGATTCAGGAAAGTGCAAAACCTCACTGCGGCCCACGTTTTTCCCGATATACGACATCCGGGGATTTTGCAAGGGGAAAGGGCACGATATATTCTCCCCTTGCCTCCCTGGTAGACATTACTCGACGTCCGATTGGTCTGAAGAAGCGACCGCTACCCCCCAACCCGAAGGAAAATTTACAATCGACTTATGGTCATCGCCTTTTTCGGTATCTGTGACGAAACGTGGCGACGGGAACACCCGTTTTTGCGGCACCGCTGCGGAGGGTTCGGTCCGCTGCATAGCCTCCATCGGACAAGGTTGTCGGTTGGGATTGCGGCGGGTTGGAGGCAAACCGCACTGCAGGGGATGCGAGTCGGGCCATACGGCCGGGTTGCAGGGAGCAAGCCAATTGGACCGGCTCACTTTCAAAACTCCTCCTGTAATAGACGAGACAACTGCCCGGAACCAGTACACTGAAAGGGTTTATGTGGTTCCACGCGCAAAGTCTGCTCTCCCTCACTCCGAAGCTTTTGGCAACCTGCTCGAGACTTTTCTCGCGGCCGGTCACATAGTACAAAATCTTTTTGGGCATATAGGATTGCTGGGCCATCGCGATGATCGACCTCATCCGGGTTTGATCGCGTCCCACATCGGCGGCGAGTGTAGACCACGGGGTGAAGAACCTCACGCACATGTGGTTGATATGGCCGGGCCAGGCTCTCACCAGTGCCCCCGGGGCTTCGAAAAGACGGTTAAGGTACGCCCGGCTGCACCCGTGGGACAGGCCGTAATCATAGAGTATTCTCTGAACGCTCCTGTCGAGAAAAATGTATTGCACCCGCTGGGAGGCCACCAGGCTCTGAATGAGGAAAAGAGTTTTGCCTGCGTCAAGGTTATCCCTGTTCATCGGAATGAGGTTCTCCAGAGGACGGTTGCCTTTCGCATAAAGCCCGATGTCAACGTCCCTGCCGTTCTGGTGAGAATCGTGAGGGGGAAAGGCGCCTCCGCCCTTTTTGGAAAATTCCCCGATAACAAGATCGCAGGTCCCGGGAAATTTTGCCCGGACGGCCTGGACCGCGTCCAGCACTGCCCCCGCCACCTCCGGAGTTGTATAAGTCAAATTTTTGAATATGAGACGATAGCCGGGAAATATATCCGGAAAACGGACGCCGTTTACCAGATATCCATGCCAGGGTTGCCCGTAAGAGGCTGTAATCGCCTGGCATGTTGGAGTAACAAGTAGTAAAGGAAAAACTGCAAACAAGGCCGACAGAACAAGCGTATCCAACATTCGTCGAGATTTGACCGGCTCCATACTCCCTCCATGTTGATCAAAAGACGTTCCCACGGTTTTCCGAGGCTGCACAAGAGAATTTGACAGGCCAGGACACGAAGCTGAGCGAGGATGCAGAACATCTTTCCTGCAGTCCGCGCGTTTCCCGAAGCCCGGACACAGCAAACTTCCCGATAAACTCGATTCAGGCGATTTTTGATACGGATTATTATGCAACTATCAGGCCACAGTTGCCTTGTGGATGGGAGATGAAGGCTGGGAGGAGACACCATGAGGTTGCGTCACACACCCCGAGTATCGAGGCCATAGGCCGCACTGCGTATAAGAAAAAAGCAACTCCGAGGGATGCGCCCGCAACAGCAACGGTCACCGGGACTTCGGAAACACTGGCGAAGACCCACCGGTAGATGGACGCAGACGGACGCCGTGTCTCTTACGCCGGGAGTTGTACGGCGATCAACGGCCGGTACGATTCCCCAGAACTTCTTCTATCTGATCGAGATGCATCTTGCGATGTATGGAACGGAAGAGCCGGCTGGGTTCTCCCAATTTTTCAAGCCGGGCGATGAAGTCAGGGGAAGAGTCTGCAAGTTCGCCGTCTATGACTTCAGCGGCTTTAACCGCGAGGTTTGCGGCTACTCTCGGATCCAAGGCGAGCCATGTGGAAAGCAGTGAATCATTGGTCACATCGACATCTATCGGAGAAAGTTCAATTCCTTTCGCTTTCCATTTGCGCAGAAGAACCAAGGCCCTTCCATCCCAAAAGGCGAGATGCGCCAAAGCGACAGAAACTGTCCAATCAGTTCCCAGCGGCAGACGCAACTCATCGTCTGACAAGCCTTCGACAAGTGTGCGCAACCTTTGGAGTTCACGCGCATTTTCCATGACGAATGAATTATCCATAGCAATTCGCTCCTTCTTTCGATTTCCAGAACACTCCCGGCCAACTCACACAGTCTCGATATCGATACGGTCAGGGAACTCCCCGAACAACTCGCTTCTTTTCAATTCCCCACGAGAATCCCAAAAACGCATATTTCGTACTATAGGGTCTCTTTTCGGAGTTTACCAGCTGCTTTATCACTCGGTTCCGGCTGTGGGCACACTTGGCCGGGCAGAATTTGTGACTAAATTGTAACGCCGGGAAGAGGAAAGCCTGAAAATGGAGGGGAAAAATGAAGGTTACGAACGGATTGGCAGATCGGGCGGCAGGGGCTGTGGTTGGAGCCCTGATCGGCGATGCCCTGGGGCTCGGCCCGCACTGGTATTACGATCTTGACAGGATGCGTGCCGATTACGGACAGTGGATCGACGGGTATACCGACCCAAAACCCGGCCGGTATCATACGGGACTCAAGGCAGGAGATCTTTCGCAGACGGGGTTGATCACCCTCGAACTGCTGCGGTCGGTCGTGGAGAAAAACGGCTACGACGAAGGCGATTTCACAAGGAGGCTCGACGAGCAATTTCTTCAAAAAATGGACGGCACGGCGTACTCGGGGCCGGGCGGATACACGAACCAGTCGATCAGGGAACTGTACAGGGCGAGGATTACAGAAGGAAAGCCCTGGGGGAAAACAGGCGATTATGCGGATACCACAGAAGGGGCGGAAAGAGCGATAGTGCTTGCTGCCCGGTACGCGCTATCTCCCGGAGAAGGGGCGCGGACGATCGCACGAAACATCAGACTGACGCAGATAGACCCCTATGTTACCGCACTGAGCGCGGCCTATTGCGTAGTCGTAAGCGCCCTTATCCGCGGCGAACCCTTTGACGAGCAACTGGCTTCCAAGCTGTACGGGATGGTGGAACAGGGGGAACTTCCCTTTACTCATGTCGAACTGACGGAGAAAAAAGGGACGTATGCCCATGAACCCACGGCGGCCTCAGCCTCCCTCCCCTACCCCGACGGACTCCTTTTTCCCTCGCACATCCTGGCCGCAGCCAAGGACCCGGAAGTGAGGATCGAACCGGCGTGGAAAGTCTCCCTGGTCTATGGCATGCCGTGCATGATCGCTTGTGTGCTGCCGGCCGCCTATTATCTGGCGGGAAGGTTTCACGATGATTTCGAGCAGGCGGTCCTCCATGCGGTAAACGGCGGCGGGCAAAATATGTCGCGCGCGATGCTTACCGGAGCACTGGTAGGTGCGCAGACAGGGCTTTCGCGCATTCCGGAACGCTTTCCGGGCGGACTGTCCGACCGCGAGGAAATAGTCGAGCTTGCCAAAAGGATTATCCAGAATAAGGCATAGAGAAAGCAGGGAACGTGCCGGGTGATTCGAACCCAAGTCCCCCTTCGGGAAAGGGGGAATTAGGGGGATTTTGCAATTAAATCGGTTGTATACTTCTTTCAAATCCCCCCTGCCCCTCTTTGCAAAAGGGGGGAAATCTAATGCTATTCGCGGTCGGATGGGCACTAGCTCGCAGGGGAATGTCTCTGAGCTTTTCCCCTTCGTCTGGTGCGGTTTCAAAGGGCAGCGAAGAATTCCTTGCCGGCCAGGAACGCCTCCTCGAGGTATTCGGGGTGCTCGAGGACATCGGTCGGGCCGTCGAGGCCCTTGTACAAAAGACTTCTCCAAAGTTCCATGTCGAGGGTGTCCAAAAAATATTTCATGGTCAAAAGGACCCCGTCGAACAGTTTGGCTCCGCGGGTCGCTCCGACGGAAACAAAGAGGGCCTTGCGGGTCGGGGTGCGAAGGCCAAACGGGGCCTTATCGACCAGATACTTTTTGGACCAGAACCCCTGGCAGCGATCCATGAAGATTTTCGTGTGGGCGCTTACGGTATAAAAGAAGATGGGAGAAGCGAGCATGAGGGCGTCACAGGAGAGGAGTTTTTCGCGCACAGCATCGAAATCGTCGCGAATGGCGCAGCGCCCGTCTTCTCTGCAGGCATAGATTTCAAGGCAGGGCGACATCGAAAGATCGCGCAGGAAAATCTTTTCGACGACGGCTCCGGCCTCGGTTGCGCCCTTGACCGCCTGGTCGAGCAGCGTTGCCGAGTTGCCTTTTCTTCGAGGACTTCCGTAGAAAGCCAGGATGTTTTTCACAACACCTCACGGGAAAGGAATTCACTGCGAAAGGGGGCGGACAGGACCCGGTGTCCCGTCCGCCCGGATGAATCAACCGCCGCACTTCTTCAGAAGCTTTTCGTAGTTGAGATCTACCCTTTGCTGGATAAACTCGACTTCTTTTTCCGTCAAGTGGCGGAATCTCCGCTGGGGTTTGAAGTAGTCGGCAACGGTTTTGGGCCTGGCAACTTTTTTCGACAAAACATACTCGCCGTCGATCACCTCGTAGAGCGGAAAGACCTTGGACTGAACCGCAAGTCTCGCCACCTCGAGGCCCTCGTCGACCCCGCAGCGCCACCCGGTGGGGCACGGCGAATAGATGTGGATGTAGGCGGGCCCGGGAATGAGCGAGGCCTTCTTCACCTTGTTCATGAGATCGACCGGGTAGGCCGGTGTGGCCGTCGCCACGTACGGTATTCCGTGGGCCACGGCGATCTCGGCCATGTTCTTTTTCCAGGTCGCCTGCCCGGAACTGTTTTTCCCCGCGGGAGAGGTCGTGGTCGAAGCCCCGAAAGGCGTCGAAGACGAACGCTGAATCCCCGTGTTCATGTAGGCTTCGTTATCCAGGCAGAGGTAGATGAAATTATGGCCGCGCTCGAGCGCGCCCGAAAGCGCCTGTAGGCCGATATCCGCCGTTGCCCCGTCTCCGCCGTAGGCAAGAAAGGTGACGTCGGGCTGGTCGATGATCTTCTTGCGGTTCATCG
>JAKAJS010000173.1 GCA_021813685.1 Deltaproteobacteria bacterium | reverse complement strand
AGCCAAAAACCGAAGGCTGGAAAATTTGCCCCTCGATCAATTCAAATTGTTCGGACGTTTACGAAAGGTTGTTTCTCGTGATCCGATGGAACAACGTTCTACACGACCTGCGGGAATTGCTGCCGTGGATTGGTAACCATGCAGAGGTCTTTTATGGCTTTTCTCGCAAGAACAGGTATGTGCTTTCTCGATACACCGAGTTCATGAAGCCGCGCAGTAATCCGGGACACCTCCCTCAGTCCCTGAATTCTGCGCAGGATATCGGCTCTTTGGGCCTTGAGGGGCATTTTGCCAAGCTTCAGCCCCATGGCTTCTCCAATCTGACGGTAGCGGGCGGAGGCTACCTGAAAGTTGAACTCTACTACATGATCCAGCAGAATAGCGTTGCATTCCCCATGGTGGATGTCCAACAGGCCCCCCAAACTGTGCGCCATGGCGTGAGTCGCTCCCAGACTCGCGTTGGAGAATGCGATCCCCGCATGAAGGCTTCCCAGCATAATTTTTGTCCGGAGTTCCAGATTATCGAGATTTTCCACAACAGCTATGAGATTGGAAGCGATCAGGCGGATTGCTTCCAGTGCGTGGAGGTCGGTAATGGGCGAACTTACGGGGGAGACGAAGGCTTCGATGCCGTGAGTCAATGCGTCGAGGGCCGTGCATGCGGTCAGGTAAGGCGGCATTGACAGGAGTGTAACGGGATCTATCAGCGATATGTCCGGAATCACCGCCTTGCTGACTATGGCTATTTTGTTCGTTTCCTTTTCGTTTCTGATAATTGCAAACCGGGAAATGTCCGCCGACGTCCCCCCCGTTGTCGGAATACAAATCAGGGGAGGCATTGGAAACTCGACTCGATCGATCCCTTCGAACTCCAGTATGTGCCTTTCGTTAGAAATGACTATGCCGATACCTTTGGCGCAATCGATCGGACTTCCTCCCCCTACGGCGACGATCACATCACAGTTGCCTCCCCGGTAGACAGCGGCCCCCGCCATGACCTCCCGGGAACGGGGATTGGGAGACACTCCGTCATAGACGATATAGCTCAGCCCGGCTTTTTCGAGGCTTTTGGTCACGTCCTCGGTCCACCCTGCGGCTCTAACCCCCGGATCGGTTACGACGAGCACTCTGCCGGCAGCAAAAGTTTTTGCATATAAACCTGCGAGTTTCCGCGCGGCAGGTCCGAAAATGAACTCTGGCTGGTCAAATTTCCTGAGTATCCGCGAGTCTGGAGCTTTTTCTCTGGGGGAGGACCTGTGAGCCATTTTGTCGTCCTCAAAGTCAGATCAGTTAAATATTACAATCCTAACATACTTTTGCAAGGGGGAGTATTCTCTGCCTTTTCATTTCTTCTGAAGGCAAGGAGGTGAACCGTTCTTGAGGCTGTACTTGAGGCTTGCAAAGCGGCGGAAGTTCGCAGTACTATACCACGCGGGTTTTTGGAATGAGGGAGGGGACGGAAATGAACGGCAAAAGGGGCGAAGGCGCAAGGCAGGCCTCCGGAGACCTTCGCGCTGTTTTGGTTCGCAGTTCGTCAAAAATTCTCTTTCGCTTTCTTCCGGTTCTTCTTTTGGCACTCCTTTCGGCCGGCTGCTCCCACAGAGAGCCCTTCCACCCCTATCCGAGATATCGTCGGACGCATGGCCTGCCCAAACCCTCGAAGGTTATCATACAGAAAGTCGCCTACTTCGATGCCCCCAAAACGATCCATCACGAAGTGGGACCGGGGGAATCGCTCTGGCAGGTTTCCCGCATGTACGGCGTGTCTATCGCCTCGATTTGCCGGGAAAACGGGCTCAGACCCGGGCAAGCCCTCCACTCGGGGCAAATAGTCCTCATCCGGGGCGTACGCTCCATCCGCTACGTCATAAACCTCTACCGGGTCCGGCCCTGGAGCTACATTATCGTTCACCACACGGCGACCGACGATGGAGACGCCACGACCATCCAGTGGGCTCACCTTGCGCGCGGTTTCTGGAACGGGCTCGGCTATGACTTCGTTATCGATAACGGGACCATGGGCAAGGGAGACGGAGTGATCGAGATGTCTCCGCGCTGGTTGCGGCAGGAAGACGGCGCCCATTGCAAGGCCGACGATATGAACCAAAGAGGAATCGGAATCGCTCTTGTCGGAAACTTCGACTGTGAAAAGCCAACCCGGTATCAGATGGCTTCTTTGGCCTACCTGATTTTCATTCTCCGCCACTATTATCATATCCCGCCCTCACACATCATGGGGCACGGGCAGGTTCCGGGGGCCAGGACCGACTGCCCCGGGAAACTCTTCCCCATGCGGTTTCTCCGATGGGCCGCGGAGAGATGATGCCGCACCGTCACAAGGCTCTTCCGCCGGGCGAGCGGCGTCGCGGCCTGCGGCCGGCGGGCTGCTCCGGCTCATCCCGGGCCGGACACTCGGGAATGGGACGCTCGATGGGATCTGATCCGCTCAGGGTGAGTTTTTCTCCGTAATGTACGATTTCAAGCGATCCCGTGCATCCCGGCAGCCGGTATGTGGCTGTGCGTGAGGTCACATCCACCCGAAGGCAAAGTTTACGACGTACGATTGAAAAGGTAAGAGCCGCCAGGCCATCCGGCAGTCTGGGTGCAAACGACAGCACACCGTTATAATCGCGCATACCGCCAAAGCCATTCACCAGCGCGATCCATGTCCCGGCAAGCGAGGCCATGTGCAGGCCGTCTCGTGTATTGTGCTCGAGATCCTGCAGATCCAACAGAGCGGCCTCCGCGGCGTAATCCAGCGCGAGGCGCAGGTGCCCCACCTCCGCTGCCAGCACCGCCTGCGTACAGGCCGAAAGGGAGGAGTCGCGCACGGTGATCCGCTCATAATAATCGAAGTTGCGCTCCTTCTGCTCTTTGGTGAAAGCATCGGAGCAGAGCTGCATCGCCAGTACCAGGTCGGGTTGTTTAACGACCTGCTTTCGGTAAAGATCGAAATACGGGTAATTGAGCAGCAGCGGGTATTGGTCCGGTTTGGTTGCGGCGAAGTCCCATATCTCGTGTTCGGTAAAGCCTTCCGCCTGCGGGTGCACTCCCAGCCGATGATCATAGGGAATGAAGATGCGATCGGCGGCTGCGCGCCAGTCGGCCATCTCCTCCGGCGTAACTTCCAGATTGCGCGCCCTGTCCTGATAACGCTCACATACGTCCGCTGCGCCCCGGAGGTTTCGGGCCGCCATCAGGTTCGTGTAGACGTTATTGTCTGCGATGGCGCTGTACTCGTCAGGCCCGGTCACACCATCGATGCGGAATCGACCATGAAAGTCATGGTGTCCCAGGCTGCGCCAAAGCCGCGCGGTTTGCACCAGGATATCGAGGCCAACACCACGTTCGAAGGCTTCTTCGCCGGTTACGTTCACATAGCGGATCACGGCGTCGGAAATATCGGCGTTGACGTGAAAAGCGGCGGTTCCCGCAGGCCAATAGCCCGAGCATTCCTCCCCATTAATTGTGCGCCATGGGAAGGCTGCTCCGGCAAGGCCCAGTTCGCGGGCACGCTGCTGTGCGGCCGGAAGCGTTGCATGACGCCAGGTCAAGGCGTCCTCTGCGGCCGTGGGTATGGTGTATGTAAGCACGGGCAGGACAAACTCTTCCGTATCCCAAAAGGTGTGGCCGTCGTATCCCGTACCGGTGAGCCCCTTGGCGGGAATGGCGCGTCTTTCCGCCCGTGCCCCGGCCTGCAGCAAATGGAAAAGCGCAAAGCGTACCGCCTGCTGCAACTCCGAATCTCCGCTCAGTTCGACATCTGCACGGGCCCAGAAATCGTCGAGGTATTTACGCTGATCGGAAAGCAGGCCTTCCAATCCGGCCTGACGGGCCGCAGCAAGAGCGGCGGCAACCTGATCGCGCAGCGCCGGCGTGGTTCGCTCCAGGGACCATCCGTAGGCCACCAGTTTCAAAAGGCGCAACCGCTCTCCCGGCTCGAGCACATCGACGACTACGACACGAGCCGAATCGGGTGAGGTTTCCGTTTCGATGCGCATCCTGGAGGTGCCGCTTATCACGTGATCCATCGCTGCAGCAATCCGCAAGCCGCTGTGTTTGGTGCGATGGATCAGCAGCGCCCGGGTTTCGCCGGAAAAGTACTCCTCGGATCGAAGCGGTGCGTCCAGGACGCCTGCAGCGCGCGGGTCTCCGTTTGCGGCCGGCAGTTTTTCGTTGGCGACAAGTTCGGACTGCACGACGATGTCTGCCGGCCCGTCCAGAGGCTCCACCTCGTAGCAAATGGCGGCGATGGCCCGATGCGTCAAGGAAACCAATCGCTGTGAACTCACGCGTACCGTGCGTCTGGCCGGTGAGGTCCATTCGGCAGTGCGCCTGAGTGTTCCCGCCCGAAAATCGAGTACGCGATCATGTTTCCGCAGTTCTCCGTAGCGGACGTCGAATGGTTCATCATCGACGAGAAGGCGAATGAGTTTGCCGTTTGTCACGTTTACGAGCGTCTGGCTCGATTCCGGAGATCCATATTGGGATTCGGAGTAGGGCAACGGGCGCAATTCGTGGAAGCCGTTCAAATAGGTGCCGGGCAGCCCGTGAGGTTCCCCTTCGTCCAGATTTCCCCGTAAACCGATGTGGCCGTTCGATAATGCGAAAAGCGACTCGCTCTGAGCCAGATGCTCGAGGTCGAGATGGGTCTCGTGGAGCGCCCACGGCTCGACCCGAAAAGTCGGATGCTGGATCATGTCGCCTCCTCCGGACAGGTTGTGCAGGTAAAGTATTCTGCCAGGATTAGCCGGCTGTCAGGTACTTATAAGAACCAGTCCAATCTTTTGCCATACGTGATTCAATAATCTTCTCGCACGGCGGATACCCTTGAGCCTTATTGAAGGCGCCCTGATGGGTGATTAGGCTAAACACAGGTAGATATCAACACAAAGGAGGATGGTTGGAATGCCAAAAAATCACCCGGAGCTCTGCGTGACTTCGGATTCTTTCGACGCAGTCCTGTTCGACCTCGACGGGGTGCTGACGGCTACTGCCGAAGTGCACGCGGCCGCCTGGAAAAAGACCTTCGACGAATATCTGCAGAAGCGTGCCGCCAAAAGCGGTGAATCTTTTCAGCCCTTCGATACGGACGGGGACTACGGTCTCTACGTGGACGGAAAGCCGCGCTATGATGGGGTTAGGAGTTTTCTCGATTCCCGGGGTATTCGTCTCCCCGACGGGGATCCCGGCGATCCCCCCGACCGCGAAACAGTGTGCGGCATCGGCAATCGCAAGGAAGAACTGGTGGTCAAAACCATCGAAACCGAAGGGGTGAAAGTATACGAAGGATCGGTGGCCTGGGTCCGGCAGCTTCGCGGGGCAGGGATCAAGACTGCGGTGGTGTCGTCCAGCAAAAACACCCTTGCGGTACTGAAGGCGGCCGGTATCGACCGGCTGTTCGATGTGCGGGTAGACGGCCACGTCGTGGAAGATCAGGGCCTTCCCGGAAAACCCGCGCCGGACACCTACCTCCATGCCGCCGCCCTGCTCGGCGTCTCTCCCCGACGGGCCGTGGTGGTCGAAGACGCCCTCTCCGGCGTCAAGGCCGGAAAAAATGGAGGCTTCGGTTTAGTCATCGGCGTAGATCGAAAAGGCCATGCCGATGCTCTCCTGGAAAACGGGGCCGACCTTGTGGTAACCGATCTGCGGCTGGCGCCGCAGCCGAGTTGCCCGCCTGCTTCGCGGGCGGGCGGTGAAACGTTCCTTGATTTGCCGTAGACATCTGCGCTTTTCGGCTTGGCAACCCGGCTGCGGCGCCGGCCGCCGGCTTGGCAATCCGGCAGCGGCGACACGCCGCCTATGCGGCTTTTGGCGCACTTTTTCCCAAAAGTGCTTTAAGTTCTTCGCCCGATAGGGTCTCTTTTTCCAAGAGGGCCTGTGCAACGATTTCCAGGTGCTCGCGTTCCCGATAGAGGATCTGTTTAACCCTTCGGTACGCGTTTGCGAGCGTCTGCGAGATTTCCAGATCGATCGATTTGGCGGTTTCCTCGCTGTACTCCAGGCTTCGGCCATGCATCTCGCCTGGAACCGGAGGGGGGCCTTCCCGGCCGTAGGCGGCCAGCCCGAGCTTCTCGCTCATGCCGTACCGGGTGATCATGCTGCGCACCATGTCGGTAGCCTGCTGCAAATCGTTCGCCGCCCCGGTGGAGATTTCCCCCAGGGCCAGTTCCTCGGCCACGCGGCCTCCGAGCAGGACGCAAAGCCTGTCCCAGAGTTCTTCCCGGGTCATGAGGCAGCGGTCTTCGGTCGGCAATTGGCGGGTGTGGCCCAATCCGATGCCCCGGGGAATAATCGTGATTTTGCTTACCGGATCTGCGCGCGGGACGTTTAGGGCCACCACGGCGTGACCCGCCTCGTGGTATGCGACCATGGATTTTTCCCGCCGGCTCATGACGCGATTTTTCTTCTCCAGTCCGCCCACGATTCGATCGATGGCATCCTCGAACTCGGAGGCTCCCACTTCCGTCCTGTTGCGCCTGGCCGCGAGCAGCGCAGCCTCGTTCACCAGATTGGCCAGATCGGCGCCCGCAAACCCCGGCGTCATCGCCGCCAGTCTGCCAAGATTTACGTCCGGTCCAAGCTTTACTGTTGCGGTGTGAATCTCCAGAATCTTCTCCCGGCCGCGAATGTCCGGAAGATCGATGGCCACGTGGCGGTCGAATCTGCCCGGGCGCAAAAGCGCCGGGTCGAGTATCTCAGGCCGATTGGTGGCGGCCATGACGATGATTCCCTTATTGACGTCGAAGCCGTCCATTTCGGACAGGAGCTGATTGAGAGTCTGCTCGCGCTCGTCATGACCCGCTACGGGGCTTATCCCGCGAGCTTTTCCCAAAGCGTCGAGTTCATCGATAAACACGATGCACGGAGCATTGCTCTTGGCCTGTTCGAAAAGGTCTCGAACGCGCGCGGCCCCCACCCCTACAAACATCTCCACAAAATCCGAACCGGTAATGCTGAAAAACGGCACACCCGACTCCCCTGCCACCGCCCGGGCCAGCAGGGTCTTGCCCGTTCCGGGCTGTCCCACCAGCAGAACTCCCTTGGGGATCTTGCCCCCCAGACTCGTAAATTTTTCCGGCGTTTTCAAAAACTCCACAATTTCGATCAGTTCCTCTTTGGCCTCATCGATCCCGGCAACGTCCTTGAAACGAATCCCGATTTCCTGCTCCGCATAAACTCTTCCTCTCGATTTGCCAAACGACAGGATCCCCTGCGGAAAGCCTCCGGAACCGCGCACCAGCATGGAGGCGAGCGCCACTCCCAAAAACAGGGGGAGCACCCAGATCAGAATCGGAGCAAAAGCTATGAGCATCAACACTGCCGAGACTATAAGCAAAAATTTGAACGGTTTGTTTTGCCCCGGATCTCCGGAATTCCACCAGGAGTTCCAAAGGGACTTGATCCGTTCGAACAGATCTCCACCAAATTTCGTATCGCCAGGTTTTGCCATGATATCATCTCCTTATTGCAGCCCTACCAGTAAGATAAAATCTCGACAGGACCGTGGCAAACCGCTGGCGGCGGCTGGCGCCGCAGCCGGGACGCCCGCCTGCTTCGCGGGCGGGCGGTTGTCTATGACCGCCTCGCCGCAGCAGCCGCGCTTTTGGGCCAGGCAATCCTGCGGCGGCGCTAGCCGCCGCCAAACGTATAGTGGGACCCGGCCGTGTTTAGATTGAACGCCTCGGGCATCTCCCGCTCGAAAGCCTCGATTGCCTCCAGGCCCGTGCAGTGGGTCGGCGCCACAAAATCGGGTTTGATCGCCTTTATATCGTCCAGGGTCTTCCGGATGATCTCGGGTTTGGCGTTGATGAGGTGGAACCCTCCCAGTATCGCGTGGATCTTTTCCGTGCCGGCAATCTTTTGCGCCTGCCTGACCGTATTGACTATCCCGGCGTGGGCGCACCCGGAAAGCACCACGAGACCTTTGCCTCTCACGTGGAAAAAGATGGCCTGCTCGCCTCGAAAGTCATCGGGTTCGAGCTTTCCGCCGCGTTCGATGACAAGAACCGGGGGCACTTTCTCATAGGGCGTCACCCGTTCGATATTGCCGGTGAGGTAGGCGCCGGGAATGATTTCGACCGGCCCGCTCACTTCGACCACTCGAAATCCCGCGGCTTCGATCTCCTCTTTTTTGAGTCGGCCGAGATCCATGGGGACAGTATCGCCGGGGCGGGACAGGAACCTGTGCGCAAAGCATTCCTCTCCGACATAGAAGGGCGTGTCCGGGGGCATCGAGGAGCGGGCGCGTTTGAGAATGTCTATTGCTCCCCCCCAGTGGTCGAAATGTCCGTGGCTCAAGCCGAAGGCCTGGACTTTTCCCGGGTCGATTCCCAAAAGGTCGAGGTTGTTGGACACACCCAGCGAATCCTGCCCGTAATCGAACATGCAGGCGCTGGTCTTTTCGTCTATAACGGTCTCTATGTAATAAGAAAGACCATGTTCTGCGTGAATCGATCTGCCCGGCCCCGTTAGACGGAAGCGCCGCGCAATTTTGCCGTCGGGCCTCAACGCGTCGAAATAGTTGTCGGTCACCACCCATACGGTCACCCTGTCCACTTGTTGTACCTGCAAACTCATCGGTGTCACGTCACGCCTCCTTGTGTTTTTTCCACATGGTCAGGTCGCATGCACGTCAATAATTCATCACACTAGCACCCCTTTCCGGGAAGTCAAACATTGCGGGAAACCATGCCCTTTTGTTTTGCCGTCGCTATGATTAATATCTTGAAATAACAGCCTGAAAATTGTACTTAAATTATTGGGCATATTCTTGGTTAACCTTCCTCACTGCTAGCGAACTATGGACGATTCCTATCAACTGCAGAGCATTTTTCACATCCATGAGGCCCTGTGCGAAGGGTTGAGCCACTTCTCCGGCCAGAGCCGCGCGGCGCTTGTCTACGCGGAGAGCCCGCACGGGGAGTTGCGTCTCTACGATCCGCAAAACCTCCTCGGGGGATGGGAACCGCTTATTGAAAAAATCTACCGCAAGTCCGACGCATGGCGAGAGTGTCAACCGGACATCGCCCGGAGCAGGCATCCCGGCAAGACCTTTCCGGAAAAGGGCCTCGACCTTGCCGGTCTCGTCTCCCGGGGCGGCAGGTCGCGGTCCGTGTTCTACCAGATGTGGTTTACCGAAGAGCATTCGACCCTTTGTTCGACGGGACCCATCGAGAGATGGCTCGAGCATGCCGCCTGCCTTCTGGCTCACGACTGGGCCAATGAGGAGTGGTTCTACACCCGAAACTCTTATTATGTCATAAGGGAATATGCCCGGCACGCCATAAGGGATTACATTCAGGACCGGCTGGATATCAAATTCGACCTGGACAGCCGCATCGACGTCTACCCGATTCTGGACGCGGTGCTGAGCATTTCCAAAACCAGCGAGGAAGGCGCCTGGCCGCGCGGAACGCTGGTTTTCATAGATCCCCTCCTGATCGATTCCGTCCATTTTCTGGTGAAGCTCCCCAACCCGGAAAAACTCAGACTGAACAATTACAAGCACGTGCGAAAGCTATTGCTCGCCGTTGAAAACTCAGACAGAAAACTCGTCTCCGACGGACAGAAAATAATCGGGGTGGCGTGCGGAGATTTTCCGGAGTGCCGCTTGACCGCGGATTTTCGGGGCGGGCACGGTTTTTTGCGCATCTCAGGCGATGCGGTGTGTAGTTTTTCGGACGGAAGATTTCATTCCACCAACCGAAAACCCAAACTGGTGCACCTGGAGGAGCTTTTCCTGGAAACACCCGTTCTGGAATCCAGACGGCATGCTCTTTTCAAGATCGTTTCGAGCATCGTGGAAAGGGCCGGTGAGCAGCGGCACGGCGCTACCCTGGTAATCGATCTGAACCCCACGCCCATTTCCATCTCCGGCCAGCAGCTCGAAGCCCCGGTCGACCTTTGCGACGCAACCATGCTCGATCTTGCCAAATCGCTCTCCAAGGTCGACGGCGCGCTTCATATCGGAGCAGACCTTCGGTTGCACGGCTTCGCCTGCCTGCTCGACGGACAGACCATCCCCGGCGAAAACCGCGCTCGAGGGGCAAGGTTCAACTCCGCCCTCAGGTTCAGTGCGGCCCATGAGAACCTCATCGTGGTGGTCGTTTCCTCCGATCGTCCCGTATCGGTAATTCACAAGGGAATAGACCTGAGCGCCGCCCCCGAATGGGAGCCGTTTTCTCAGCCACTCCTCCAGCCGCCTACCCTCGAGGAGTGGTTGGCCGGAGCGGGCGAAACCGATCAGTCGGTCCCCTCCCCGCCGCACCCATAGCTGGAAAACATATTGACTGCCCGCATAACACGGCATATAGTTCTTGCCGGTCGGCAGTTCACCAAGGCGTCGCCGCCCCGTAAGGGAAGCTAAACCTGCCTGCAATCCCATTGACCGGACACCTTATCCCCGTGCCGAGTCGGAAGACGGCGACCACCGACACCATCCCCACCCGGACCGGCACCTTTATCGAGGATAAGTTATGTCCAGAACCCTTTTGCCCTTCCATTCGGATGATATTTCCGCCCTGGCCCGATCTCTCAAAAACCAGCTTGCCACCTCTGAATCCCGGCCGAGCCATCTCGAAGTGTTGAACATGCTGGTGCGTGCCAACGGCTACCGCAATTTTCAACACTATCGAGCCCGGATTACCGCTCGGGAACAGTTGGACGAGCGAACTGAAGCGACCAACCCCGAACCTGTCGATTTTGTCCGCGTAAAGCGGTTGCTTCGGATAATCGACCGCGAGGGAAAGCTCGTGAGATGGCCCTCAAAGCGCAGTCACCAGGAACTGTGCCTCTGGTTGATCTGGTCCAAAATCCCTGCGCGGCGGGTTTTCACGGAAAAGGAAATCAACCTGCTCCTACTCGACAGTCACCATTTCGGGGACCATGCCCTGCTGCGCAGATGGCTCTGCGACTATGGCATGATGAACAGGACCCGCGATGGCCGGGAATACCGCCGGGTGGAAAAACGACCGCCTGCCGAAGCGATCGAGTTGATCCGACGGGTTGGAGCGGACTCGAATAAAGAGTGATGACGCCGAAGTTGTAGAGGGTGGCTTCCATGGCATACGATAAAGCAGCCCTTAAACTCATGTCCATGTCTGACGAGGTCTGGATTCGCCATGCAAATCCCTGGAGTGTCCGGACCCGTATTCTCCTGTTCCCGCTTTGGTTTTTCGCTTTGTGGAGCAGGGTCTGGATCGGATGGTGGGCAGTGGCCCCTGTCGGGGTCATGGCAGTCTTGACCTGGCTTAATCCCCGCATTTTCCGACCCTACACCGACGATAAATCCTGGAGCACCCGTGGTGTTCTTGGCGAGCGTATCTTTACAAGAAGAAGGGAGGTGCAGATACCACGAGAGCATCTCCTGACGGCTCATCTGCTGAGCGGTCTGGCAGGGATATCCATGATAGCGGCTATTTTCGGATTCCTTTTTGAGGATTTCCGGCTTGCACTCGGGGGTTGGCTGCTCGCAGCTACGTTTAAGCTGTGGTTCTTCCATCGCATGGTTCGGTTGTACGAAGTCATGTGTAGCGAGGTTCCAGAGTATCGTGCGTGGTCCAGGGGGCCGGGAGCGCCGGAAATGAAGTGAACCCGGGGCCGATTCAATTATGGGAAAAACTCCCGGGCTTGTGCCGTTGTTCGATTTTTCAAATGTGATATAAAAGCGCTTTTGCCAATTTCAAGAATACAGGATACCCATGGAAGGATACAACAGGTCTTCGATCCTTTGTCCCAACTGCAGACGTCTTGTAAGTATCGATGAAGAACGCTGTCCGCACTGCGGGCTGAGACACCCGGGCTCGCGCTGGAAGCATGTTTCCCTTGGATGGAAAGTGTTTTCTTCCGACCGGATTGTCACCAATATCATCGCGCTGAACGTTCTCATGTTTCTTTTGTCCCTTCTGATCCACCCGGGATCGACTGGTTTTTCGATAAACCCGCTCAATTTTCTGTCTCCGGGTACAAGAAGCCTGATCCTGCTGGGGGCTACCGGAACCATTCCCATAGACCGCTTTCATATGTGGTGGTCGCTTTTGAGCGCCAACTACCTGCACGGAAGCATCCTGCACATTCTTTTCAACATGATCGCCCTGTGGCAGATCGGACCGCTGATAGTTCAGGAATTCGGTGCCTACAGGATGTTTGCCATCTTCACGCTGAGCGGGATCGGCGGTTTCGTGGTGTCCTACTTCGCCGGCATCCCTCTTACGATCGGTGCCTCGGCAGCCATTTGCGGCCTCATCGGCGCAGCCCTCTATTTCGGCAAAAGCCGGGGCGGCCAATACGGCCAGATGGTCTACCACCAGATAATCGGTTGGGTGATCGCGATTTTCGTCTTCGGTTTTCTGATTTCGGGAATCAACAACTGGGCGCACGGCGGAGGGCTGGTTTGCGGGGCTCTGGCGGGCTATCTTCTGGGCTATCAGGAAAAAAAGTCGGAAAATTTCTATCACAAACTCCTCGGGGTGAGTTGCGCAGTGGCCACCATTGCCGTTCTGGTCTGGTCGGTGTGCTGGTCGCTTCTGGTTCTGGGTCTGTAGAGAACCGGCAAAAGTTGTTGACTCGCAACGATGTTAGTGATAACTAACTCCCCGAGGAGAATCAGACGTGAGCGACGACCTTATTGCATTGGCGGGAAATCCCAATTCGGGAAAGACCTCTTTATTCAACGCCATAACGGGGGCGCGGCAGCATGTTGCGAACTACCCGGGGGTTACGGTTGAGCGAAAAGAGGGCTATTACGCGTACAACGGCTACAATCTTCACATCGTGGACCTGCCGGGGACCTATTCGCTGACGGCCTATTCCCCCGAAGAACTGGTGGCGCGCGAGGTGCTCACCACGGAACGTCCGCGCGTTGTCATAAACATTGTCGATGCTTCCAATCTCGATCGGAACCTCTACCTGACGCTCCAGCTCTTCGAGCTGGGAATTCCCGTGATAATAGCGCTCAACATGATGGATGTGGCCGAGGGAAGAGGGATGGAAATCGATGCGGCGGAGCTTTCGCGAAAGCTCAATGTGCCGGTCGTTCCGACCGTGGCGCGAGTGGGCAGAGGCAAAGAGGAGCTTCTTGCGGTTGCCGCCCGGATTGCAAAGGAGGGAGCCGGTTCGTCTGCCCCGCCCCAAATTCCCTACGGGCCGGATATCGACCCGGTGCTCGCGGAAATGGAGGCGAAGATCTCTTCTGCGGGTCTTTTCACCGATCTTTACCCGGCCCGATGGACTGCGCTCAAGTATCTGGAAGCCGATGAGGAAATTGTCGTCAAGGGACGCGCGGCTGCCCCGGAGCTTTCGGCCGAACTGGAAAAGATGGTTGAAAAAGTTGCCGAGCATCTTCGAAAGACTCTGGATTCCTATCCCGAGGGCATTATCGCCGACTATCGCTACGGGTTTATCTCCGGGCTGCTAAAATCGGGTGTGCTGAAACAAAAGCACGAGGCTGACCGGTTGTATCTCTCGGACCGCATAGACCGGGTTCTCACCCACCGGCTTGCCGGCCCGGCGATCATGGCCCTCATCATCTACGGGCTCTACTATTTTGCGTTTACGGGCAGCGATGCTCCCGTGCGATGGCTCCAGGGCGGCTTTGCGGCCCTGGGAAGGCTGATCGAATCGTCTCTTGGCCCCGGTCTTCTGCGCTCGCTCCTGGTCCGGGGCATCATCGACGGCGTGGGCGGGATACTCGCGTTCATACCGATAATCATTTTCATTTTTCTGGGGATCGCCTTTCTCGAAGACTCGGGCTATCTGGCGCGGGCCGCTTTCATGCTCGACCGCGTCTTTCGCACCTTCGGGCTTCATGGAAACTCTTTCATGGCCTACATCGTGGGAGGGGGCATCGCGGGCGGGTGCGGGGTGCCGGGAGTCATGGCGACCCGGACGCTTCGCAGTTCCAACGAGCGGCTGGCGACAATGCTCACCATCGGCTACATGAACTGCGGCGCGAAGCTGCCCGTCTACGCGCTTCTCATCGGCGCCTTTTTCGCCAAAGACAAGGCGCAGATGATGATGCTCCTCACTCTCATCTCCTGGTCCATGGCGTTTCTTGTGGCCAGGGTTTTGCGCTCTACGGTTCTGAGGGGCCCGAACACGCCCTTTCTTCTCGAACTGCCCCCCTACCGGCTGCCGACCGTCCGGGGGCTTGTGATACACACCTGGGAGCGCGCCTGGCTTTACGTGAGAAAGGCCGGAACGGTTCTTTTGGCCGTCTCCATCCTTTTTTGGGCGCTTATGAACTTCCCGCGCCTTCCGGCATCGAAAAAGGCGGCCTTCGACGCGCAGAGGCGGGCTCTTACTACGGAACTTGCCGGCGGGGCCAACCCGACCTCCGCCTCCGCTACGCCGGCACAAAACAATCGGATAAAAAGCCCGCCCGCGCAGCAGGCGGGCAACCCGGCAGGCTCCCTCGAGAAGATAAATGCAGCCGAGGCGCGGGAGGCTTTGCGGTACTCGGTTGCCGGCAGGCTCGGGATCGCGCTCGAGCACATAACGCGCTACTGCGGGTTTGACTGGCGGACAAACGTGGCCCTTGTCGGGGGGGTAGCCGGGAAGGAAATCGTGGTCTCGGTGCTTAGCACCGCGTATTCGATGGGCCGGACCGGCCACCAAAAGGACACTCCTTTGGGTGCCGTGCTTGCCGCCGACCCCGCGTGGAACCCGCTTGTGGCTTTCACCATGATCCTGTTTACGATGCTGTACGTGCCTTGCGTGGTAAGCGTCGTGTGTTTGGCGAAAGAGGCGGGAAGCTGGCGATGGGCCTTGTTTTCCGTGGTTTTCAACACGACCGTGGCTTTCACGGTGGCCGTTCTTGTCTACCAGGTCGGACGGCTGCTGGGTATTGGCATTTAGGAGGCCGAAAATGTGGCAGACACTCGTAACGATCCTTTTGCTGGCCGGTGCGGCGATATATGTTGCGCGCCATTTTCTTAAAGTTTACCGCACGGGGAACGATTCGTGCTGCACGGGATGTTCGTCGTGCGGGTGCAGCGGAAAAGCGAACGACGAAGAACGCGGGGAGCCTTGCCCCCCGCACCCCCACGGGGCCGGCACTCCCGGCGGCTGTGCCGCAGGCGATTGCGCGCATGTATCGGGGAAGTAGTGTAGAAGCCCTTAGGCGGTTGGAGATGCTTACCATTCGACTTCCCGAAGAAATTGAAAAACGGCTTGAAGCATTGGCGAAAGCCACGGGGCGCTCCAAGACCTTCTATGCCCGCGAAGCCATTCTTGAGCATCCGGACGACCTGGAGGACTTGTACCTTGCGGAGCAACGCTTGCTTGACATTCGCGCAGGCTCTCAGCCAGTTCAGAACCCCAAGTCGCCGTCCTCTATGCCCAACACCACGGCGAGCGCCAAAGCATTTCTGAGCATGAAGGTTCCGTAAGCTCTGACAAGTCCGACAATCTGATCCGCGCCGTGTTCCGTCCAGTCTCCCGAGTGGTGCAAAGCCTCGACAGCCGCTCTCATTAGCGCGTTGGCTCCGCGTCCTTCTGGCTGGATGGTCTGCAAAATTCCCTCATATTCCTTGATCAGTGACTCCAAATACTGACCCTCTTGCAAGTGGAGGTCCCCCTTATCAATCTTTACGGCTATCCTCTGAAAACATTCTCGCGATGCCACCGAAGTCGCTCCAGCGACGGCATAAACCTCCTTGGAAGGATAATGCTCTTTCCACTATAAGGCCAGATTTGCTCTATAGCGCATTTTTCGTTTGTTTTGATCAAGCCGGAGGCAAAAGAAACAATTAGCTCATCGGTAATTGCCATAAGGCCCGCATCAAACAGCCTGTCGAACGTGGCGCTCAGGCAGAGGCCGTTGGTAGGGTCAGCGCGGTGTTTCTCGTCTTGGTGCCATGGCACTATGTGGCTTGCAATGAGACACTCGGGTATTGCCAAACCGGTGACACAGCACCTGTGGTCATAGCTGCTCAAAACAGCTGAACGGAAAAATGCCTGATGCACCCGCTGCATGACGGTCCTTGCGACCTCCGAAGGTCCAGACGGTTCCGTCAAAGCCGCGGAGTGCCCCTTCTTCATATTTTTCATAGACGAACGGAGCTTGCTTGCTTCCCAAACCAATCCATTCCAGTCCTGACTGAACTCATTCCAGATTGCGCGATCCAATTTGCTCGCATGGGTAAGCCCGGCTATCTTTTGCTCACGAAGTCTCGGATCAGAGGCGCCAAGGTTACCGAGCTTACGTGCCACGGAAGCAGGCGTTCTACCGAGGGCAGCGGCTAATTCCTGGACCTCCGGGTTATTTGTTTTCGTCTTCTGAAACGGGATCCTGCAGTATAGCTCGAAGGCAAGAATTAGCTCTTCCCTTGACCAAGGCGTTCCGTAGCGCGATTTCATTCGATCTTGTTGCGGCATAATTGATTTCTTTAATCTCGCCGGGCTTGGCCCACGCCACCCCTGGCTATCGGAGTCTGCGATACAGTTTCCCGCCCACAACAGAGCTTTGCTTGGAAGGAACTGAAAAGGGTGGGCTTCAATTGTTTAATGTTCATTTCCCCTGCTGCCGGTAGGCTGGTTGTGACATCGATTGTAAATCATAATACTGGCGATCAATGTCGGGTGGTAGCGAAAAACAGTCGATTGAAATTCGCTTTCGGGGCTGCGATAATGTGCTTCTCATTTTTTCATTTTTTTTACTTGCATAGGTTTAAGGAGTTCGCCATAGGGAAGCATATTCACGTGGCCTGCGGCATAATCGAGCGAAACGGCCTGGTGCTTGCGGCCAGGAGGGGGGCAGGCAAGGTCATGGCGCTGAAATGGGAGTTTCCCGGCGGGAAAATCGACCCCGGGGAAACGGTGGAAGAGTGCGTCAGGCGCGAACTGCGGGAGGAGATGGGGATCGGCGTCGCGATACAGGCGGCTTTGCCTTCGCACACGCATCACTACCCGGATTTTTCCGTTACGCTCTACCCGGTAGTCTGCACGATTTCTTCAGGCGAGATCGTTTTAAACGAGCATGCGGCAATCAAGTGGCTATCGCCGGGAGACCTCCGCGGGCTCGACTGGGCCGAGGCCGATTTTCCGGTGATCGATTTCTACCTCGCAAAAAGGGCCCGGGAGCGTGAAAAAGATTGAATTCGGGCTTTACGAAGCGCTCCTCGATGAGAGCCCTTCGCCCTCCCGGGCGCCTCTATGCATCGGCGCGTTTGTCGAAAACGATGATCTCCGAAGAACCAAGATCTACGGAGACGACGTCCCGGAGCTCGAAATTCTTTTGAAACCAGTCACGGAGCTTTGCCCCCCCATGAATGCGTGCCGTGCCGTTTTTGTTGGCCTTGCGGTCGATCCTGCCGGGGATTTCCGGTCCGTTCCGGCCGAGCCTCAATTTCACGGATCCAGCTTCCCGCCTGACAAATCGATCGAAGCCGCCGGTGATGTTAAAAAATCCCCTGCCGTAATATGTTGGGTGCAGGGTCAGGTCGAAGACCGGCCTCTCCGATCCGGATGGAACTCCGGGCTGTAAGCTCTCCTCCGGGACAACTCCCTCTGCGGCCATCTCTTCGAGTATCTTGCCGAGCGTCTGCCCCGAGAATATTTCTCTGCGCAGCACGGTGTAGTCCCCATGTCCTTTATCGTACTCGAGCAGAAACCTCAAGCTTTTGGCCACTCCCAACTTGGAAACCAGCGCCTCCCAGCCTTCTTTGCGAATCTCGGCGGGTGTCAGATCAATGTCTAATTTCATAACTCAAGCCACCTCCCTGGAAAAAAACTCCAGCAGGCTCAGGACCCGGACCTTCAAACGCTCAATTCTGCGAAGCTTTTTGAGAAGGACATCGTCATAACTGACAAAATAATCGGCCTTTGCCTGCTCTGCACATGCGACATGGAGGACGTATCACATGGGCCAACAAATTCCAACAGCGATACGTCCGGCTTGCAGTGCTCGAATCAAAACTGAATTTCCACAAAGATGGAGGAATTTTGGGCGGATTTGAATTTATAATGGACTCGCTGGTCACAGCAGCGGCAGAATATAATGACAGCAAAATTCGTGACTCCACTCTAACGGAATCGACCGGAATGGACCAAAACACAACGGATTACAAGCACCTGGCTCTTCGCCTCATAGAAGAAGAGCACACCATGACCCTTGCCACCGCGGGGGCGCAGGGGCCGTGGGCTGCCCCGGTCTATTACATCTTCCTGGATGGGGCCTTTTATTTCTTTTCGAGCCCCGCTTCCCGGCACATCGAAGAAGCGTTTGACGCCCGCCGGGCGTCTGTTGCGATCTCTGCGCAGGCCTTCTCCTGGCAGGAGATCCGCGGTCTTCAGATGTCCGGCGCGGTCACGGCTGTGCCTCCGGGACCCGGGGCGCTACGGGCGATCCGCGTCTACCTGGAGAAATTTCCCTTCACCAGAGATTTTTTCAAGCCTTCGGACCTCCTTGACCTCAACGCCTTTACCACCCGGTTTCGGGTAAAGCTCTACCGGTTCGAACCCGATCTTGTCTATTACCTGGATAACAGCATCCGGTTCGGTTTCCGGGAAAGAGTGACCCTGAAGGACTAACGAGATCCTGATGGAACAGCAGGAAAAAACTTTACTTCCCCCCTCTTCATAAAGCAAAATGAGCCTTTTCGCATCGACTCCATTACAACGGGAAACCTCTCCATGCTCATCACCGAACTGCTGGCCCAAAACGCACGCATGTATGGAACCGAAATCGCGCTCGTCGAACGCGCCCCGGCCGTAGGAGGCAGGGTGGAAATCACCTGGGGCGAATTTGACGAACAGGCGAATCGCGTAGCCAATTGGCTCATGAAAAAAGGGGTAAAAAAGGGCGACAAGGTCGTTCATCTGATGATGAACTGCATAGACTGGCTTCCGGCCTATTTCGGGATACTGCGCACCGGAGCGCTTGCCGTCCCGTTGAACTTCCGGTTCGATGCCCCCGCGCTAAAGCGGTGCACCAGGATTGCCGAGGCCAAGGTTTTCCTTTTTGCCGAAGAATTCATCGAACGGGTCGATTCGATTAAAGACGAGTTGCACTCGGTGGAAAGCTTCGTTTTTCTGGGCGAGGAAAAGTTACGGCCTCCGTACGCCGAATCCTTCAGGACGCTGCTTGCCTCGTCGGATGGCTCGGCCCCGGGCATCGGTCTCGATCCCTCCGACGATGCGGCTCTCTATTTCACTTCGGGCACGACCGGGGATCCCAAGGCAATACTTTTGACCCACGGGAACCTCGAGTCGGCCTGCTACGTGGAAAACGGCCATCATCAGCAGACTCACGAGGACAATTTCCTCTGCATTCCCCCGCTGTATCATACCGGTGCCAAGATGCACTGGTTCGGAAATCTATTGGTTGGGGCAAAGGCCGTAATTCTTAAGGGGGTCGAGCCGCGCTGGATCCTGGAGGCCGTCTCTGAAGAAAAGGTCACGATCGTGTGGCTCCTGGTTCCCTGGGCCATCGATATACTTTTTGCCATACAGAGCGGCGAGGTCGATCTCGGGGACTACGAACTCGGCCAGTGGAGGCTCATGCATATCGGGGCGCAGCCTGTGCCGCCGAGCGTCATCAAGGAATGGAAGAAGGTTTTCCCGCACCACCGGTACGATACCAACTATGGCCTGACCGAATCCACGGGGCCGGGGTGCGTGCACCTGGGGATGGGAAACATGCACAAGGTGGGCGCCATCGGGGTTCCGGGATTGGGGTATGAAATCAGGGTCGTCGATTCGGCGAACAACCCGGTCGAAAACGGCGCAATCGGGGAACTTGCGGTAAAAGGCCCGGGTGTCATGAAAGGGTACTTTAAAAATCCTGAAGCAACCGCAGAAGTCCTGAAAGAGGGTTGGCTGCTCACCGGAGACATGGCCAGAAGGGACGAAGAGGGCTTCCTCTGGCTGGTGGACAGGAAAAAGGACATCATCATAACCGGGGGCGAAAATATCTATCCCGTCGAGATCGAGGATTTCCTGCAGGATCACCCCGACATCCAGGACGCGGCGGTCATCGGCCTGCCCAGCCTGCGCCTGGGGGAGATCGCGGCAGCCGTGGTGCAGGTAAAGCCGGGCCGCGAGCTGACGCTTGAGGAAATAAACCGCTTTTGCGAGGGACTGCCTCGCTACAAAAGGCCGAGAAGGATTCTCTTCGGGCAGGTTCCGCGCAACCCGACCGGAAAGATAGAGAAGCCGAAACTTCGAAAATTGTACGAGGCATAGCCGCTCAGGCGGGATGCCGGCCCCATCTGCGAAACAGATCGTGTTCGATGCCAAGAGCGTCGAGGACTTTTCCGACAACGAAATCGATCATATCGTTCACGCTCTGCGGACGATTATAGAAGGTCAACACGGGGGGCATGACGACCCCGCCCAGTTCGTTTACCCGCAGCATCAGCTCCAGGTGCCCCTTGTGCAGGGGAAGCTCACGGGGCACCACGATGAGAGGCCTTCTTTCTTTCAACGCGACATCTGCGGCCCGGACCAGGAGATTGTAGTCGAAGGAAGAGGCTATCGCCGAAAGGGTCTTCATGGAGCAGGGAATCACCACCATGCCCCGCGTCTTGAAAGATCCGCTCGCTATGGGCGCGGCGATATCGGCGCAGTCGTGACTGAAGCTCGCAAGAGCCTCTATATCCTCGATCTTCCTGTCCGTTTCCAGCTCGATGGTCTTTTTCGCCGCATCCGATATCACCAGGTGGGTTTCCATGTCCACAGCCGCCAGACATTCCAGCATCCTGATGCCAAGAATGGCGCCCGAGGCCCCCGAGATCCCTATGACAAGTCTATCCATTCTTCCCACCCGACCGGGACGGCCCCGTTTCTACTGGTTTTGGCGGCACAATTCTTCGGCCGTCCGTACCGCGGTCTCCATCACTTCCCGGTTCGCTTCGACCTCGCCGGGCTCCCTTGCCCCGAAGGCTCTTATCTGCCGGGTGTCGGTGAAGCCGAACCCCCGGAAGAAGTAGTCGAATTTTTGGAAAATGTGGGTAAAGGAATTCGGGTCGGGATTGTTCTGCGTGAGAATGAAGACCAGCTTTTTCCCGGGCGCCAGGCGCGACCGGTTGGGGTTGGTAAGAAAATCGGGGACCAGGAAGGAAAAACAGCGGTCCAGAAACGCCTTCATCTGGGCCGAGACGTCCCAGAAGTAGACAGGTGAGGCCAGAACCAGGATATCCGTCTCGCGGACCGCTTCCAGGACTTCGGCAAGGTCGTCTTTGAGCACGCATCGGTCGAGCTTTGTCTTGCACACGTAGCAGCCCTGGCAGCCGCGAAAGTCGAGATCGTTCAGGGTAAAGCTACGAACCTCCGCGCCCAGGTTTTGGGCCGTTGCGCAAAAACGCTCGGCGACAATCGAGCTGTTTGCGTTCTTCCTGGGGCTTCCGAGAAGGGATACTACTTTCATTTTGCCTTCCTCCTGTCCGGAACCGGTCTGTCGTCCGGCGTATCATAGTTCACGCAGTTCGTTTTTCCCCCTGGCCTCAAGAGCTTCCTCGATCAGGAAATCGAGCTTGCCCGCTTTCGAGTCCTCTGCGATCTGTAAGTCCCATTTTTCCCGGTCTTTTTTCATAAACCAGTTCCGGAATCGGCGATATTCCTCTTCGGGCAAGCCATCAATAGCCTTTTCGAGCTCTTCCAGCTTTGTCATTGCTGCCCTCCCCGAGTTGTGTACATATAAATAACGTAAGTGTCCGGGAATCTCTCGTTTGGTTCTCGCCTAAAAAGCGGATTTCGTCAACAGCCTTGTGGTGAAAGAACCTCTGAGCGGCACAAAGCGGGGTGAGGCGGTGTTGCGCCGCCCTCGGACCAGTGCGGGAAGGGCAGTGCAAAAATCTCTTGACCCATGGACACTGTCTACAACATACTGGCTTTCAATTCCCCCTGACGCACCGAAGTCGCAAATGGGGCCCCGATTAATCTGATATAGCGAGGGCGCTGCCATGGAGCACTTTAAAAAACTTACCGTGCTGTCGCTCGAACAGGCGCTGGTGCTGCCTTATCTGACTTTTCGCCTGGCTCAGGACGGCATGCGGGTACTTCGGCTGGAATCTCCGCAAGCGGGGGATCCCAACCGCATGGTGGGAGAAAACGTGCTGGGCGAGGAGCGCATGAACGCCTATTACCTTTGCGTCAACGCGGGGAAAGAGGCGCTCACCCTGAACCTTGCCTTGCCCGAAGGACAAAAGACGCTCCATGAGCTCATCCGCAAATTGAAGGTGGACATTTTCGCCACCAATCAACTGCCGAAAAACTACGGGAAGCTGGGGATCGATTACGATTCGCTGCGAAGCGTAAAACCCGACATCATCTGGCTCGGAGTGACCGGCTTCGGGCCGCAGAGCAATGAAGCGGCCTACGATCCGATTCTGCAGGCCAGGTCGGGGCTTATGGATCTTACCGGGGAACGGGAGGGAGATCCGCAGGTGATGGGGATTCCTCTTCCCGACATGGGCTCCAGCGAACATGCCTACGGGCTGCTGATGAAAGCGCTCTACACTCGGGAGCTAACCGGGGAGGGCGCCTGCATCAACCTTTCCATGTTCGAATCCTCCGTCTCGTGGCTCGCGATCCCTCTGTCGCTTTACACCAGTTTCGGTCGAATCATCACCCGCCGGGGCAACACGCATGAATTCTTCTGTCCCGTCTCGGTCTACAAGACCCTCGACGGTTATGTCTACCTGGCCGTGGGAAACGACAGGCAGTGGAAATCGATCGTGTCTCTCTCCGACTTCGCCTTTCTGGATAAGGAAGAATACGAAAAAAATGCCGGACGCATCAAAGACGTCGAAAATCTGAACCGCGCCATCGAATCGGTGACCCGACGGCTCACCTCGGAACAACTTCTCGCACTCTTCCGCTCTATTTCCGTTCCCATCAGCAAAATCTCCACCATACCCGAACTCGCAGCGGACCCTCTGGTCGAACGCAGTTTTCTCTCCTCCCGCGATCCCCGCACCGGAAAAACGCTCACACTTGCTCCTCCGCCCGCCATGACCCCGTTTCTCGAAGAAAAACACCGCGAACTCTCGTTTCCTCCCCGGTTGGGTGAACACAACCGGGAAATCTATACGGAGGCGCTCGGTCTTTCCGAAGAACAGATCGTCCGTCTTAAGGAAGCCGGTGTGATTTGAACAGGGGCAAATAAATGTGCCGACGGGGTAGACATAGAGATCGAACTACACGACAATAGGGAATAAAAATTTTTCTGCACGACGGCTGGCCGGGTTTTCGGCGAACACGTGGAACCGTCTGTTTTCAATTACATACATGAGGTGCGACGGATGAGAACAAATCGTTTCATGCCGGGATTCAAAACGCCCGAGGAATTGCGGGATATACAGCTTCAGGGCCTGCAATGGACGGTGAACCACGCGTATAACGGCTCGCCGGGTTACCGGAAAAAACTCTCGGATGCCGGCATAAGGCCCGGGGACATCCAGTCGATGGGCGACCTGCAGCGTCTGCCCTTCACCACCGCCGACGACCTGCGGGAGGGCTACCCTTTTCCCCTTCTGTGCGTGCCTCAGGACCGTGTGGTTCGGATTCACGCCTCCTCGGGCACAACGGGCAAAAAAAAGGTTCTGTGCTACACGCAGAAAGACATCGACGACTGGGCCCATTTTTTCGCCCGCTGTTACGAGATGGCCGAGCTCACCCTGGAGGACCGGGTCCAGATCGCGGTGGGCTATGGCGTGTGGACAGCCGGGGTCGGCTTTCAGCTGGGGTGTGAGAAGTTTGGCGCAATGGCCATTCCGGCAGGACCGGGAAACATGGAGATGCAGTGCCAGTTCCTGGTGGATTTTCAAAGCACCGTGATGTGCTGCACGGCGTCAATGGGGCTGCTTCTGGCCGAGGAGGTCCATCGGCGGGGACTGCGGGACAAGATCAACCTGAAGAAGATGATCTTTGGCTCCGAGCGCTCGAGCGACGCCATGCGGGCGCGCATGCGCGAGTTGCTGGGAGTGGAGCACATGTTCGACATCCCCGGCATGACGGAACTCTACGGGCCGGGCACCGGCCTCGACTGCGTCCACCACGCCGGGATTCACTACTGGGCGGACTACTACATCCTGGAGACGATCGATCCCGACACGCTAAAGCCCTCGGGCGAAGGCGAAATCGGCGAAATGGTGGTGACCTCGCTACGAAAGGAAGCGGTTCCGATGATCCGCTACCGGACCCGGGATCTTACGCGGCTCATACCCGGCGAGTGCCCCTGCGGTTCTCCGCTCCCGAGGCACGACCGGCTGCTTGGCAGAACCGACGACATGATCATCTTTCGCGGCGTGAACATGTATCCCCGTCAGATCGACCAGATCCTTTCCGGGATGGAAGGGATCAGCTGCGAATACCAGATCGTGCTGGACAGAAGAGGCGACGGCAAGGACCACATGACGGTCAAGGCCGAGAGGCGCCAGGGGGTGGATGCCTCGCAAAACGACGCACTTGGCCGCAAGATCGCCGCCCAGATCAAGCATTCGATCCTGGTGAGCGCGGACGTGGAAATCGTCGACTACGGCTCGTTGCCTCGTTCCGAACGAAAGAGCAGGCGGGTTTTCGACAACAGGGAGTAAGGCGGCGGGATTGCCGGCCGAGTTGCCCGCTGCCTGCGGCGGCGGGCCGTTAGCCTACAGATTTTGTTTTAACGGCGAAGGGCGCTCATGAAAAAATTCGACTACCACCGGCCTCAGACCCTGAAGGATGCCTTCAGGCTGATGGAAAAGTACAAGGGGCGGGCCTGCTACATCGCCGGCGGAACGGACGTCCTCGTGCGCGTCAAGAAGGGGGCGATGGAGCCCGATGCCCTTGTCTCCCTGAGGGGAATAAACGAGTTGAAAGGCTACGAGCGGAACGGGGGAGTAAGCTTTGGAAGCATGACGCTCATTGGCGAACTGGAAAAAGACCCGTTTTTCTCCAGGGGCTTCCCGGCCCTTTCGCAAGCGGCCGCGGTAGTGGCGAGCCCCCAGATTCGAAATGTCGCAACGATCGGGGGAAACCTCGGAAACGCTGCGCCTTCCGCGGACTGCGCTCCGCCGCTTCTAACTCTTGAAGCCGAACTCACCCTGGAGGGGCCCGGCGGAAAGCGGGTGGTTCCCCTCGAGCAGTTTTTCCAGGGACCGGGCAGAACCTGCCGCGACCCCCTGGAAATCATCACGCGCATCACCATCCCGCCCCTTTCGGAAAAAACCGGGATGGCTTTTCTAAAGACCGGGAGGGTAAACCAGGACATCGCCCTCACAAACGCCGCCGTCCTGCTGGTCATGGATAAGGGCGTCTGCCGCAAATGCCGCCTGGCGGTGGGGGCGGTCGCCCCGGTCCCCCTGCGTTTAAAGGAGACAGAAGCCCTTCTCGAAGGCCAAACAATCGATGAGGACCTCCTGGCCCGTATCGGCGAAAAGGTCGAGCAGGAAATCCGTCCCATTACCGACGTGCGGACGAGTGAGGAGTACCGGCGGGTGGTTACGGGAGTGATAGTCACGCGGGCAATTCGCTCTGCGAAAGTGAACAGCTGACTAGTTGTTAGTTGCCGGTTGCTAGTCACCACTAACTAGCAACTAACAACTAGCAACTAGCAACTAACAACTATCCCGCAGGAGGTTTCGGGATGAAAAAAACGATTCATTTCACCCTCAACGGGCATGCGGTCGCCGTGAAGGTGGAATCCCACCAGATGCTGCTCGAGGTTTTGCGGGAGACATTGCACCTGACCGGAACCAAGTACGGCTGTGGAGAAGGGGAATGCGGCGCCTGCACGGTCCTGGTCGATGGGAAAAACATCGATTCGTGCCTCTATCCCGCCTTTGAGATCGAGGGCAGAAAAGTCACCACGATTGAGGGGCTGGTGGGCGAAAGAAATCAGCTGCACCCCCTGCAGAAGTCGTTTGTGGAAAACGGAGGGATTCAGTGCGGTTTTTGCTCCCCGGGGATGATCATGTCCGCCAAAGCGCTTCTGGACGAAACCCCCAACCCCGGTCCCGACGAGATCCGGAGGGGGATATCGGGCAATTTGTGCCGCTGCACCGGCTATGTTCAGATCGTGGAGAGCATCGCCAGGGTCGCTCAAAAGGAACAGGCAGATGAGTGAGCTTGAATTTATCGGCAAAAAACACGTACGGCCCGACGGGCCCGAGAAGGCTGCGGGAAAAGCCCTCTACATCCATGATCTGGTACGCCCCGGCATGCTGTACGGCAAGATCAAGTTCAGCCAATACGCCCACGCGAGGATCAAACACATCGACATCTCGCGCGCGGAGAAGCTCCCCGGAGTGCGCGCGGTCCTGACCGGCTACAACACCCCGGAAATCAGGATCGGGTTCATCAAGGACAACTTCGCTCTCAAAAAAGACAAGGTGAGGCAGTTTCGAGACGAGGTGGCGGCGGTGGCCGCGGTCGATCCGGACACCGCGGCGGAAGCCGTCGAACTGATCAAGGTCGAATACGAGGAACTTCCCTGCGTGTTTTCCGCCGAAGAGGCCCTGCGCGGAGATGCGCCCCTTGTCCACGAATTCGATTCGAAAGGAAGGCCGAAAAAGGACAACCTTGTCCCCGTGCCGTGGAAGTTCACGGCGGGCGATGTGGAGCGAGCCAGGCAGGCTTGCGCCCATTTTGTGGAAGACGATTTCGATACCCCGCTCATTCAGCAGTCGTGCATGGGCACCTCCGGGTGCATCGCAGAATTCGACCTGATGAACAATCTGCTCATGCATACCAAGACCCAGATCCCGTTTCTCGCTCAAAACGACTTCAATGCGGCCCTCGCTGCCATGGGTCTCAAAGGCAGGAGCACCCGGGTGATCATTCCGGCGATCGGTGGCTCCTTCGGAAGCGGGCTTGACACCCATGCCTACGAATACATAGCAATTCTACTCGCCTACGCGACCTGTAAACCCGTAAAGATCGTCTTCAACCGGCACGAGGAGTTCACGGCCCTCTCCCCGAGACAGCCTACGAAGACCCACATCGTCCAGGGCTGCGATTCGGAGGGCCGACTCACCTTCCGGGACGTCCGCATGGTCCTGGATAACGGCGCCTATACCTCCTGGGGCGCCACCACGCCAAGCGTCATGATGCTCCCCATCTCCTCGATCTACCGGGTTCCCAACGTCTTCTACGAGACTACCATCGTCTACACCAACAACACCTACTGCCAGGCGATGCGCGGCTACGGAAACCCCCAGGCCGCCTGGGCGATCGAGAGCAACCTCGATGAGCTTGCCGAAAAGGCGGGTTTCGACCCTTACGAGTTCCGCATGCTCAACGCCAACATTCCCAATGAAACGACCCCCATGGGACTCAACATCACCACGTGCGGCTTCCAGGAATGCCTGCAGACAGTGGCCAAAGACCTCGACTGGGGGGAAAAACGGGGAAAAAACAGAAGGCGCGCACGGGGCGTAGGCATGGCCTCCCTCTTTCACGTCGGCGGCGCCGCCCGCGTCTATCGTTCCGACGGAACCGGCGTCATCATGAAGCTCGATGACTTCGGAAACGTTTCGATTGCTTCGGGAGGCGTCGAGATGGGACAGGGCTTCCTCGCGGCCCTTTCGGCGGCAACAGCCGAAGCGTTGGGAGTCTCTCCGGACAGGGTGACGGTTATCACCGGGGACACCTCCATCTGTCCCTGGGACGTGGGCACCCACGCAAGCCGGGGGGCGTTCACGGCGTGCAACGCGGCCATTCTTGCCGCCGAGAAGGCACGGCAGAAAATCTTCGAACTGGCCGCAGAACATTTCATGGAAAGAGTCCGGGCGGGCGTGGAGAAACGAAGGAGAAAGGAAAAAGGGTTCGAGGCGCCCGATCTCGATTCTTTCGGAAAACCCGCACCTTCCGATTTCGATCTGCGGCAAAACTTCGTCTTCCTGAAAGACCGTCCCGACGACCCGCTTCTTAAGGTTCCTCTCGACGAACTGCTGCGAGAGGCGCACTTCCGGGAACAGGGAACCATCATAATCACCGAAGCCTTCTATGATCCCTGCCACGAAATGTTCGACGCCAAAACGTGCAGGGGAAACATCTCCGCGGCCTACGTATTCGGGGTGCAGGGGGCGGAGGTGGAAGTGGATGAAGAGACCGGAAAGGTCACCGTGCTCAACTTTTCTGCGGCCCACGACGTGGGAAAGATCCTGAACCCCCAGACGCTCAAGGGCCAGATCTACGGCGCCATCGCCCAGGGCCTGGGCTATGCGCTCTGTGAGGAATACAAGACGGAGCGGGGGAAAAATCTTAATCCGAACTTTCTCGACTACAAGATCCTATCCGCCCCCGACGTTGATTTTCCGATTAAAGTCACATGCATCGAAACCGACGACCGGCAGGGGCCGTTCGGGGCCAAGGGAGTCGGGGAGCCGGGCCTGGTGCCCACCGCTCCCGCAATCGCCAACGCCGTCTATGATGCCGTGGGCGTGAGGATACGGTCGCTTCCCATTACACCGGAGAAGGTGCTCGCGGCCCTGAGGGAATTGAAAAAGGGTGATACTACGTAAGGGAGATGAGCTTTAATCCGTCAATCCGCTCAAAGTGGCGCACATTATTCGTAAGGAGGGTCACTTCATGAAAAAGGCAGGTGGAACCGATCAGAAGGTCAAAGTCACCAATGAGGTTCCCCTGTTTTCTCAGTTTTCCACGTTCTCTGGCAAACATCCTCATCTACACCGAGGATGGAAACGTTTTCAAGAAATTCCACAAATCCCTTCCGGCTGGCTTTCGGGTCCCGTGAATAGAAAACGCCTTCGTAGACTTCCGCCAGAGAGATAACGCTGACCGCCAAACCTTCGGGCCTGAGTTGCTGAAGTTTCTCCCTCACGGGTTTTGCACCGAGCAGGTAATGAATGATCCAGTCGGTGTCGATCAGATAAGTGACCTTCATAGCTTCACCTCTGGCCGGGTGGAAATCAACCGGTCAGCATAAATATTGCGGATTAGCTCTTCCCCGTCGACGAGGCCCGCCCAGGAACCGGCGCTCCTTGTAAAACTATCCTCGCGACCGGCGATCTTTTCCGCTGCCTTGCGTCGTTTGGCCCGGAAGCGTTCGGCTAACAATTCAAGAAGCTTCACATCCTCTTCCTCCAAGTCACGCACATTGATAACATTGGTAGGCATGCGCTTCCTTCCTTCTCATTCACTTAGGGTAAAAGCACTAAATATATTAATTACTTATATAAACGTAGCTACCTCCAATCCAGAAAATCGCGAGAAAGTTGTCAAGGAAGCTCTCCCGTCGGTTTTTATTTGGTTTTGCTCGTACGGCGATAGGAACGGACATCACTTCTCCGGCTTTTTTTCCTCGGTGGTCGGGGAAAGATCGAGGTCCGCCAGCCGGGCGCTCAGGACCGTGTCTTTGATCGTGTTGTAGACGCTGCGGAATTTCTCGTCAAAGTTCGAGGACGAAACGGTCCCCATCTCGATGAACTTTACCAGAATTTCCTTGGCTGCCTTAAGGAATCTTTCATCATCAGTGTTCATGGAACTCCTCACCATGCGCGGCGCGAAAAGTTTCTCCAGCCTCAGATCCCGTGAGCCCGCCACCCGGGGCGGATCGTTTTGTTTGTGGAAAAAAGCCCCTGCTCCATGGTGGGAAGGCCATATCGAATTGAGCAGAGGCTTTCCGGACATTGAAATACCCCTCTCAGGGCATCCCGGCGCCGAGGGAAACTGTAGCACAAAAGCGATTCGACAGGAATCGGCGAATTCACTTTCCCGACAGTGGGTGATAGAATCACCCACCGCCGCAATCGCCTCGCGGCACAAGGAGCCATTATGAATAAGCGAGTCGGCATCATCGTCTATGATGAGGTCGAGGTCCTGGATTTTTGCGGACCCTTCGAGGTGTTTTCGACTACACGTCTCGATGAAGTGCGCCGCAAAGAGGAGCCTTCTCCCTTCGAACCGCTCCTGATCGCGCAATCGGACCGGCCGGTGGTCACGGCGGGGGGAATGAAAGTCTTGCCCCACTTTACCTTCGATGCCTGTCCCTCCCTCGACATCCTGGTTGTCCCCGGAGGATGGGGGTCGCGCAGGGAGATGAAAAACGAGGCGATGCTCTCGTTTATCGTCTCACGTTCAACCCGGGTTGACACGCTTGCGTCCGTATGCACCGGGGCGCTGATCCTTGGCAGCGCCGGGCTGCTGGATGGGTTGCACGCAACTACGCACTGGGGCGCGCTCGGGCTTATGCGGGAACTTTTCCCAAACGTCACTGTCGATGAGGACTCGCACGTGGTCGAGCAGGGGAAAGTCATTACTTCGGCGGGTATCTCGGCGGGAATAGACATGGCGCTGCATGTAGTCGCCCGCTACTGCGGCCCGGACGTCGCCCGTTCGACGGCTCGGCATATGGAGTACCCCTACCCGGAATCGAACGTACGAAGAGTGTCTTTACAATGAACCGGAGGTTTACGATGGATGCCCGTGAGACGTGGTTGACCGCATTGATTGCCGATTTCGTCGAAAATTCGCCCGAAAATTCCCTGCGCCTGGAAACGGGAGAAAAAGCGTTCGATGAGGTGCTGGTCGGCTTTTCGGCAGGGACCGATCCGCTCTTTGAAACCTACAGGGACGTCGTCTGGGAGCTGCATTGGACGCCGCTCGAAGCCTTCTCGTTGAAATTTCCCGATCTTGCGGTCAACCCCGAGGAGTTGACGGTTATAAGCTGGGTCCTTCCGCACCGGGGGCCCACAAAAGAAGACAATCGGAAGGAATCGTTTTACCCTTCGAGACGGTGGGTTCATGCGCGCTTCCCCGGCGAGGAATTCAATATCGCTCTTCGAAACCACGTCGTTTGCGAACTTGAACGCAAAGGCATACGCTCGGTTGCCCCGATGCTTCTTCCCGAATGGAAATGGGAAAAATCGGGAAAATACGTCTACACCTCAAACTGGTCCGAACGCCACGCGGCCTATGCGGCGGGGCTTGGAACCTTCGGCCTCTGTGACGGCCTCATTACTCCAAAAGGAAAGGCCCATCGGGTCGGCTCGGTAATCGCAAATCTGAGAGTCCCCCCGACCAAAAGACCCTACGAGGATCATCACGCCTATTGTCTTTTCTTTTACGACGGCTCCTGCACCGGCTGCAGGGACCGATGCCCC
>JAKAJS010000250.1 GCA_021813685.1 Deltaproteobacteria bacterium | reverse complement strand
CATGCAGAACGCGGCCCTCCAGGGCGGAAACACCGGGCCCATAGGCACCTGCAACGTGTGTCACACGGGAATGAGCGGGTATGCCATGCCGCCCCACACGGGCGATGGCGGTGGCGATAGCGTCACCACCACCACCAATACCGGTACCGGCGATTAACCTGCGCTTCGGTTCCAAGGCGTTTCAGCCGGGAAACCGGCTGAAACGCAAACCTCATGTGAGGTGAGTTGGTATAAAATGTACCTCTTTTGAGTGCTTACTCAGGAATTTGCCATTATGAAGATTTACAAAATTGGTAGGCCGGTCTGTCTTGCAGTCTTTTTCAGCGTGCTTGTCTACTCGACGGCATGGGGCAAGGAAGCGGCGGCAAAGAAGATCGATCTTTCAAAAACATTGAAGTACGTCAACGTTTGGGCTGCTAGAGATACGTTTCCCGATTCCCCGTCTTTCGCCTATATGAACGTGTATTGCGTTCTTGCTCTCGGTCATCAGGTGGACAAAGCCGCCAGGTTGAAGATAACCAGGTATTTAAAAAAGTGCCAAAAGCCCGATGGTGGTTTTGTGGCGGATCCGGATCTAAAAAAAGGAACCCCCGAAAGTCCGAATGTCATCTTTACCTATTTTGCTCTTGCCACTCTCGATTTAATCCACAACCCTTCCGCCGTGGATACGAAGAAGGCTGCCGACTACGTCCTGTCGCTTGTCCAAAAAGATGGAGCAATAAGGTTCAACGATGGCGGAAATGCCAATCTCGGCACTACCTATTACGGTGTTCGTTGCCTTTACCTTCTTAATGCTCTTGACCGCATCGACAAGAAGAAAACCATTGAATACATCAACTCCCACCGCGACGACAAAAAGGGCTTTGGAGTGCTTCCGGGCAGGCCGTCCGCTCCTCAGTCCACTTTTATGGCGGTGGAATCTCTCAAATTGCTGGGAGGCCTTAACGAGGGCACGAAGTCCGGCGTAATGCGATACCTGGTGCAAACTCCCTATGCCGGTTTCAAGAAGGCCGAAAACATTGCTCTCATCGATTTGGACGAACAGGCAGACATACTGGAAACAGGAGCTATTTTGAATGCGGTGAGCCGGTTCGATACCGATGAGATTCATAAATTCATCGAGAGCCAGTACATACCGGAAAACGGGGGATTCGGACCGAGCGTGGGGTTGGGCTCCACTCCGCCGGCAACCTATTATGCGATTGAGTGCCTTGTGAGGCTCGGGGTGCTGAGAGATCCTTACGCGGGCGGAAAATGAACAGAAATTTACTCGAGATCTTTTTTCACCGCCTCCATTCCGGCCCTCAGCGCTTCAAGGGAGAGGAGAACGCTGTGCCTTTCCTCCGGGCTGAGTTCGAGCAGGAGCTTCTCATGATTTTTCCAGATGTAGGCATCTATTTCCGTGCATTTTTTGTGTCCCTTTGCTGTCAAGCCGAACAGCTTCACCCTGCCGTCCTTCGGATCGACGACCGAATCGATGTATCCCTTGTTCTCCAATCCACTGATTACCCTCGTAACACGGCTTTTGGCGACCTCAAGCTTCTGTGAAAGTCCTTTGACCGTAAGGTAGCGTTCGCCTTTGAAAAGAAACAGGCATCGGATCTCGGCCTGCGGGATCGCAAACTTTCGGGAAAAAAAATTCGTTTGCATGTGGCAGCAATGAACGATGCCCTCGATGAGGGCCTTGATTCGCGCTGTCTGGTACCGGAAGAGTTCCTCGCCGGATGTTGGAGCTTCATGGTTCATAATGAGAATATTCCTAGATGGATACGTGTTGCACGTCAACAAAAAAATGAGCCGCGCCCAGTCATCTCACCGGCCGTTCCAATCCTTTTCCCGCTGATGTCGAGACTGCGCGGCCCGCCCGGGAAACCGCAAATGTATCTGCAACTCCGCCAGGAAAAAGTATGTCCGGTTCGGCGGGAGCATTTCTATCTCGGAGAGCCTTTCGGCAGGAGTTGTTGCAATTGCCAAATCTCGAACAGATCGACGGATAACTTTTCGCGGACAGTGCCTAGACCCGGGTTTTGGAAGCGACCACGGCGGTCAGGTTTTGGGGCAGGCTTTGGCGGCGGCATGCAAAACCGTACCCGCGGAGCGGCATGCCCGCGTCTGCTTTTTGTGCGGGGAGCAATGCAACATTGCCGCAGGCAAAACGTATCTTGAAAAATCAAAATGTTATGATGTCGGCAAAAATTTTGGACTTTCACTAAGTCTTGAGATTGCTTAATGGTCGAGGCAACATAAGAAGCGGCAGCCTCCAGTCTCCACGCCTAATCCTGCGGGGGGGACTTGTTCAGGTGTGGCGAAAAG
Source organism: Deltaproteobacteria bacterium (assembly GCA_021813685.1). Classification (GTDB taxonomy): domain Bacteria; phylum Desulfobacterota; class Syntrophobacteria; order Syntrophobacterales; family Syntrophobacteraceae; genus SbD1. The sequence continues at coordinate 29,056 of JAKAJS010000250.1, read as the reverse complement.
TCACGATTGCGCCAATTGACAAGCTCAAGGAGCGTATTTAGTTTCAGGCGAGCACGTTCGTGTTTGTCAGTTTATATTACAATAACCGTTAACGCACACACGGTTTTTGTGGTTAACGAGTTTGAATGTAGCCCCTGATTCTGTTCATACATCATTACTAGTAACTATGTTCCTCATTTTAAATAGAGATACAAATTCGCTATGATTGTAATGATTTATTCTTATCTAAATTAATTGGAATGTATGCGTTAGGAATGGAATTTGTGAAATAAGTCACAGATTTCCATGGGTCCCACACATCTCAATAAACTAGTGTATCAGGAGGAAGCCATGAAAACTGAAAATCCGAAGAACTTGATTAAAACCTTCAGTTTCTGGAATATTGGAATAATAGTAGCGGGAATGCTAACTCTCATGTTTCCCCCCATGCTTCAAGCCCGACAATCGCCTGTAACAATGCGACCTCTTTCCGAATTTTTGGCCGCACAAGGAACATCACATCAGTATTTTCCGCCAGTACAGGACTACGTGGGCTGGACGGACCAGGCTTTTACCACTTTCGCTCTTGTCGACTACGCCGGACTCGCGGACAAATGGATCAAATCTCAAACGGGACATTCTCTCGGTACCCGAATGAACGGGAGTGTCTTACAGCGCGAGCTTGCCGATGGCAAAGCTCAGATCACAGTGACTCTTTCCACCTCTAAAGCGTTAGGGTTTGCACAGTCCATTCAGGCGATCGTAGATAATGAGGGTGACTTTCTGAATACTCCAACAATCTTTGGTGCCAAGGCCCAGGAAGTTGTAGAGGGCACAGCCAAGGCCGCCGTAGGACCGGTCACCCTTATTACGACATTCACCATTTCCTACCCGGGTGCCCCGCTACCTGATCTCATTGATGTAATAAACGACCCAGGCACCTATGGACCGGTCACATTGAGCGTTATTTCCACTACGACCGGGAAAAGTCCCGATGGGAAAGCCGCTGTCCTTTACAATCATCAGGTGGCCTATACGGATAGCACCACAGATCCTCCGCAATTAATCTTTCCGGTAGCAGTAACGAAAATCATTGGACCTGATGGCGACAAGTGAGCCCATTGACCTCTCGTCTCCTATAGGACCATCGGATGGAGCGGAGCGCCATCAAGTCGGCTTAAGGCGGCTGTGGCCCCCGGTTAAAAACCTGCCGGGGGATGTTCTTGCTGAAGTTTCATTCTCGTTCCAACCGCGTCTTCACCGGGTAGTGTCTATGGTTGAATAGAGTTTGAAAGAATGGACATATCTCTGCTCCGCCCTGATTTTCTCCAGCCTGAAATCGTTTTCATATCCTGATCATTTCCGGATTGGGGAATCGCGGAGCAGGTTCATCGGCGAAACGTGCTGCCTCTTTTGCCGTGATGGAAAAAACAATCGAGCCGGGAAGGAAGGGATTTTCTTAGGAGGAAGGGGATTCAGTGTGCCGGTTGGAGATCCATTCTGCTACCAGCCTGGAGAAAAGGTCGAAATCGTCGAGATTTTTTTTGAAGATTCGGGAAACGAATGCGTCGTCCATGCTTTCATACCTGTGGACCAGCATATTCCTGAAGCAGGCCATTCTTTGAAAGGTGGACAGATGTTTTTCAGAAATGACGTCATGTTCCATCATGACTGAGAAAAGATCTCGGAAGCTGGTCGGTTCGCGCCACTGGTAAAAGGCCGCGAAATGGTTGGTAATATCTATCACCTCATCGACCATGGGACAGTCCTGACGCAATACGCGAGAAAGAGTCAGAGAGTCGAGGTATTCCCATCGCGCTGCCGTTTCCTGCCTGATGCGTTCCCTGCGGTTCGCTTCGAAGACCGGAAGGCCGTATTTGAGTATCTGATGGCGAAGAAGCGGCGACGCAGAGCCGAAGATCACCAGATCTGCATCCCGCAAGGCAGGTTCGACAGCTTGGTTTCCATCAGCACCCTTTCTAAAGCATCGATTGATCCCCGGATCATGAGGGCGATATCGATGTCGCTTCCTGGTCGATCCCTGCCGGTAGCGCACGATCCGAAAACATAGGCGGCGACGATTGGTTTGTTTGCCCCGACAAACTTCTCGATCTTTTTCAAGGCGTCGGCTGAGATCACGGCTTCCCGTACGCCTCCATCGACTGGTGAATGCATGAGGGGGCGCGGAAAACTCCCATTGCCCGCCGCACCCATCGAATCATGATCCACACCGCTGCCGACTGCAGAAGAGCGGTTCGGCAGGTGAATTTCTATTTCGAAGAGCCCCTCGGCAATGTATAAGAAAATGTAAGCCTTAACTTTGATGTGGGAGGGGAAAAAATGGCGACGAGGGCATGTTCGGAGATCGACATACTGGCAGAGCTGTTGCAACTGCTAAATCTCGAACAGATAGACGAGATAACTTTTCGCGGGCAGAGCCAGGACCTGGGTTTTGGGAGCGTCTACGGCGGTCAGGTGTTGGGGCAGGCTTTGTCGGCGGCATACAAAACCGTGCCTGCGAAGCGTCATGCCCACAGCCTGCATGCCTATTTTCTGAGGTCCGGGGATGTTCGCGAGCCCATAGTCTACCAGGTCGACCGCATCCGGGACGGCAAGAGCTTCACCACGCGCAGGGTGGTCGCCTTGCAGAAGGAACGCGCTATTTTCAGCATGTCGGCTTCGTTCCAGATTTTTGAGAAGGGCTTCGAGCATCAGGACAAGGCGCCCTCGGTTCCCGCTCCCGAAGAACTGGCCTCCGAAATGGAACTGGTGCACAGGGTCGCCGACCGGCTTCCTCCCCGTATCCTGGAAAGACTGAAATGCCCCCAGCCCATCGAAGTGCGGCCGGTAGAGCTGGGGAACTTTTTTTCCTCCGAAAAGCGGCCTCCGGTGCGCCATCAGTGGTTCAAGACCATCGGCGAGATGCCCGATGATCCCTCCATTCACCAGTATCTGCTGGCCTATGCCTCCGACTACGGCTTCATGCCGACCTCTCTTTTTCCGCACGGCCAAAGCTTGCTGCAGCCGCAGATGCAGGTGGCAAGCCTCGATCACGCCATGTGGTTCCACCGGCCGTTTCGCATGGATGACTGGCTGCTCTACGCGGTGCAAAGCCCCAATGCGTGCGGCGCGCGCGGCCTTGCCATCGGGAAGGTTTTCGACCGCCTGGGAGTGCTTGTGGCAACAGTTGCCCAGGAAGGCCTCATCCGGTACCACGGAGACATCGAGGCGCCGTAGGCGGGAAGGCCTGCCCCGTAAATAAGTTGGTATGCCGACAGGGATCTGAGGAAACGATTTCAGTGAAGCATCCAGGGCATACTGGTACGAGGCCCACGGGGTCGGAGGCAAAGACATCAAAATTAAGTGTTCTATGAGCCTCTTGCAAAACTACCTGTGGATAGGCACGAGCGGCACTCTTCTTCTTCCCCCTTTTTAAAAGGGGGATCGAGGGGGATTGCAAGCCTTTAGGCGAGTGCAGAGAATTTGAATCCCCCCTTGCCCCCTTTAAAAAGGGGGGAATCTGCCCTGTCCCTCCCGATCTTCGCAACGTTTTGCAAAAGGCTCATATGAAAGGAGTCGATGCCTGAATACGGGAGATATTTCGCAAGCTGCGGGCGGGGACATCGGGAAAAGCTGGTGATGCCTTAAGAAGGCCACAGAACATTCACTGTAGTTCCCGATCCCGGAACGGATTGTATGGTAAAAACACCACCGGAAAGCTCGGCTCTTTCCTGCATGCTCGTGAGTCCGAGCCCTTGCCTCTCGGAGATCTTCGAGAGAACGGCTTCGAGATCGAATCCCTCTCCGTTGTCCTCTATGGTGAGTTTGATGCATCCATCGCTTTTAACCAGGGAAAAATCGACATACTCCGCCTTGCTGTACTTGGCGATGTTGTGAAAAGCCTCCTGAGTGATTCGAAATATCACTATTCTCAAGGCCTCGGGGATATCCTGCTCTTCGATGTGGACTTGGACCTCGACGTGGATTCGCGGCCAGGTGGTCCGATATTGCCTGATAAACCATTGGAGGGCCGCGATGACTCCCATATCGTCGAGCACAGAGGGCCGCAGATCGGCCATAAGCCTTCGAACCTCATCTATCGTGAGCTTGGTCCAGGCAATCGGAGCATCGAGCAGATCGGCTCCGGGTTCACCCTGCTCAAGGCGTGCGCGGGCGTTTTCGAGTCCTATCTTTATGGCGGTAAGAGATGATCCCAGGCTGTCGTGGAGCTCTCCAGCAATCCTTTTCCTTTCTTCTTCATGCGCCGAAAGAAGCTGTGCAGACAAAAACCTCAGCCTGCTTTCCGATTGCTCGAGCGCTCGTTGCGTCTGCCTCAAATCGGTAATGTCGACGGCAACCGCCAGAATTCCGGTGATTTTCCCACTGGTGTCTTTGATGGGAAGCTTATCTGTCCGGACCCATCTTTCCCCACCCGGCAGGCTGATTCCTCGCTCGATAATTCCCAGCTTGGGCTTTCCCGAAGAAAGGATCTCCAAATCGTCCTGATAATATTTCTCCGCCTCAAGAGGGAAGATTTCAACAACCGCTTTTCCCTGTATGTCTTCGGGCCTTGAGCCGACGAAATCCGCCGCTGCCTGATTGACTCTTATGAAATTGTTTCGGGTGTCTTTGTACCAGATGGTTGCCGGAACGGAGTTAAAGATGGTATCGAGTTCGTCACTCGCTCGCTTGGCGGCTCTTTCCGCCCGCACTCTTTCCGTAATGTCACGGGTCACGCCAAGGACCGTTTTGACCTTCCCATCCGCAGAGAATTCGGGTACGGCTCTCCAGTCAAAGCCCATCGGTCCCGGAGCGGTTTCGAACTCAAAATCCCGGTGCGCGGGTTTTCCCGAATCGAAGACGCTTCTTATCAACCGCTCATAGATCTTTGCTTGATGATTGTCAAAGCCGAGTTCCTGGAGGGTTTTGCCGATGCATTCGTGAGCGGCCATGCCCGTGATCTTTTCCCAGGCGGGGTTTACATAAAGGTACCTGCCTTCCCGGTCATAGCGCGTGATGATGTCGGCGCTTGATTCGGCAAGACTTCGAAACTGCTCTTCACTTTCACGCAGAGCTCTTTCAGCCTGTTTGAGGCTCGTAATATCGGCAATGGTTAGAAGAACCAGATCGGAATTCGCGTCATTTACGAGCACGGTGGAGATGAGCATATCAAAGGCCACGTCCCCTGATTCCCTTCGAGCTCTTATGCATCCTTCCGAATTATAGATACTCTCACCGGTTTGGAAGGTATGCATCACAATGCTTCGCACGGGGCAATCGCCGCATTGCGCGTTTCTCCCGCATCCCGATCCACTGAAGGAATGTACACAGTTGAACACCTCGCCTCCGAGAAGACCCGAAAGCTCTTCTTTCGACCTTCCTGAAAACTTGGCGCCAATACTGTTTATTTTCATGACACGCCCGTCTTTATTCACCAGGATCATGATGTATGGGGCGCTCTCAAATATTTTTTCCAAAATTTGTCTCTGAGCGCGAGCCTCTTGTTCCATCCGCTTTCGCTCTGTAATGTCCCGCGCAATGGTCGAGGCGCCTATGACCGTACCCGAGAGGTCCCTGATCGGAGAAACGGAAAGGGATACGGAAACCAACTCCCCATCTTTTCTCCTTCGGCGGGTCTCGTACTGCTTTACCCCTTCCGAGCCGGTAACCTCCCGCAGAATCTCACGAGCTTCATCAGGGCTGTCTTCCGGAAGCAGGATGGAGATGGATTCGCCTATAGCCTCTTTGGCGGAATATCCATAAATTCTCTCCGCACCCCGGTTCCAGGAGGTAATCTTTCCGTTCAAGTCCTTGCCGATAATGGCATCATGAGAGGACTCCACAATGGAGGCCAGGCGGGCCGCTTTTTCCTCGGACTTCTTTCGTTCGCTGATGTCAAACAGGAAGCTATAGTAATACTGGGGTTTCCCCTCGGAATCGCCCACCAGATGGGTGAGGATTTCAACGGGGACCCGGGAGCCATCCTTCCTGATATACTCCTTCTCGTAGCGTACGGGTTTTCCGGTGCGAAGCAGTTCTTCAAACTGTCGACGTTCGGCGGGCTGCAATTCCGAAGGAAGCAAATCTTCAGTCCAATCGATTGATTTCAGTTCACCGCTGCTGTAGCCTGTGAGATGTTCAAAAGCGCTGTTTACCAGTTCGAAACGCCCATCCGGATATCTTATTGTGAACGGCTGAGAGCCAAATTGGATTATATTGGCCAAAAAGTCGCTCTTCTGTAGACTCGCCATCACTTTTCTGCGCGACTGAAGCATCGCCTCGGAAAGCGCGGAGACTATCGTGCAGGAAATCAGGAAACCAAGGATATTTATCAGGTCTATATGACTCGAGAATTCCAGGCCGATCGGTTTCATCCAGAAAAAATCGGCCAGGACAGCGGAAAGCGCCGTCGCCGTGAGACCGGGAATGAGTCCTCCCAGAAGTGCTGCAACCAAAACGGCGGGATAAAAAGTGATGAAGGGCATACTCATTCCCCAACCGCCCCAGAACAGAAGTCGGATAACCGCGCCTCCCAGTGGAAGAATGATGGCTATTACCATCGAAAACCATTTGGGGAAACTGAGGGATGAGGCCATTATCCATCCCAGCCGGAACGGCGCTAAGGAGCCAGGATTTTCCATCGGCAAACCCTCCCGGGTACTGAATTGTAGCAAAAATTTACTACTGCTCCAGGAGATTATAACATTTCGGGCAATCCTGCCCGGTTTGGTGGATCTGCGCCTGAATCACTACCCCAAAGGTCCACAAGCCGGCTTTTGTGTCTTTATCTGCCGTAGATCCTGGTCAGTTCGGCGATGCTTTTGGAAAGTTCTGCGGTCAACCGGTCGGCTGCAACCCGCCATTCCCAGTTGCCAAAAGTGACAGCGGGAGTGTTCATGCGCGCTTCGGCTCCGAGTTCGAGAAAATCCTGCAGGGGAATTATCACCGTTTGGGCAACAGACATCATTGCGGCCCTCACAAATGCCCGGGAAACGGTATCTTCGTCCAGTTCCCGGCCAAAGTAGGCAGAGAGGTTCTCCTTTTCCCGTTGCGTTGCGTCCTGCTGAAACCAGCCTTTAACCGTGTTGTTGTCGTGCGTGCCGGTGTAGACGACGCAATTTTGCACATGGTTGTGGGGAACGTAGGGGTTTGTGGAAAGGTCGTCTCCAAAGGCGAAAAGAAGCGGCTTCATCCCGGGGAAATCATATTGGTGCATGACTTCGCGTACGTCGGGGGTGATGATGCCCAGGTCTTCGGCAATGAGGGAAAGCGACGGGAAACGTTTTAACAGTTCGTTAAAAAAACCGGTGGCCGGAGCGGTGACCCATTTGCCGTTTACGGCTGTTTTTTCCCATGCCTCCACCTCCCAGTAGGCGACAAAGCCCCGGAAATGATCGAGCCGGACGCTGTCAAAACAACCCAGGTTGTGCTCCATCCTGCCGACCCACCACGCATAGGAGCTTTCGCGCAGTTTGTCCCAGGAGTAGACGGGGTTTCCCCACAACTGCCCGGTCTTGCTGAAATAGTCCGGCGGTACTCCTGCAACGAAGATCGGGCGCCCCTCCGCATCGAGTTTAAAGTACTCGCGGTTCGCCCAGACGTCGGAGGAGTCGTGGCTGAGATAGATCGGGACATCGCCAATCACCTGGATCTGCTTGCGGTTGCAGTAGTTTTTGAGCGCGAACCACTGCTCAAAAAAGAGAAACTGGCGGAATTTTTCCCGTTCAATGTTTTCCGAAAGTCTCTGTGTCCAGTCGTGCAGCGCGTCTTGAGACCTGTCGCGAATTTCAGCCGGCCATTCGTGCCAGGGGGCCCCCGAGAACTGCTCCTTCAGGGAAACGAATAGAGCGTAGTCATGCAACCAGTGCGCATTGGCAGCTACAAAATGTTCGAACGCGCATCGCGAATCCCCCGGGAGCCGGAATCTTTCCCAGGCTTTTCCGAGAAGCCTCCCTTTGAGTGGGGCCGCCTGTTCGTAATCGACCCTGTTCGGGGCAAAAGAGGGGAGCCCATCGAGATCGCTCGCCTCGAGATATCCGTCTCGCACCAGGAGGTCGGGGGCGATCAGCAGGGGATTTCCGGCGAAGGCCGAAAAGCAGCAGTAGGGGGAGTTTCCGCACGCCTGAGAAACGGGGTTGAAGGGGAGGACCTGCCAGAGCGTTTGACCGGAACTTGCCAGAAAATCGGCGAAATCGTAGGCGCCCCGCCCCAGATCCCCGATTCCGAATTCGGAGGGCAAAGATGTCAGGTGCAGAAGAATACCGCTTTTTCGAAGTCTCAAGAGGTGCTCCTTCCCGGCCGGATCGGATTTATGGCACGATTCGGGGTGCACCGCTTCCCGCTTCCCGCTCCCCGCTTCATCTCTATCTAGTGTATCGGAAATCTAAGGATTGGCAATACAAGATGGAAGTGCAAAAATGGAAGCCAGGGGTTTGGAGTGGTGTACCGGAGGACCGGCGGGACGATGGCTTAAACGCTTGATTGGGCTTTTTAATGTCTTTCTTTCAATGATATAAAGCAAGGGGGCGTGATGAAGGGAGAGCGGTAAAGGAGCCTGATATGACGGAAGCGGCGAAAAAGAAGGCCACGTATGAAGATCTCTACTCCGTTCCGGAGACTATGACCGGAGAGATCATCAACGGCGAACTCGTTGTTTCGCCTCGCCCGTCCAGGAGGCATATACTGGCATCCTCCTTTCTCGGAGGCGAGATAATTCCCCCGTACTGCCATGGCCGCGGGGGCGGCCCGGGCGGATGGATCATATTGCTCGAACCGGAGGTCGGACTGGGCGAGCACGTCCTTGTTCCGGATCTTGCCGGATGGAAAGCGGAGCGCTACCCGGAAGAGGAACCCCACAACTGGATCTCAATTTCCCCGGATTGGGTTTGCGAGATCATCTCTTCGGGTACGGAGACCCATGATCGCGATGAAAAGATGTCTATCTATGCAGCACATGGAGTGCCCCATATATGGCTGATCAATCCGCTTATCAGGACCTTGGAGGCGTATAAGCTCCTGGCTGAAGGCTGGTTTCGTTTCGCCATATTGAGCGGGGACAAAAAAATCAGAGTTGAACCTTTCAACGTGGCGGAGATTGACCTGGCTGTCCTGTGGGGCGCCCGGAAATCGTGATGCTCGCACCGCAATTCTCAATGAGGGAAACAGGTGATTACTAAAGGTCTGCTCGACAAGATTTATGAAGCCGCCAGCATCCAGAGGTGGAACGACCACGTTCGGCCGGTCGAATTCACCGAATTGGACAAGCAGGCGCACAAGATGATCCTTGCCTACGTATTCGCGAAGCTCGAAGAGTCCGAAGGCCACGCGCAGGTCGACTGGATCAGGCTGATCGAGGGGGGGATTTTCGAATTCTTCCCGCGCGTGATCCTCACCGATATCAAGGCTCCTGTTTTTCACAAGCTGATGAGCAGAAAAGGCCGGGAGATCAATGACCATGTACTCAAAAACATGGAGGAAGACCTGTCGGAGCTGGGGGGAGATTTCGGCAGAAATTTCAAACAATATCTCTTCGACCCCAATTACGCGAGGTTTGAAAAAAGAATTCTCAAAGCCGCTCATTATCTTGCGACCAACTGGGAGTTCCAGATCATCTACAACACGGCCCCCTTCATCTACGGAATCGATAAGACCAAGGAGGAGATCGAAAACCAGATCGAGGACCACTACGATCTCATCGGGGTCCAGAAACTCGCTCTCAGAAAGAAGTCTTTCGGTTTCATCGACCTTTGCGCGCAACTGCGGTTCCAGCAGCGGTGGGCCCATTCGCCGCGCGTGCCCAAAACCTCGGTCCTGGGCCACATGTTGATCGTGGCCATGATGTCCTATTTTTGTTCCATGGAGATGGGGGCCTGCCCGAAGCGCGCCTATAACAATTTTTTCAGCGGTCTTTTTCACGACCTGCCCGAGGTGCTCACCCGCGACATCGTCTCGCCGGTAAAGAGCATGGTTGAGGGGCTGGAGGCAATCATAAAGGATTATGAAAAGATGCAGTTCGAGGAGCGCATCCTGCCTCTTCTTCCTTCCTCGATCCGGGAGGAGATCGTCTATTTCATTCAGGACGAATTCTCCAACAGAATATTGGAGGCGGGAGACATCCGCAAAGACATTCCGGGGGAACGGATGAAAGACTATAACCGGGACGACTTCTCCCCCGTCGACGGCGAGGTGATTCGCGCCTGCGACAAGCTTGCGGCCTTTATCGAGGCCTCGCTTTCCATCCGCCACGGCATCAGCTCCCAGCACCTGAGAGACGGCATGGTGAAGATATACCGGGAATACGGCGACCAGGAGTCGGGGGGGATCGATTTTGCCGCCCTTTTCCAGTACTACCGGCTGCCCGACGGGCTTGCCGCAGAGTTCATGGCCGGGGGAGGGGAGTGAGGTGAGATGGGAAATAAAACTGTATACCTGGAGACATCGATTATCTCCTACCTGACCGCGCGTCCGTCACGCGACCTTTTGGCGGCCGCATTGCAAAAGGTTACAATAAACTGGTGGGACGTGCAGCGCGGCCGCTTCGACATATACACGTCGGATCTCGTGATCGAAGAGGCTCGAAGAGGAGACGCTTCAGCCGTTACCTGGAGGCTTAAGGCCTTACCCGGTATTCCCGTATTGGAGATAACAGGCGAGGTTGTCGAATTGGCCGAGGCCTTGCTCAATTCCGGGGTACTGCCTCGAAAAGCGATTGGCGATTCCCTTCACATTGCGCTGTCAGCTGTTCATGGACTGGATTATCTCCTTACCTGGAACTGCCGCCACATTGACAATGCGGAAAAAAAGCCCACCATCCGGAAGATCTGCACTGCTAATGGGTATCCATATCCTGAGATATGCACACCTCAGGAACTCATGGGGGGATATGATGGCTGATGAAATTATTGAGGAACTCTGGAATGCAAAAGATGCTATAGCCAAGGAATTCGGCTGCGATGTGAGGACGCTTGTCGCCCACCTGCAAGACAGGAGGATGGAAGAAAAATCCCGGGGCATCGAACTCAGCTCTGTAAAGCAAGTATCCAAACAAAAGGATGAACGGACGACGAAGCCGTAGGTGTATGTTGGCCGCTCATTGGTTCATCAGGGGAAATAGGGTGAGAGTTTGAGGGAATGTTTTGCGATTCACGCACTCACCGATTCACCCAAATCTTTAGGGGAGGGGAGTGAGGTGAGAGCCGTTATCCAGCGCGTTCTAAGGGCGGGGGTTACAATCGATGGGGTGGAAGTCTCGCGGATAGGAAAGGGCCTGCTGGTCCTCCTGGGAGTTGCCGGTTCGGATTCCGAACAGGATGCGAGCTATCTTGCCGAAAAAACCGCCAATCTCAGGGTATTTTCCGATGAGGCCGACAAGATGAACCTTTCGGTCCTGGATATCGGAGGGGAGATTCTGGTAGTATCGCAGTTCACTCTTTACGGAGACTGCCGCAAGGGAAGAAGGCCCTCCTATATCACAGCGGCCCCCCCGGAGGTCGCAAGGCCACTCTACGAGCATTTCGTCCGAAGCCTGTGCGAATATACGCCGAAAGTGTTTACCGGGCGCTTCCAGGAAATGATGGAAGTCTTTTTGGTAAACGACGGCCCGGTGACTCTGCTTCTGGACAGCGGAAAGAGTTTTTGACCCGGCTTTCCACGCATTATCGGCCGGCTTGACCCCGGGGAAGCGGCGTTGTAGACTGCTTATGCCGGCTATGTTATGTTCCAGTAAGTGCGTGAAGCGAGGTGTACTATGAGAGCAGTCACTCTTTCCCATGCAAAAAAGAATTTGCGTGCCCTGATTCAGGATGTTCGCGAAAACTCAGAGCCTGCGGTCATCGTGGATGAAGATTCCGCCGACCAGGCCGTCTTGATATCCATCGATGATTATAGAAGCCTGGAGGAAACGGCCTATTTGCTTAGCTCACCCGCAAATCGCATCCACCTGGAGGAATCCTTGCGGCAGGCAAGTGAAAACAAAACAGTTCCATTTCAGCCCGAAGAACTATGAATATTCGGTTTACGCAGGCAGCATGGCAAGATTTCGAGTGGTTCCTGGACAATGACAAACGTATTGCGCAGCGTATTCGCAAGCTGCTGCAAGAGATAATTCGAAATCCCGAAGAGGGAGTCGGTAAACCCGAAAAGCTCAGATTTCAACTTGCCGGCTGTTGGTCAAGGAGGATTACCCAAGAACACCGTTTGGTATACAAGGTCAAAGGCGATGACATCATTGTCCTGAGTTGCCGGTACCATTACGAGCCATGATTTTTGGGAGTCGGGTCCACTCTTTTCGGGTGGATACGCTTGCTAAGTATTGAACGGTATCGCAGCAGGGCAATCGCAAAACCTCAGTCAACCAGGCTGAGGAAGAAAACCCAATTTCGAAAGAATCTGCAGGGATACTGTCCATCCATTGACCCCACGGGAGAAGCTCTGCGCCAAAAAAATGTCGGCGGGCGCGGCGAGTCGACGATGACGAGCTGCCCGTTCGTTGACCAAAAGAGCCGCGTAGCGGCGTGGGGGTGCGGGGGCGAAAGCCCCCGCGCTTTTCTACACGAACTTTGTCCCTCAGGCACAAAGATTGAATAACTTAAAGATAACGGAATTTTCCACGAAATCAGCAAACTTTTCAGCTTGGAGCCGCAGATGGAAGCGAACAACGGTAGGAGTCTTCAATATCATATCGGGCAGGTGAAAGAGGGAAACAGGTATTTCGAAAACGCCTACCAGACCGTGGCCAGAATGATTCTCGATGAGTCCTCGGCCATAGAGAAAGTGATGGTAAACGGCAAGAGTACCTATGATTTCAAGATCTTCCGACATCTGTCCAAACACGTGATCGGAATGTATGACGAGATCAACAGTTTCGTCTCGTTTGTAAAGGATGCGGCCGAAGGGGGATCTTCGCGGGAGATGGCTTTCGTTCTCGTCGGCGAGCCGGGAAACGGAAAGACCTTCTTCGTGGACTCCCTGTGCGCTCTCTATCGCAACTTCATCGCGCGCGAGGCAAACCGGAGGTACACCTTCAATATCAAAAACCTGGAGGTTCTGGGGAACTACGGCAAGATAAAGTCCATCCAGTCGCAGACCTTCGAAGACCCGATGATCCTGGCCATGAATCTTTTCGACTCGGTGGAGAAAAACCGCAGGTTTCTTTCCGAGACGGCCGGATTTTCCGAAAAGCAGATCGACCGGCTCTACCTCAACTACAGACCCCTGGGGGCGTGCAGCGACTACATCGTAAACGAAATACGCGACTACACAAACGGGGATATGGAGAAATTTCTGGACTTTTTCGAGGTCGTTGCGATTCCCCTCAGCGAAAGCATGGGGTCGATGACCGGTAAATATTCGGCCAAAGATAAGATAACCTCCTCGGCGGTCGATCTTTTGGGGGAAGAATCGATCCAGCGGCTGCTCCACATCTCGGATCTCAACAACCCCTACCGGTTCGACCTGAGGCGGGGGGCGCTGGCGCGTGTGGCGGGCGGGGGGATACATTTCAGCGATGAAATTTTCAAAAACAAAAAAGACCTCGTGCAGGTCTATCTGGGGGTCATCCAGAACCGCAACATTGAAATCGACGGGTTCCGCTGGCCGATCGACACCCTCATCATCGCCACCAGCAACAACTCGGAGTTCAACCGGTTTCTGGCCGAAAAGGAAGAGGCGCCCATCGTGGATCGGTGCCGAATCTGCTACGTGGCCCACAATACCGACTACCGGCTCCAGGAGCAGCTCACCTCCTACGCGATAGGCAGCGAGGCCAAGACCACGCTCACCAAGGAAAGGCTCCACCAAGACCCCAATCTGAACAGCGCCGCATCGGCTGCCGTGGTGCTGAGCCGGCTGCCCCGGTCGGAAAAACTCACGCCCATCGAAACGATGAAGCTGGCGGCGGGGGAGATTGCGGGAGAAAAGAGCATAAAGACGCTCGCAGAGGTCATCGAAACTTTAAACCACGAGCCGGACATCACCAAAAGGTTCGGACAGAAGGGGCTGGGACAGCGAAATCTGGGCAGAGCCGTCCAGTTGCTCATGGAGACCTCCGAGACCAATGAAGGCCAGTGCATGTTCGCCTACGACATCTTCAAGTGCTTCGAACGCGTGGTGCTAGATTATGTCTCCGAGGCAAACGAACGGATAAAATATCTCGAAGATCTCAAGATCGCCAGAGGGCTCTACCGCGAACGGATCATGACCGAAATGTTCAACGCCTATATGGACGAGCCCCACGCGATTCGAAAAGACGTGATGAACTACGTGAACATGATCATCGGCATAGACGCCGAGGACCTGGGGCCCGACAGGATGTGGAAATACAAAAACCCGCAGACCGGGGAGCTCAAGGCATTGAAGATCGACGAGCGCTACATCCAAAGCGTCGAAGACAGGCTGGGCCTCAAGACCCGCGAGCAGATGGAGTCTTTCCGGACCTCCATTCGAAAGATTTACGGGCAGAAGCTTTCCACGGACCGGGATTATGATTTCATGGACAATCTCGAGCTGGTCAAAGCGGTAACCGAGGTGCGGTTAAAATCGGACATCGCCGGAGCGGGCAGCCTCATAGGGGCGCTTGCCAATCGCACCAACGAGGAAAACCAGAAGCTCTACGATCGGATCATAAACGCCATGCTGGAAAAGCTGGGATATTGCAGGACGTGCGCACAGAAAACCGTGGAGTATTTTTGCACGAAAAGCGATGAGAACTAGCACGAGGGCGAAACGAGGTTCCCATGGGAAAATCACCTGAGATAAAGCGGGGGGGCGGTGTGCGGGGCGAGGCCGAAGAGCCCCGTCCGGTGCTCGCCTCCGTCTATGCACCGGATAGAGCCTTTCGGGACGGCGACATGGTTTTTCTGCAAGACGCATCGCCCTCCCTGGCCTCCCACGTTCAGAGCCTGAGTGCGATCGACGAGCTTTTGGAACGCGACAAGCAGCGGGAAAAAGACGGGTTCCCGCGCAAGATCCGGGTGGGAAGACTCGTAAAGCCCGGCCGGGGAGGAAAAGACAAGATCATCCTGGTGCCCACCACCGTCGAGGAAAAGTTCATCCACGACCTGCGGAGCGCGGAGGAGGAACAAGAGCCCACAGCGGGGGGCTCAGGCGAGGGGGAAGAAGGGGAAGTGATCGGAGAAGAGCCGTCCGATTCCGTTCCGGGCGGGGAGGGTTCGGGTTCGGGCCCCGGGGGCGGGGAAGGCTCCGACCATGAGATCGAATCGAGCGCCTACGACCTGGGAAAGGTCCTGGGCGAAAAATTCGAGCTGCCAAATCTCAAGAGCAAGGGGACCAGGCGCTCGCTTACCCGCTACACCTACGACCTGACCGACAGGCACGACAGGAGCGGGCAGCTTCTGGACAAGAAGGCGACACTGCGAAAAATCGTCCAGACCAACATCAGTCTGGGAAACATCACGGACAGCGGGGATATCGACCCTTCGGAGTTCCTGGTTTCCCCGCAGGACCAGGTCTACCGGATATTGTCCAAGGAAAAGGACTACGACGCGCAGGCCATGATCTTTTTTCTGCGCGACTATTCGGGCTCGATGACCGGGGAGCCCACCGAGGCGGTCGTCACCCAGCACGTGCTGATCTACAGCTGGATCCTCTATCAGTATGCGAGGCAGGTGGAAACACGGTTCATCCTGCATGACACAACGGCGCGGGAAGTCCCCGATTTCTACACCTACTACAATTCGGCGGTTGCGGGCGGAACGCGTGTGCAGTCGGCCTACCGGCTGGTAAACGAGATCGTCGAGGCGGAAAATCTCGCCCGCGACTACAACATCTACGTGTTCCACGGCACCGACGGAGACGACTGGGATACCAACGGACGCGAAACGGTGCCTGAAATCCGGAAGACTCTCGGCTTCGCCAGCCGGGTGGGCGTAACGATTGCGGGGGCGATCACCGGCGGCTACACGGTGGTGGAAGATTATCTGACCAACTCGGGCCTTTTCGAAGAATTTCCACAGGCCATGCGCATGGATAACGTCGGCGAAAACGCAACGGAAGTTCGTCTGATCGAAGGAATAAAGAAACTGCTTTCCTGACCGGGGACTCGAAGCGATGGAACTTATCAATCAGCACACCAAGCAGATAATGGAAGGGTGCAAGGAAAGGGCCCGCAAGGCGGGTCTGCGCTTCGAAGACGAAACGCTCGAATACATCGTGACCAACAAGGACCTGATCGAGCTTTCCTCGAAACACATGATCCCCACCCTCTACGATTACTGGGTAAACGATATCGAAGTGCTCAAGGAGAAGGGACGCTACGAGCTCTACCCCAACAACCCGTATGAAACGGTCATCAACACGCGCCCGGCTATCTCCTTTTATAACGACAACAACCCCGACTGGCTGAACGTCATGATCTTTTATCATGTCCTCGGCCACATCGATTTTTTCCAAAGCAACATGTTTTTCAACCACACCCGTGATGAGGATTTTGCCGGTCGCGCCCTCTCGGACAAACGGGCGATCGCGATGCTGCGCTCCGAAAAGGGGCGCTGGGTCGATTACGTGATCGAGTTCAGCCGCAGCATAGACAACCTGGTGGGGTTTCACGCCGAGCTGTCCGCGTGGAACCGGCCGAAGGAAAAAAAGACTTCGACAAAGCTCGACTTCTATTTCGACATTTTCCTGCAGACCCTTCGGAAGGTGAACCTGCTCGACTATCTGAAGGAAATCGACCGCTACAACGACGCGGCGCGACAATACGGCGAAATGGCCGAGACGTTTTTTTTCTCGCAGACGGCCAAAACGTACCCGGAGTTCGACGCTCTTTTCGAGCGGCACAAAAAAGAGGGGCAGC
Source organism: Deltaproteobacteria bacterium (assembly GCA_021813685.1). Lineage (GTDB taxonomy): Bacteria > Desulfobacterota > Syntrophobacteria > Syntrophobacterales > Syntrophobacteraceae > SbD1. Next base: position 12,267 of record JAKAJS010000250.1, on the reverse strand, counting down.
GGGAGGCGCGCGATCTGCTCGAGTTCCTGCTGCTTCACTCGCCCTTCCTTAAAAAGGAAGAAAACCGGTGGATGCAGTCGGTGATCGAGATCGTGCGCAAGACCTCGCTCTATTTTCAGCCCCAGATACGCACGAAAATCATGAACGAAGGCTGGGCCAGTTACTGGCATGAAAAGCTCTTCCTCCAAGACGACCGGATCCGGGGAAACGAGGTGGGGTTTGCGCGGATAAACGCACTGGTCACCTCCCTTCCGCGGGTGGGGTTAAACCCGTATGCCCTGGGCATGCGGCTTTTCAGCCACATCGAAGAGATGGCCGACAAGGGCAGATTTTCCTACGATTTTCAACGGTTGCAGCACGGGGAAAAGCGGCGCGGCTACGATAAAGCCACCGACTCGGGAATGGAGAACATCTTTCGGGTTCGGGAGGATTTCGACGATTTTCTGTTCCTCAACAGCTTCGTAGACCAGGAATTCGTCGACAGGCACAGGCTCTTTGTCGCAGGCATACGCGAAAACCCGGACAGGGGAACACGGGAATACTATGTGCGAAGCCGGGACGCCGGGCAGTACCGGCAAATGCTCCTCGACCAGCTCTATCACCCGCCGTTCATCGAAATCGACAAAGAAAAGAGCGGGGAGAAGGGGTTATATTTAAACCACCGCTTCGAGGGCAAACCGCTCGTCAAGGAATTCATTCCCAATACGATGCTCGGAATCGAGTACCTGTGGGGCGGGCCGGTAAAGCTGGAGACTTCGGAGCCGGTGGCGAGAGCGCGCGAACCGCAGCCCGGGGGGGCGAGCCCCGAGGCCGGGTCGGGCCCCTCCTACCAGAGAGTGGTCTATACGATGGAAAACAGGCGGTTATCCCGCGTGGTCCTGTGAGGAGAAAGTGATGGAGCCGGAGAGGGAAAATGGACGGAGCGCGGTTGAAAAACTCTGCGCCAGGATAGAGGAAAGGGGGCGGCGCACTCCGATCGGCTTTGCGGAATTCGCAGCCCTTGCGGCCGAGCATCCCGAACGCATCTTCCGCAACATCTTCCAGATGTTCTACGACATGATCTATAGCTACATCGACGTGGGCGCCGACGAATACCCCGACGACCCGGAATCGGTCAACTACATTCCCTATGATTCGAGCCGTTTGTTCGAACAGGGGACCGATCGGCCCTTTTTTGGCGATCGGCTTTTCATAAACAGGCTGCTGGGACATATTTCCTCATTTCGGCGCGGCATCACCCAAAACAGGATCTATATTTTCGAGGGCCCCCACGGGAGTGGGAAAAGCACGTTTTTAAATAATCTCCTGCTAAAATTTGAAAAGTACGCCGCCACCGAGCAGGGGGTAAGCTTCGAGACCGTCTGGCGGCTCGACAGGAGGCTTCTCGGAAACGGAGCAGATCATGCGGCAAATTTTCTCGTCGAGAGGTTGAGTTCCATGCTGGACCGCTCGGCAGGGGGCGAGGAACAATCTTCTGCGGGGCCGGGGATGAAACGGTACCTCGAAATCGCGTGCCCGAGTCATGACAGTCCGCTGCTTCTGGTTCCCAAAGAACTCCGCAGTGATTTTTTCGAGGAATTGATTCCGAACAGCGATTTCAGGCACAAGCTCTTTTCTCACAAGCAATACGAATGGGTTTTCAAGGACAGCCCCTGCACCATCTGCCAGTCTTTGTACCACACGCTCCTGGATATTCTGGATTCGCCCGCGCAAGTCTTTGAAATGGTCTATGCTCGCAGGTCCCTGTTCAACAGGAGGCTGGGCGCAGGGATCAGCGTCTTCAACCCGGGAGATAGAATAGACAGGACGCATACCATCAGCGATGAGCATATTCAAAATAATCTCAATACCCTGTTTGCAGACAGCAATCGGGTGAGGCATATCTATTCCCCGTATGCCAACACGAATAACGGCATCTACGCCATAATGGATATCAAGGGGCACAACAAGGAGCGTTTCGGAAGCTTACATGGAATCATAAGCGAAGGGGTGCACAAGGTCGATTGCATCGAAGAAAACGTCAATTCGCTCTTCCTGGCGGTAATGAACCCGGAGGACCGCGAAAACATTTCCGACACCCAGTCCTTTGCAGACCGTATCACCTACGTAAAAGTGCCCTATGTGCTCGACTACAGTACCGAGGTCAAAATCTACAGAAACATTTTCGGCGACCAGATCCGCAAATCCTTTCTGCCAATGGTGCTTGAAAATTTTGCAAAACTTGTCATTTCCTCGCGCCTCAGCCCGCAATCCGCCGGTATGACCGACTGGATACCCGACTCCCGCCAGTATCGCAATTATTGCGATCGCAATCTTTTGCTGCTCAAGATGGATATCTACGCGGGGAAAATTCCCGGCTGGCTCTCGGAGGAGGACCGCAAAAATTTTACGGCGAAGCGGCGTCGTAAAATCCTTTCGGAGTCCGAGTCGGAAGGAGACCGTGGCTTTACCGGAAGGGACTCGATCAGGATGTTCAACGAGTTCTTTCAGGCATACCGGAAGAAGAACAAGCCGATTACGATGGCCATGCTCAACCTCTACTTCCAGAAGTACTGCTGCTCCAACGGACCCGTTCCGGAGGATGTTCTCGCCTCTCTTGGCGGACTCTACGACTACACAGTGCTCCAGGAGGTGAAGGAATCGCTCTACTACTACAATGAAGAAAACATTTCCCGGCAGATTCAAAACTATCTCTTTGCGGTGAACTTCGAAATCGGGCAGACGCAGAAATGCCACTACACCAACGATGAACTGAACATCACCGAGGAACTCTTCGAACCCATCGAGCGGATGGTTCTCGGGCGCCGCTCGGATACCGAGAAGCGCAAGGCGTTTCGAAGAGAAACGCAAAGCATCTATGCATCCAAAACCCTTGCCCGGGAGATCCTGATCGAGGGTAAAAAGCTGAGCGAAACCCGTCTGTACCTCTCGCTGCACGAACGGTATGTGAGCAACCTGAAAGAAAACGTGCTGGACCCCTTTCTCAAAAACGACAACTTCCGGGGTGCGGTAAAAGATTACGGGACCGAAGGCTTCAAGACCTACGACAAGCGCATCCGGGAAGACGTCACGCTTTTGATGCGCAACTTGAACGGTCGGTACGGCTACTCCGAAAACAGCGCGCGGGAAGTCTGCCTGTACGTGATCGACAACGATCTGGCGAAAAAATTCGCCGAGCAGTGAGGCCGAGCCGCCGATACATCCTTCTTTGTGCTTGGCAGCATATTGCTATCTTTGGTCAAAGGATGCGCAGTTCACAACACCAAAGAGGCAGTAACAACACCCGCATCATCCGGCATGCGCTTTAATGAAAACCCGAGCGCCCGGCAGATTTTGAGCATCGGGAAGTTTTCGCTCAACACGTCGCCGTAAAGTTCTTTGATTCCCCGCCGACGGGCCGCCTGGATAATCTTGCGCATCATCAGGGGACCAAGTCCCATTCCCGTCATGGTCCGGTGGAGCAAAATGGCGAATTCGGCACGATCGTTGTCTGCGTCGGCAGTGAAGCTGACCACGCCCAAAAGCGGTGTATCTGCCACCTCGTGTTTTCCGATCAGCACCAGGGCGATCTCACGATCATAGTCGAGCTGCGTAAGAGATGCGGCCAGACTGTGAGGAAGAGTCTTCATCGCATGGAGAAAACGCCTCATTACGTCTTCGGGCGGAAGGCTTTCGAAGAGTCTGACGTAGGCCGGCTCATCTTCGGGCCGTATCGGCCGTAGCAGAAACGTCCGGCCGTCAGGCAGCCGAATCGTCTCCTCCAGTTCTTTCGGATACGGTGCAATGATCAAGTGCGGCCTGCCGACGTCATCAACTTGGGCTATCCGCACGAAACCATCGATTACCGAAATTCCCTGAGAGTCGACAAGCAGCGGATTGAGCCTGAGTTCGACGATCTGCGGAATATCGCAGACCAGCTGAGAGACCTTCACCAATACATGCTCTATCCCTTCGAGGTTTGCAGCCGGCGCCCCGGTTGCGCCTTCCAGGCGGCCGTAGATGCGGGTGCGTGTCATGACTTCCCGGGCCAGGTGTCTATTTAACGGAGGCAGAGCGAATGCCAGGTCCGCAATGGCTTCCACCTCTTCTCCCCCGTATCCGAAGAAAATCACCCGACCGAATTGCGCGTCGTTAAAGACACCTGCGATCAGCCGGCATGCGGTTTTGCTTTCAGCCGGTTTCCGGTCGGCTAGCCCATAGGCATCGAAAACGGCCTTCATCTCCGGTTCACTGAGTCGGTCACGACCCTCGCCAACGGCCCGCTCGACGATGCACCCGGCCTGCAAGGAATCTACGAGAAAGTCCTCCGGTACGCTGAGCGGCGTTTGCATCAACAATTCCTGGTTTCGACGGTACCGCACCATCTGCATGAAACCCGAAACGGCCTCAAGGGGAGTGTCATAGGCCCCGATGGAGTTTTCCTTGAACAAACGACGCGCTTCAGTTGAGCTCCTGTCGCCGGTCCAACTCGTCAGCAGGCGATTGAATTTGGATTTCAGATCTTTCTTTATAAGCGTTTCGAGCAATTCGTGAGCGACCTCGGCGCATGATTGCAGCGCATTGGAGCAATGCAGCAAAAGAACCGCGTCGATCCCTTCATCTTCGAAGAGAATTCGGAGAACTTCGGTGTAGAGGTGCGCGGAGGCGTGGTGTGATACATCGAGGGGATTGGCGTAATTAAGTGCGGGCAACAAGTCGTTCAGTCTCTTTAGGGAGCTGGAGGAAAGTTGTGAGAGAACCCCTCCCCGGTCGAGCACGGAGTCTACCGCCAGCCTCCCCAGCCCCGTTCCGTTGGTGAGGACGGCTACTCGTCTTCCGGGGAGGGCTTTTGCCCCTCCAAGGGATTCCGCCGCGCTGAATAATTCCCGCACATCGACGGCTCGAATCATTCCGGCCCGGCGGAACGCCGCATGGTAGATCGCATCGGCGCCGTTTGTTTCCCCTCCATGAAGAATCGACGAGATACAGGAGTTCGGGTGACGTCCGCCTTTGAGCACCACGACCGGCTTCATGCGCGACGCAAGCCTTGCAGCCGACATGAATTTTCTGATATTCGTGGCTGTTTCCATATAGAGCAGGATTGCCCGCGTATCGAAGTCATTTGCCAGATAATCGAGCATATCGCCAAAATCAACATCGATCATCTCTCCCAGATCGATCAGATGAGAAAAACCGATGCCTCTGGAGTTGGCCCAGCCCAGAACGGTTGCGAGCATGGCACCCGATTGCGAGACCAGGGCAAGATTGCCTCGCAGCGGCTGCTCGCCCGCCATGCTCACGTTCAGAGCAGCCGAGGGAGTCATCACGCCAATGCTTCCCGGCCCGACGATGCGCATTGCATAGGCTTTCACCGCCTGCGTTATCGCAGAGCGCAATCGAGCGCTCTGTTCTTCCCCAGGCCCCGCCCCGTCAGGGTTGATGAGAACGAGCGCCTTTGCCCCCAGCCGGCCCAGCAGGTCGATCTGCGCGGGCATCGACTCTTTGGCTGCGACCAGGACCGCCAGATCGGGCGCCTCCGGAAGGTCTTGGACATCGCGATAAGAGGGGAAGCCCTCGAACCAGTCTTCTTGAGCACCGACTCTGAAGAGCCTTCGCTTCCAGCCTGCGCCAAGGAGGTTTTGTGCGCACGCGGCGCCAACAGGCGCAAGCTCCCGGCAGGGGGCGATCAGGGCAACCGATTGGGGTTCAAACAAAAAGGGAAGGTTTCTTATGGGCATTGATGCCTCTTGTTCTTTACTCCGCCTCCAGGGTGGACAGGTCTCCTTCGGTCAAACCCAGTTCACCGGCTTTTAAAAACCGCCGCATGATCTTTCCCGCCTTGTTTTTGGGTAGAGTGGACCGGAATTCGATTTCCTTGGGGGCCACCGCTGAACCCAGACGCTTCCAGGCGAAGGCCATCAGTTCGAGCCGCAGGTCGTCTGCGGGCTCGAAGCCGGACTTTAGCGCTACAAAGGCCTTTACCAACTCTCCCGATATGGCGTCGGGTTTTCCGATAACGGCCGCCTCGGCGACCGCCGGGTGCTCCATCAGCGCGCTTTCGACCTCGAAGGGGCCCACCATGTGACCGGCGCTCTTGATGATGTCGTCGGCACGACCTATGAACCAGAAATAGCCGTCTTTATCGCGCCTCACCAAATCCCCCGTCAGATACCAGCCGCCGGCAAAGCACTTCTTATAGCGCTCCTCTTCGTGAAGGTAGCCGCGGAACATGGACGGCCACCCCGGCCTGAGCGCGAGTTCTCCCTGTACGTCGGGTTCCGCGACGACTTGAATCTCGCCCGCATCTGCGCGACGGACAACAGCCGCCTCGATTCCGGGGAGCGGGCGGCCCATCGAACCGGGCCGAATGTCCATGCACGGAAAATTGGCGATCATGATGCCGCCCGTTTCGGTCTGCCACCAGTTGTCGTGAATGGGGAGTCCCAGGGCTTCCTCTCCCCAGCGGACAGCCTCGGGATGCAGCGGTTCGCCCACACTGTGAACCAGTCTCAAACGGCTTAGGTCGTATTGCACGCACGGCCACTGTTTCAAATGCATAAGCCTTCTGATCGCCGTGGGCGTCGTGTACCAGATGCTCACCTTCTGGGATTCCAGAATCCGGCACCAGCGCACCGCGTCAAAGTCGGCCTCGTCGACAATCGAGGTAACCGCGTGCAGCAGGGGCGAGATGATCCCGTAGGAGACTCCGGTTACCCACCCGGGATCGGCCGTACACCAGAAAACGTCACCGGGATGAAAGTCCAGGACATACTTTCCCGTCATATAGTGCGTGAATACCGCCTTGTGCACATGGACCGCCCCCTTGGGCATACCGGCGGTGCCGCTCGTAAAGTGCAGAAGCGCCACATCTTCGGGAGAGGTCGGTGGAATCGTGAATGCGTCCTCTGCCTCGCTCATCATCTTGGGAAAAGAGAGCAGAGTTTCGCCCAGATGCTCTTCAATATCCACGAGCAGCACATGGCGCAGTTTGGGCAGTTGTTTGGCAAAAGGGGCGACTTTTTGGCGGTAGTGCGACTCGGTAGTCACCAGAACCCGGGCATCACCCCTGCTGAGGCGTTGGAAGACCGGCTCGGGGCCGTAGGCGGAAAAAAGCGGGCAGAAAACTCCGGCATTTTTCAGCGTGCCCAGGGCCGTCGTGTAGAGCTCGGGAATTCGCCCGGTCAGGGTGCAGATCGTATCCGCCCTGCCCGAACCCAGACGCTGCAAAACGTTGGCAAAGCGGTTGGTCAGCCTTTTGAGGTCGTTATAGGTGAAATCGAGGACTGCGTCCTCGCGGCCAAGCCACCGTATGGCCAGCCGGTTCCCGGTAGGGGTTTCGGCATGGCGATCGACCGCTTCGTGGGCGATGTTCAACCCCTTGCCGTCCGGAAGCCAGTCGAGTTCACGGGCTGCATCATCCCAGCAAAAGGATGCGCAGGACATGTCGTAGTCGGGAAGGTTGGGCTCCGGACCCCACGGCCCCGAACGTTTGTTGGCTGTTCCCGGAGGCAAGGGGCTACTCCCTGTGTGAGATCGATTGCCATCTGTGCAGCCGCGTCACCAGTTACAATCCGAATCGGGAGGCGCATTGAAAATATCATACAGTATACCACTTGCACGGTAAAAAATGATATAGGGCAAAACTATGAATTTTTGAAACTTCCGAGCCCTCGGCAAAAATGATTCCTGGGGGGGCTCCGGCAAAGAGCGGCTGCAATAAATTAATCCGCCGCCTGCTTTCTGCCGATTTCTACAGGAAGAAGATGAGCATTTTGTTGCAACGGGAAGCATGAGTGTAGAATGAAGAAGAAAATCCTTTTCGTCGATGATGAGCCTGGAGTGCTCGACTACCTCCGAAGAACACTGCGAAGCAAACGCGCGGAATGGGAAATGGAGTTTGCCGGAAGCGGGCCGGAGGCGCTCGCACTCATGGCCGCAAAGCCTTATGACGTCGTAGCGGCGGACATGCGCATGCCCGGAATGGACGGGCCGGTGCTCCTTGGGCGTGTAAAAGAGCTCCACCCCCGAAGCGTTCGCATCTTCCTTGCCGAAGAGGTAGACAAGGACCTGGGAGCGATCGGCCTTGCCCACTACTTTCTGAGAAAACCCTGCGAGCCCGGAGAACTCAAGTCCATGATCGAACGCGCATGCAGCATGCGCGCTCTTCTGACGGATCCATCCCTTGTAGAGCTCCTTTCGAGAATCGATTCGCTGCCAAGTCTTCCCTCCCTCTACCAGGAGGTGGTCCGTGAAGCGCAGTCCCCGGACGGCTCGCTCGCAAGGGTGGGAGACATCATTTCCAAAGACGTCGGCATGTCGGCAAAGCTCCTGCAGGTAGTCAACTCAGCATTTTTCGGCTCCCCCGGCGAGGTTTCGAGCATCATGCGGGCGGTAAACCTTCTGGGGCTCGAAAACATCAAGGCGCTCATCCTTACAATCAAAATCTTCACCTGTTCGCACTCGGCGAACCTTTCCTGCTACTCGCTGGCGAGTCTGTGGGGACACAGCATCGCGGTCGGCATGATAGCCAGAGGCATCGCGACCCAGGAAGGCTTCTCCCAGAACCGCATCGATGAGGCCCTCATGGCAGGCATGCTGCATGATGTGGGAAAAGTCATCCTGATGGAGAAGTTTCCCGGCGAGTGCCGCAAGATCTGCGAGCTCGTAAAATCGAGGGGTTGTGAGCTCTTCGAGGCGGAGCAAAAGATTCTTGGAACCACGCACGCCCGGGTGGGCGCCTACCTCATGGGCTTGTGGGGACTTTCCGAATCGGCGGTCGAGGCCATTGCGTTCCACCACTGTCCGCGCAATAGCACGGACGAGTCCTTCGGGACCCTTGCCGTCGTTCACCTGGCAAACGCCGAGGAGCATTCCGAGGGTGGCGCGAAACAACGCAGGGGGGTTGATGCCGAATATCTCAAAAAACTGGGGATCGGCGACAGGAAGTGGGGGGGCGTTTAGAACTTTCGATTCACGAGATCAAAAATCCGTTCGGTTGTTTATACATTTCCTGGTAACCGTGCATCCGGAGGCGCAGAATCGCGCAAAATCTTTCAGGGTTCCAACATGGCAATTCTATGAACGCTACCATCCCCACAGCCTTTGGTATGGGGATTTTCTGGAAAGGATCACGCTCTACAGCGCACTGCGTTCGCGTGTGCATACGCGCCAAGCCAGCGCACTCAACTTGTCCGCTGCCGTCCCGACAGGATCAACGCATGGGAAGTTTGAAACCTCGGGGGGCATCTTTTCGAATCGCGCTATGAGCGATTGGATGGGGCGGCCTATCGGTTTTAATGCTGGCGCGATAAACGACATCTCGATGCGGATATGCGGCCTCAATTTCAGCGCAGATTCGAAATGACTGTCATAGGCTAGATCGGCCGTAAAGAACCGGCTTTCATTACCTTTCTTCACGACGAGCAAATTGAAATCGGTCGCGCAGAGGGCTGATAAAACCTGTTCGCGGTAAGCGCTACGCCGTTTGCGTTCTTGGGCGCCACTCACATCCGCCTTCATGGCGACCTTGAAGTCGATATCCTCGGAGAAACGTTTGATGAGGCCCCATCCTTTCGAAAGGGATGTGCCTCCCGAGAACGCGGGCATCCCTCCGGCATGATCGAGGGCCGAAATGATCCGGATGGCCCGGACGACATACCAATCCTTTTCAACCATGCGTTCATCGCTTGGGATCGCGCCGGCAGCCCGTTCGATAAGTTTCCGGTCAAGCACGTTCAAAGCTCATGAATATGCCCTTGTAACCGATTTTACGACGCACCCTCTTTCGGACTGCAATCACGCGTCCCGCCGGAACCTGAGTTGTTTTGCCTGCGCTGTAGGCTTGCTCAAAGCGCGTAGGACCGTTTTCAACCCCAAGCCGTTCCAGGGCTTCCGCCGCAAGGGCGCGAAGCCCTTTGATGGGTACCGGCGTTCCATCGAGCGGCGATATTGCGGCGCGTGTGTAAATGCCTTGGCCGATTTTCAGGAGTTTACCCTTTTGGATCAGCCCACGCAACGCGCGTCCAACTTGGTCATATCCCCCCAGGTCACTGAAATCTTCTCGCAGAAAGACATCACCGTGCTTCCGGTCGATACGTTTCATCACGCGTGTTTCGAGGTTTTCTTTCTTCATATCACGCTCTCCTAATATGTCAACTTACGACATTTTAGGGGCCGATTCAAGTTGAAGTTCCAGGAATAATTCGTGTTCCTTGTGGGAAGTGAAACCGATTTGCGCCAGGCGGTTCAGATCCGAGTTCGCCTTTGCAAATGGAGGAGTTCCCCCCTTTCACAAAGATCCCTGCCACAAAGAGGCTAGTGGCAGCGGTTTACATTGATGATAACGGATAGCGACGACCTCCATCTTCCGGCTGGACCAAATATAGTTAGAACCGAGAATGCTGTAAAATTTCGGATTCCTCCATCGAGCTGGGGAATGGCGATCTGAGTCTTGTGTCAGTCGTGGCGAGATTTTGACAAATTTCAAAAGCAGGCAAACGCCAAGTCTGGCTGATTGCAGTGTGTAACACTGAGTGTTATAATTTTAATTAGATCGGTGGAAACGGGTGCGAGTATTTAAAACAACCTGGTTTTCGCGCTTTGCCCATAAGGAGGAAATCAGCGATCAAAAGCTCGCTGATACCGTTCGAGATATCGAAAAGGGCCCAAATGATGCCGATTCAGGCAGGGGCCTTGTCAAAAAGCGAGTAGCAAGGGCCGGGCGGGGCAAAAGAGGCGGTTACAGAACGATAATCGTATATCGAGCAGGTGATCGTGCGATTTTTCTATACGGCTTTTCCAAAAGCGCCAAAGTCAATCTCAGTGCGTTGGAATTGGAGGCTCTCCAAAAGGTGGCGCAAATATATCCGGGCCTGACGGTGCCTGACATAGCTAAAGCCTTAAAGGAAGGCGAGCTTGAGGAGGTGAATTACAATGGCAAAGAAATACCGAAGTGATGCATTGGAAGCGGTGCACGAAACAGCGCTGGGACTGCACCGCATCGGACTGATCGACACAACGACCATGCGCGAGTTCGATGCATCGTGCCTGACGACTGTAGAAAAGCTTTCGGCGGAAGAGATAGCGGAAGTCAGGAAAAGAGAAAGGGTCAGTCAGGCGGTGTTCGCAAAGTATCTGAACGTCACGCCCGGTTTGGTAAGCCAGTGGGAGCGGGGCGAAAAGCAACCGCGCGGGGCTTCTCTTAAGCTGCTGTCACTGGTGCAAAAGAAGGGATTGGACGCGATAGCGTAATGCTATGGGAGAGCGGTGGGTTACCGGACGACGACCGCCAAGCCATCGGTTTCGACCTTGCCACCGTATAAGTTGAATGGCAGATCGGAATGCCGTTTTGCCGCTCGCTTGGCGGCGGGTTGTGGGAAGTGCGCAGCACCCTTCCCAGCCGGTGCATAGCGCGGCTATTGTTTTTCGTGCACGAGGATCGAATCGGCATTGTGCTCGGGTTTATCAGGAAGACGCAAAAAAGGCCGCAGGAAGAAATCGACTTGGCGCGGAAAAGAATGAAGGAGATGACATCATGAGCGGAAAGAATCAACATTGGGGATCGACTCTCGATGACTTTCTGCATGAGGAAGGTATTTATGAGGCGGCCAAGGTCGAGGCGGTTACGCGGGTAATCTCATGGCAGATTGCCGAGGAAATGCGAAAGAAGGGCATCACGAAAACGCAAATGGCCGAGCGGATGCACACGAGCCGTGCTCAGGTTGATCGTATCCTCAAAGCGAAGGGAAATGTCACCATCGAGACGCTTCAACGCGCCGCCGCCCTGCTCGGGCGCGAGCTCCGCCTTGAATTGGTGTAAGACTGGTGAAGGACCGGAAACACCTCACCCTCCGCGAGATCGAAAAACTCCTCGACGCAGCCAACGGGCCGCCGGCATGCCGCGCGCGATCGCTGTCTGCTCATTTTGATCTTTCGCCACGGCCGGCTGGTCTCGGAGGCCTGCGCGCTGGAGATGTCCCGGGTCGATGTCTAGCCCAAGTTTAACAAGCATGAAAAAATGAAAAGCAATACCAATGAGTTAGGCCTTAAAGAATCTGCCAGTGGCACTACATCGTAATCATTTATCAAACAACCATTTTTCGCACCCCTCCTGGAGAGGCGGTCACCCCGAGCGCATCATAGAGTTCTTTAAGGTGTAATTCGGCAGCCGTTGATTTTCGGACATTGAGGGTGTGGCCGTCCCTTCGTTTGAAAACGGCGGTGACCCTTTGCTGCCCGGAAAAGGTCTTCCGAAGCGATAACCAGCTTTGGTTTATACCGTGCTTTTTA
>JAKAJS010000227.1 GCA_021813685.1 Deltaproteobacteria bacterium | reverse complement strand
TTTGATAAATGATTACGATGTAGTGCCACTGGCAGATTCTTTAAGGCCTAACTCATTGGTATTGCTTTTCATTTTTTCATGCTTGTTAAACTTGGGCTAGGGGAAAATCGTGGTCTACAGACTTCCCAAGGACAAGCTACTCTACGGGCCGATGCAGGTCGAGGCCATGATCGACCGGAACACTTTGATTTCCCGGCAGCTGAGCTTCCGGGACCGGAAGGGGTCGAAGGTCATACGCGGAAACCTGACCTCGGCGCCCATAGAGAATTCCTTCCTCTATGTCGTGCCGGTGTATCTCACGGCCGCAGGCGCCACTTTCCCACAGCTCAAGCGTGTCATCGTGGTTTCGGGAGATAAGGTGGCGATGGAGCCGACCCCGGATGAAGCCATCCAGGCCGTCTTCGGCACCCGGCAACCAGCCGCCCCCGCTCCCGTCCAGTCCCTGCAGCCCCAGCCCCAACGGGGCCGGGCACAAGAGCAGTTCGATGCCGCCCTAAAGGCGATGCAGCAAGGGGACCGGGGGAAATTCGGAAAAGCCATGGACGCGCTCAAGCGTTTGCTGAACAAGCCGGCGCAAAAAGAACCCGCTCGATAGGAGATCGAGAGTGATGGCCTAAAGTTCCCAAAAGAGAGTGTTGGTGGTTCCGAACTTAGAGGGCAGAGCGAGAACCGGCAATGGCATGGATAATTAGTGGATTCGGCAAGTTAGGCCGAAGTGACGGCGATTTTAATTCTTATCCGATCCGAAAGCTAATCCCCAGCCTGTCGGAAAATACGGTATACTCCGGTCCATATACCGGCAGGAAATATAAAATCCTCCGAGCACTTACCGTTTTTCTCCGTCTTGCAGACCCCCTTATTGCCGAAAACGCTTCGACCACCGACTCGTCAACTTCACCGAAGACGAAAAACCGTGAAATTAATATCGCTGGATTCAGGCTGTCTGAACAAGGGGGCCAAATTTCACTTTTGGGTGGACAGCATCAGGGTATAGGTGGTTGCCTCATCTCCCTTTTCATTGGAAATGCTTATCTGCAGGAGTTCATTGCCCTTCCTGAGTTGGATCATCTTCGCATTTTCCTGCTCTGCCTGGAAACTGATCTTCCAGCCTTTTTCCTGCATGGTATTTTTGTAAAAATCGGCAACTGCGTCAATCTTAGCATCGACCTTGGCCGTGAGCATAACGCTACTATCCATGTCCATGGCCTGCAAGACCTTGGAGCCCTGGTAAATAGGTATGGCCTTCAACTTCTCAGGAATGGAGATCGTCCCGAAAGCCAAGCCTGGACCAAAAATAACACAGAACATGCAGACAACAGCCAATCTGTAAATTTTCCAATTATGTTGCATCGGTATCATCCTTTCGGCAAAAAACAGAAGACTGCAGCCTCATCATAAATAAGGCCGTCAACGTTACGAGCCGGAATAAATGCATCAAGCAGTGCATTAAGCACCCGAACCGTATTTCGGAATTTGGATTCCGCCCAGACACTCCCGCACAATCCCACAGACCTGCAAGACTATACGATGTCTCAATCGAACATTCAAGTGATACGTCATGAATTGGATGCCTTACTCCTGCCTCTGCGCAAGTCGCAGTCGGTCTTTCGCGAATTTTCCACGGTCGCCTGTCTTAGCTCCTATCGGCTCAACTATAGGAGGCGAACAGCTCAGAAATCTAATCCTGGAGAAACACCCTTGAGGAACGGTTCAGGATTCATTCTCTTCCCACTGCCGAATGTCGGCTCGAAAGCACTCGATATTCCCGATAAATCGTTGATAAGCAGATATGGTTTCATTCGCCCACCTCCCGGAGCTTTTGTCTGGCCTTACGGCAGAGCGGGTAGACCAGCACATCTTTGGGAGAATCCCCGTGTCGCTCATGCCCCCTGTCGAAGCGACCGCGACCGCTGGTTTGCCCAAGGTAGATCCAGTTGGCCGCCCGGTAGCATGTGCCTCGAAACCGCGAAGGATCTACCAGCGTCTCCATGAGAACCGGCTTAATGGCGTATCGTGCCTCCCAATCATCCGCCACTCTGCGAGCAAGAACGGAGAGCGCGGAACTGACCAGACAATCGATGCGCACCCAGGGCAGGATCAGCAGGCGGCTGTTTTGGACAATGCGTTGAAGACCCCGGAGCCTCTCGATATCATCCCAGCCAATCCACTGATCTCGCGGCGCCATCCTCCATGCAGGGCTGCTGACCTGAAGACAACCTACAAGCTGTGGTTGAGGTCGGGCTGTGCGGACAAAGTAGCGCAAGTGGGCGCCGAAGGGAACTTTGCATCCAAGATAATGATAGCGGTCCACCCAGCCGCGCCACTGACGCTGCTGTTGCCGGGTCCGTACAAGTTCCAGCGATACCGGCCTCACTTCGCCAATGGACATGGTCACAGGCGCCATATCCGCGACTTCGTCGTCAGCCAATGGTCTTGCAGTTCGCCCGCCTCCCTTCCTGGACGGAAGTCGCAAAATGCCGTTGCTCTCCAGCTTCTCCAGGAACAGACGGCATTCGTGCCCCTTCAAAGATCCGTTTGGACGTCGCCACTCCAGCAACTCACAGATCGTATTGCCCAATTCCGTGCGGCTCAACCCGGCGCAGTCGTCGATGGTCTCGCGAATCATCTCGATCTGCGCATCAGTCAAAAGAGCACCGCAAAAACGCAGTTCAGATTTTCTCTCCATTGGACATTACCCCCTCGCAATTCTCCCATAGTCCAAAGGGGGCGCAATGTCCAGCACAAAATTAGTTGCTTGGACTTTTCGGCCTCTACGGTTGGTTGGCCTATTCAACAAACCGGGTATGCTCCCCATGATTCCGTACTATTCCTATTGAGAAAGAAAAAAGAAACGTGCAGCTTAACGATAGGAAGAACACAACCTGGATTCGGCCGGGCAAGCCAAGTTGGCGGCCATGCTCGAACCGGCCGAGCGCTCAATTCCCCGCGGGTCCGACCGGGCCGGGGGCGGGGGGATTTGCGTTGTGAGCGGGTCCCGGGGGTTGCGGCGCGGGCGAAGGTGGGGCGGTATTCATGGCGCCGTGTGTCTTCTTCAGGTCGCCCACAACGACGACGACATTTTGCGGGGTGAGATATTTTTTGGCCACCCGCTGGATATCGCCTGCTGTTACCGACTCTATCAGAGCGGGATATTTTTCGATGTACTCGGGGCCAAGGCCGTAGAATGCGGCCTCGGCCAGAAATTTCGCAAAATTTTCGGGAAGGCTGTATTCCAGAGGGAAGTTGCCGATCATGAAATCTTTGGCCGCTTTTAGCTCCGCATCCGAAACCGGTTTTTCCCGAAGCCGCGCCAGCTCTTTCTGTACGAGTGCGGTGGCCTGTTCGACAGAATCGTTGCGTGTCCTCAGCTCAACCCGGAAGGCTCCCGCGTGCTTATAGGCGGCGAGGCGGCTTTGGACCGCATAGGCGAGTCCTCTTTTGGTGCGGATCTCGGCGCTCAGGCGGCCCGATAGAGCGCCCGACCCCAGTATCCGGCTCAACACCAGAAAGGGGTAATAATCCGGGCTCGACCGCTTCATCGCAGAGCAGCCAATGATGACCGCCGCCTGCGAAACCGGCCTGTCGATATCGACCTTTACGGCCCCCCTGGCTGACTGCGTGCGGAAGGTCGGCTCGGCAACCGGCCCCGGCTTCCACGCAAGAAGCTTTGGAATGATTTTGGCCCTCACTTCCCCGGGGGTTATATCCCCCCCGACGACCAGTACGGCATTATTGGGCCGGTAGAACTGGGAGTAAAAAATTGCAGCCTGTCCGGGAGCGATTGCCGCAACGGACTTTTTCCCGCCCTCTACCGCACCCGCGTAAGGGCTTTTCAGAAAAAGCGCCCGGTCGAAACTCCTTTTGGCAATCTCCAGCGGGTTGTCCTCCTCCTCGCGCAGCCGCCCCAGGATCTCCTCTTTTTTCAATTCGATATCGGAATGGGCAAACGAGGGATGCTCGAACATCTGCGTAAACAGATCGACTCCGGGGCCGAGATCCTTTTTAAGCATCTGCATGCCGATGGTGACAAAATCCCTGGTGCACTCGACCCCGTAGGTCGCGCCCAGAAAATCGAGCTTATCGTTTATTTGATCGAAGGAAAGATTGTTGGCGCCAAGAGAAAGCGACCTGGCCGTAAGGTTTGCAAGGCCTTCCATTCCGTGGGGGTCAAAAGAAGAGCCGGCGCCGATCAGAAGCTCGAGCGTCACCGCGGGGACCGCGTGCTCCTGGAAGACCAGCACCTTGAGTTGATTGGACAGGTCGATCTTTGTCACAGCCGGCATTGCCGGGCAGAAGCGAGGAGGCAGAAGCGGCAAAACCGCTGCCAGGAAGAGTATGATACCGGCCTTCAGTAATTTCATAGACGTTCGCTCACACTGTACGGGCGAAAGAGCCCCGGGGCTCGTTTGGCCTCAATCGCTTCCGCCGGGCGACGGTTCGGGCGGTGGCGGCGGAACCAGCATTCCCACGGTGCTGTTTTGCGTGGTGAAGTATTTGGCGGCCACGCGCTCCACGTCCTGCGCCGTAACCGTGCGGATCGAAGGAACAAAAGCGCTTATGGAGGCCCAGTCAAAGGCCGATTCATACTCGCCAAGCTTTAGCCCCAGGGAGACTATGGACTCCTGGTCGAAGACGAAAGAGGCTTCCAGCTGGTTTTTCGCCTTTTGAAGCTCCCAGCTTCCCACGGGGGTTTTCCCGAGCTGATCCAGTTCGTCATAAATCGCCTTTTCCACCTCCGCAGGGTCTTTTTCCGGAAGAAATGAAGCGGAAATGTAAAAAAGGCCCGGGTTCCTGGAGAGCAGGTTGTAATGGGCCGATGCTTCGAGCGCAACCGCCTGTCCGCGCACCAGGTCATCGTAGAGCCTCGAGCTTTTTCCGGAGGAAAGGATCGCCTGTAACACCTCCAGCGCGTAGCCGTCATCGCTTCGCAGGTTTGGGACGTGCCAGCCGATAACCAGCCGCCCCACCCGGGCCGGACGGTTTATAAGCACCATCCTTTCGCCCCGCTGGGGAGGGTCCTCTATTAAAAAATCCGCCGCCGGCTCTCCTGCGGGGATTTTTCCGAACGTATCCTCCAGCTGCGGCAGGAGCTTTTTTTTGTCAAAATCACCGGTGATCACAAGGTAGGCGTTCGCCGGGGTATAATACCTCGAATAAAAGGCCCTCACATCCCCGATAGTCAACCTCCCGATATCGTCGTTCCAGCCCAGGACCGGCCAATGGTAGGGCTCGGACTGGAAGGCCGCCGCATACACCTGCTCCAGGAGATAAGCCTCCGGGGTATCGTCGATTCGCATGCGCCGCTCTTCTCGAAGAATCATTTTTTCTGTTCGGAAATCGCCTTCGGAGATCTCCAGATTGTGCATCCGGTAGGCTTCGAACTCTATGGCCACCCCGATGCGACTGGAGGGAAGGGTGTCGGAGAAGCAGGCATAGTCGTGGGTGATCGCTCCATCGGCCGTGCCGCCCAACTCGTGGATTTTCTGCAGAAACTTCTCACCGCTCAGTTTCCCCGTCCCCTTGAACATCATCTGTTCGACCATGTGGGCAAGCCCGGTTTTGCCCGTAGTCTCCCGGGAGGCCCCCGCCCGGTAAAAGACCTGGAAGCTCACGATCGGGGCAGCGTGATTTTGGAGCATGATCACCTTTAAGCCGTTTGAGAGTTTGGCTTCCGAGGCGTTTTCAAACATCTGCGCCCCGCGGCAAAGGAAGGGCAAAAACAGCAACACCAAGGCCGAAAGGAAAAAAAGGCCCACCCCCGACAAACCATAAAAAGGGACGGGACGGGTTTCTTCGCGCTTCCCGCTACGTGCTTCCCGCTTCTCTTCAAAGCAGATGTTCGAAGGTTTTCGCTGCAAATCCCGTACATCCTGTCTGAGGTATTCTTTTCTTCAACTCTCCCAAAGCTTGAGCGACTGCGGAAATTGTATTACATATGCTTCCTTATCAAGATCGCCGGGAAATGGCAATTCCTGCCCCACGGAGGAGATGAAATGGCGGAACTCGAACTGAGCCTGGAAGAGCTTGCCGAAAAAGACGGCAAGGAAGGAAATCCCGTCTATATTGCCTATGAAGGAAATATTTACGATGTGAGCGGGAGCAAACTCTGGAAAACGGGCACTCACATGAGAAGACATCCTGCCGGCAGGGACCTGAGTGTCGATATCGGCGCGGCACCTCATGG
>JAKAJS010000212.1 GCA_021813685.1 Deltaproteobacteria bacterium | reverse complement strand
GAACAGGAAGACGCCGACGTAGTGGGTATGAGCAGCCTTTCGGGCGTTCACAATTACTTTTTCCCGAAGGTTGTAGAGCTCATGAAGCAGAAGGGCATGGACGACGTATTGCTTGTTGGCGGTGGGATCATTCCCGAAGAAGACTACGATTTTCTTAAAAAATCGGGTATGGGGGCAATTTTTGGTCCGGGAACTCCGACCACCGAGATTGTCGATTTTATTGAAAAAAACGTGCGCAAGCGCTAGGGATCTGTAATGGCTGTCAATCCTGTCGACTATGCGGCCCGGATACTGGAGGGTTCTCATCGAGCGGCTGCCCGCCTGATTTCGTGGCTCGAAGACGAAGACGAGCGGGCCTACGAGTGCATGCGTATGCTCTACCCGCACACGGGGCGGGCCTACGTGGTCGGGATCACGGGGTCTCCCGGGGCGGGCAAATCGACTCTTACCAACGCGTTGACGCGTGTGATCCGCAAAAATGGACTGAAGGTGGGGATCGTCGCGGTCGATCCTTCGAGCCCCTTCACCGGGGGCGCTTTGCTGGGCGATAGAGTCCGGATGAGCGAGCTTGCCGAGGACCCCGATGTATATATCCGCAGCATGGCCACCCGCGGCTTTCTGGGGGGGATGGCCAAGGCTGCCGGTGAAGTGGTGAAGGTCCTCGATGCCCTCGGAAAAGACGTCATACTCATTGAAACAGTGGGGGTGGGACAGGACGAGGTCGATATCGTGGAGGTGGCGGACACGACGTGCGTGGTCATGGTGCCGGGCCTGGGGGATGCGATCCAGAGCCTCAAGGCGGGTATCATGGAGATAGCCGACGTGTTCGTTGTGAACAAAGCCGACCATGTGGGCGCGGACATGCTGTGCGCCGAAATTTGCGCCCGCGTCGAAATGGACGTCCAGCTGCGGGATCGCGGATGGGTCGCCCCGGTAAACAGGGCCGTTGCCGTGGAAGGGGTGGGGCTGGAGGAGTTGTGGCTTTCCATCGAATCCCACCGCAAATATCTGCTCGATTCAGGCAAATTTTATGAGAAAAGGCGGGAGAGGGTCTCCCGGGAAGCGCTTCGCATGATTCACGGGGATCTTTTCCGGGTCGTTCGAGAGCAGCTCGAACGCAGTGGGAGGCTCGAGGCCGCCGTCGAGGAGCTCATGAGCAAAAAACTCGATCCCTACAGCCTCATGCGCGATATTGTCACCGAGTGGCTTTCTTCTTCCCGGTGCAAGTGAACATTTGTCCCTGTACTTTTGTCTTTTTCCTTTTTACCTTTGCTCTAAAGGAGATGTGATGAAGATTCTGAAAGTGGACCACATAGGCATAGCGGTGAACAATATCGAGGAAGCCAAGAAGCTCTATACGGATATTCTCGGAATCCCGCATCTTGGAAATGAAACCGTAGCCGAACAAAAAGTCACGACGGCCTTCTTCCCGGTGGGAGATGCCGAGGTCGAGCTTTTGGAATCGACAGCCCCCGACGGGCCGATCGCCAAATTCATCGAGTCGCGGGGCCAGGGGATGCAGCACATCGCCTTCCGCGTGGAAAACATCGAAGAGGCCCTCGCAGAGCTCAAGGCCAAGGGGGTGAGGCTCATCGACGAAAAACCCCGAAAAGGCGCCGGCGGCGCCAAGATCGCCTTCCTCCACCCCAAGTCGACCTTCGGCGTGCTCGTCGAACTTTCGGAAAGATGAAGGCAAGAGGAGATCGATGGAACGATTTCTCGTCGCGCTCGAATGCCGGCAGGATTGCGAATACATTATCGACTACCTGGTTCGTGTCCTCAAGGGTGCCGACCACTGCCGGTTTGAGCTGCTCCATATCCTTCCCACGGCCTCGCCCGAAAGACTGAGGAGGGAGCAGATCCGGCGGATCGAAACGATACACGCGACGCGGCCGGATCTCAGCGGATATTTCTGGGAGGAAGAAGACGAAAAGGCCATGCACCGCTGCTTTGGCCTGGCCAAAGATAAGCTTGTGCAGGCGGGCTTCAAACCCGATGCGATCTCCTCTAGCTTTGTAGTCGAGTCCGCGGACAGGGCCGAAATCATCCTGGCCAAAGCCGGCGAACTCGGCTGCTCGACCATTGTGATGGGCCGCAGGCATCCGGGCCTGGTAAGGGAATTCCTGCTCGGAAGCGTATCGACGGCGGTGATGAAATCGGCTCGCAGATTTGCTGTGTGGGTTATCGAAATGTGATGTGAGAGGCTTCAATCCCCCCTGCCCCTTTCAAAATGAGGGGAAATGAAAGGATGGCCGCATGGAGTCGAAACTGTTCAGCACAATAGGCTTTTGCACCGATTTTTCCGAAAACGCCGATCATGCCTTCGTCGTTGCCAAAGATTTGGCGACCCGGTTCGGCGCCTCTCTCGAGATCATTCATATTACGGCGAACCTGGTGCATTCTCCGCCCGTCCATGCCACCTACATGCCTGTGGAATATGACCCGGAGTTTATCGAGGAGGTCACCCGGGCCGCCAGCGCCTCGATCGACGAAAAATATGTGAAAAACCTTCCCGGGGGGATGCTCTACCATGTGAATGTGGTGTCCGGATACGCGGTTACCGAAATACTGAGGCTCGTACAGGAAAAAGGCATCGATCTTCTGGTCATGGGATCGCACGGCTTGACGGGTATAGCCCACGTCCTTTTCGGAAGCACTGCGGAAAGGGTTGTGCGAAAGGCCGGCTGTTCGGTCCTGACGGTTCGTCTCAAATAACTCTGGTTGTTGGTTGCTGGTTTCTAGTCTCCGGCAACTGACAACCAGCAACCAGCAGCTATGGAAAAATCCGAGTCGGAAAATAAACGGCGGATGGCCATGATGGGGCTGTCGGTGGCCGTGAGCGTGGCTCTCATGGCGCTAAAGCTCTTTGCCTTCGTGCTGACCGGTTCCTCTGCCATTCTGTCGGACGCGCTGGAATCGATCATCAACGTGGCCGCCGGCGGATTCGGCTTGTGGAGCGTCTATCTTGCCTCCAAACCCCCCGATGCCGGCCACCCCTACGGGCACGGGGAAATAGAGTTTTTCTCGGCGGGTTTCGAAGGGGCGCTGATCGTACTGGCTGCCGGGGCGATCTTCTGGGAGGCGGTACACCGGTTCGCTTCCCCGCTGGCACTCCCCAAGCTTGACTTGGGGCTTCTCATCCTGTTTGCGACCGCGCTGGTAAATTTGTGGCTGGGGCTCACCCTCATTCGCGCCGGAAAACGCATGCGGTCCATGGCCATATCGGCCGACGGCAGACATATCCTTACCGATGTCTACACCACAGTGGGGGTGCTTATAGGCCTGGCTCTGGTCCGGCTGACCGGCTGGTATTTCCTGGACGGCGTCGTGGCGTTCGCTGTGGCCGTAAACATCGTCTACATAGGCGTTAGACTCATCTCCATGTCCTCCTCGCGCCTCATGCACGCGCACGACCCCGAACTGCTCGAACGCATTACCGCGATTATCGCACGGAACAAAAAACCGGAATGGATCGACATTCATCGGTTGCGCGCGTGGACTTCGGGGCGGGAGATTCACATGGACTTCCATCTCATTTTACCGCGCGACTTGAGCCTTGCAGATGCGAACCGACAGGTTGTCGAGGTGCAGCGGCTTCTAAAAGCGGAGCTTCCGGGCGCCGAAGATGTTATGATTCATGTTGAGCCTTGCATTGATCCCGAGTGCTGCACCTGTTCGCGGGAGTCCTGCGGGATTCGCAGAAAGTCGTTTCGCAGCCAGCCGGATTTGTCCGCCAGTGAGGTCGCTCATCCCGGGGCGGCCGAAAAGGAAGCGGGGCGGTTCGTAGGAGAACGGAAAAGAGTGTGACCGGGGCGAGAAGGGGCGACCACGATGCGAATCGTTTTGATGGGACAGGCGCCTTTCGGGGCGAAAACGCTTGAAGCGCTCCTGGCGGCGGGAGAGGAAGTCGTTGCCGTCTATGCTCCGGCTGCAAGCCCAGGGGGCAAACCCGACCCGCTGCAGGAAGCCGCACAGGTGCGGGGAGTTCAACACATCAGGCCGATGGCTCTACGGGACGACCGGGAATTTGAGGCTTTTACGCGGTTTGCGCCCGATCTGGTCGTGCTTGCCTTTGTGACCGATATCGTTCCGATCCGCTATTTTGCCGCAGCCCGCGAGGGCGCCCTGTGCTATCATCCCTCCCTTCTCCCGAGGCATCGGGGCGCGAGCGCCATAAACTGGGCGCTCATCATGGGCGAGGAAACGACCGGGCTAACGATCTTCCGGCCCGACGCGGGAATCGACACGGGGCCCATTCTGCTGCAAAAATCCGTCGCGATCGGCCCGCGGGATACCGCCGGCTCACTCTATTTCGAGCGTCTGTTCCCGATGGGGGTCGAAGCCCTGGTCGAATCGGTAAAGCTCCTCGGGGAGGGGAAAGCACGGTTTATCACCCAGGACGACTCCAAAGCCACCTACGAGCCCCGGTGCGACGACAGGGTGGCGGGGATCGATTGGAGCGCCGGGGGGCGGGAAATTTTCAACCTGGTGCGCGGCTGCGACCCGCAGCCGGGGGCCTACGCCCGCTTCCGCGGAGAAACGGTGCGCTTCTACGGCGCCGAGTTCCTGCCGGGAAATTCGGACGCCCCGCCCGGTTCTATTGCGGGTGTGGATGAAAGAGGGCTGAGAATAGCGGTTGCGGGAGGCGAACTGCTCGTAGCGAAGGTGCGCACCCCTTCTGCCGCGAAAATGGATGGCGCCGCCTTTGCCGCAGCTCACGATATACACCCCGGTGACAGGTTTGAAGTAAAAAGCAACAGGTAAAAGGTGGGGGCGAACCCCCGGGATTCTCTGGAAAGGACAACTACATGTATTTTCCGGTCTACAGGCCAAGAAGGTTCCGGCGCACGGAAAACCTGCGCCGCATGGTTCGAGAGACGAGGCTGAGCGTCGATCATCTGGTATACCCTCTTTTCGTCATGCCCGGTAAAGGCGTGAAAAACCCGGTGCAATCGATGCCCGGGGTGTTTCAGCTCTCGGTCGATCACCTTCTGGAAGAGGTGCGCTCGGTTGTCGAACACAACATTCCCGGCATAATCCTTTTCGGCCTGCCCGAAAAGAAAGACGAACACGGCTCTGAGGCGTATGCGGACAAGGGACCGGTCCAGCAAGCCATCCGGAAGATCAAGGATAAATGGCCGGATCTCACCGTCATTACCGACGTCTGTCTTTGTGAATACACGAGCCACGGCCATTGCGGCATTCTCCGGGGAGACGAGGTGCAAAACGACGCAACTCTTGAAATCCTTGCCCGGGTGGCTCTTTCCCATGCAAAGGCGGGCGCCGACATCATCGCCCCTTCCGACATGATGGACGGCCGGGTCGGCGCCATCCGGGAATCGCTCGATGAAAACGGGTTCGAGCAAACAGCCATTCTCGCTTATTCGGCCAAATACTGTTCGGGCTTCTACGGGCCTTTCCGCGAGGCGGCCGATTCGGCCCCCCAATTCGGCGACCGACGCGCCTACCAGATGGATGTGGCAAACTCCGAGGAGGCCCTGCGCGAGGTGGCCCTCGATGTAGAAGAGGGTGCGGACATGGTGATGGTAAAGCCCGCCCTCTCCTACCTGGATATCATCCGGCGCGTGCGGGACGAATTCGACCGGCCCGTTGCCGCCTACTCGGTCAGCGGAGAATACGCGATGATAAAGGCCGCCGCCGCAAACGGCTGGATCGACGGAGACCGCGTCATGATGGAAGTCCTCACCTCGATCGTTCGAGCCGGGGCCGATATGATCCTCACCTATTTTGCGAAGGATGCCGCCGCTTTGCTGCAAAACGGCTACAGATAAGAAAAGCTATGACTCACCACGATATAGATCACCCGAAAGGGAAAGGGCACCCGGGGGCTGCTCAGGGCGGCGCGACTCTTACCGCGAACCTGCGTCTTGTCGCCTGGGAACTCACGCGCTCCTGCAATCTCGCCTGCGTTCACTGCCGCGCGGCCGCCCGCGACTGCCCCTACGAAGGGGAGCTTTCTTTGGCCGAGTGCAAAAAAGTGATGGATGAAATCGCCGAAGTCGGAAAACCCATCATCATCCTCACGGGCGGGGAGCCCCTGCTGCGGCCCGATGTCTTCGAGATAGCCGAGTACGGGGCAAAGCTGGGCTTCCGGATGACCATGGCGACAAACGGGACTCTGCTTACGCGGGAGACCGTTCAAAAAATGATCGCCTCGGGGATCGAGCGCATAAGTGTCAGCATCGACGGCGCCGACGCCCGCTCCCACGATGCCTTTAGAAAAGTCCCGGGCGCCTTCGAGGGCGCCTTGCGGGGGATTGGACTTGCGCGGGAAGCCAACCTCGATTTTCAGATCAATACGACCATAACGCGGGCAAACATCAAAGAATTTCCCAAAATCCACGACCTGGCCGTCTCTCTTGGCGCCGTGGCACACCACATCTTCATGCTCGTCCCCATGGGGAGGGGAAAGGAGATCACCGAGGAAGCCATAAGCGCCGAAGAGTACGAAGAAACGCTCCACTGGTTCTATGAGCGAAGAGGCAAGGCCCCGCTCCAGCTCAAGGCCACCTGCGCCCCGCACTACTACCGCATCCTGCGCCAGCGGGCGAAGTCCGAAGGGGTGGAGATAAATTTCGAAACCTTCGGCCTCGATGCCGTAACCCGCGGATGCCTCGGAGGAATCGGCTTTGCGTTCATCTCCCACCTCGGGCAGGTGCAGCCCTGCGGCTATCTCGAGGCGGAGTGCGGGAGCGTGCGCGAAAAATCGTTCCGGGAGATCTGGCTCGATTCCCCCGTTTTCCAAAACCTGCGGGATCTCAAACGCTACGAGGGAAAGTGCGGGAAGTGCGAATTCATCCGGGTTTGCGGCGGCTGCCGCGCCAGGGCCTATGAACACTCCGGCAGCTACATGGCCGAGGAGCCTCTTTGCCTCTACAAGCCCCCGGGGAGCCGCCGGCCCCGGGTTGCCGGCTTGCAGAATCGCCGCCGGCAAAAGACGGGAGAAAAAGAGCCATGAAAACCACCGGGCGGAAAAGCTTTGCGGCAGAAGCGTTGAAACAGGGGCTCCTGATCGTTTCGATCGCCGCGGCAATTTCGCTTCTGGTAAACCATTTCCGGCAAAACGGTTTGCCCCTCCGGGCAAATCCCTCCGCGAAAACCGCGTCTGAAAATTCGGGGGAGCCTCTCCAGGTGTCGCTCGAAGAGGCGCGGGCTCTTTTCTCCGCGCACGCGGCCGTTTTTATCGACGCACGGTCGGGGGAAGACTACCGCGCGGGCCATATCCGAGGGGCGGTCAGCCTTCCGGCGGAAAGCCTCGAGCAGGCGCTGCCCGCAGTCGCCTCGACGCTCTCCTCCGGCTCGCTCCTTATCGCCTATTGCGACGGCGAGCACTGTTCGCTAAGCCGCGAGGTCGCGCTGCAGCTTCTGGCCAAAGGCTATTCGCACGTCGCAGTGCTTCTGAACGGCTGGACCCTCTGGTGCAATGCCGGCCTTCCCACAGGCAAGGGACCCTGAGGTTTCAGGAAAACGGCAGCGGCTGTCCCTTGCGGTACACCAGGGCCATGCAGGTCGCAATCAGGTTTTGCTTGTCGTCGCGGACCTTGATGTCATAGGAGGCGGTTTTCCGGGTGAGGCTCACCTCGCGCGCCTCGGCGTAAAGCGTACTTCCCGGCTGCGGGGAAGCGACGTAGGTGACGTTCATGTTGAGCGCCACCGCAAGGGTGCCGTGCGAGTTCGACGCCGTTTCGAACGCCTCGTCGATGAGCGCGAAGAGCGCTCCCCCGTGGGCCAGTCCGAAAAGATTTTCCATGTCCGGGGTAAACTGCATCGCGACCTTCGAATACCCCGCCTCTATTTCCAGCAGTTTCAGGCCAAACTTCGATGCAAAGGGCTCTCGCTCCACCCGGGAATGAAAAGTTCGCCGGAGATCTTCGTCCATCTCTTTTTTCCGCCTTTCGTCTCAAGTGTCCGAATCAATCGGCCGGGGCCAAACTAAAGCCGGTTAGCCTACGCCCCGGCATGCCCCCCTGAAACTCCTCGCCTGGATTATTGCATAACTTCGTTTTTGTTGTATTCTTGTCAAGAAAATTCGGTGGAGGAGAAACGCATGTTTACGGCATCGGAACTATTCGACCTGGCCGTTCGGGTCGAAGAAAACGGAGAGAGGTTCTACCGGGAAGCGCTTAAAAAAACGAAAAGCGGACCGCTGCGGGACCTGTTGCGCTGGCTCGCCGATCAGGAAGTGGAGCATAGGGAGACATTTGCCCGAATACGGGATACCATTTCGGGGGAAGCGGAAAATGACCCGGCGCTTCTCGCGCTGGGCAGAGATGTTTTGCGCAGCGCCATGGGCCGTCACGCCTTTTCCCTGGATGAACTCGAAATCGATAAGATCCGGGAGGAGGAGGACATCCTGCGGGCGGCACTCCTCTTTGAAGAAGACACCGTCGTGTTCTTTGACTTCATTACCCCGTTCGTCTCCGATGAGGGGATTTGCGCAATGCTTGAAAAAATAAAGGCCGAAGAGCTTGTCCACAAGCAGGTCCTGCAGGATAAAATCTCGGAGGCCCAAACGAAGTCCTCTCCGGGGACTGCGAGGTGACCATGGAAAAGCCGATTGAAAACTACTGGATGCTCAGACTGGCGGACCTTAAAGCCACGCTCGAAGTCAACAAATTCGAGGTCCATATAGCAGCAGATACCGATGAGGCAAGAAAAACCGTCCACGAGATTCTGGGGCGCACGGGCGCAAAGAGCATCGCCTGGGGCGGCTCGGTCACCTATCTGCAAACCGGTCTCTACGAGGAGTTGAAAGACTCGTCCGCCTACGAGATCATAGATACCTTTAACAAAGGGCGCCCGGCCGAGGAAATGTTCGAATTGCGAAGGCGCGCGCTCCTGGCCGACCTTTTCATCACCGGCACAAACGCGGTTACCGAGACCGGAAAGCTCGTAAATCTCGACATGACCGGCAACAGGGTGGCGGGCATCGTTTTCGGCCCCAAAAACGTCGTTATTCTCGTCGGGCGCAACAAGGTGGTGCCGGATATAGAAGACGCCATGCTGCGGATAAAAAATTTCGCCGCCCCCGCCAACGCCATGCGCCTGGACAAAAAGACCCCCTGCGCAAAAACCTCGGTTTGCGAGGAATGCCGCAGCCCGGACCGGATTTGCAACACCTGGACGATTACCGAAAAATCCTACCCCAAGGGCAGGATCAAAATAGTCTTGATCAACCAGGATCTGGGACTGTAACCGATTTCCGTCCGGAAAGCGCATCCCGCCATCCGGACGGAAATCGACTATCATTTGACTTTCTTTTCCTTCCCGGTTTCCAGGACACTTCCGTTTCCGGCGTCGACGTCGAGGTCCATCACGGTCTGTTCGGAGGTAACGATCTCCACTGCATACACCAGGTAGCCGTCGACGTTTTTGAGCTCCGCCTTGATAGCGATTCCCGGATAGCTTTTGAGTGCGCTGTTTACCGCATCCGCCAGGGAGACTTTGGCCATTGCGGCAAAGGCAATCTGTTTTTCCCCCTTAACCGGGATCGTGCCTTTTATCCGTTTCTGACAACCGCTCAGAGCCAGAGCGAAAACCATCGCAACCACCAGTGTGCCGATTTTGGCGGCGCTTTTCCGTTCGATCATGAGTTCCTCCTCTTTTTCTGTGAGTGTATGCAGCGGCCCGCAGCCAACGGCAATATAATACCTTCGAGCCCGGTTCACATCTTCATCCTCCGGGTTTGGGGCTAAGGTGCCATAGTAAAAGAGCTCCCTTGTAGACGCAAGTTCATCTCGCCGATGGAAACGGGAATTTTTTTTCCCGCTTCGCTGTGAAGAGTTGCCAAATCGGCTCCGACATTATATAAGTATCCAATTACGCCCCCGTAGCTCAGGTGGATAGAGCACGAGATTCCTAATCTCGGTGCCGGGTGTTCGAATCACCCCGGGGGCATGAAGAAAATCAAGGGGTTACAGTCATTGCGCTGTGGCCTTTTTTTGTTGGTGTGTGGTTTTGTGTGGAGTTTTTCCCCCTTGTTCTTTACAGTCCTCCGTTACTGACCGGTCTGAATTTCTTTCACCGGAGGAATCGATGATGCACCGCTTCCCCATGACTTTTAGTACCATCCTGCCCCTCTGCTTGGGCATTCTCCTGCTGGCCGGCACCGTCCACGCCCAACCACCGGAAAAACAAAAAGCTGCAATTGCAGCAGCAGAAAAATGGCTCGCTCTGATCGATGCGGGGAAATATGCGAAAGGTTGGACGAAAGCGGCCGGATACTTCAAGAATGCCATCACACAAGAAAAATTGGTAAAATCATTGAACGCGGTGAGAAAGCCACTGGGTCAGGTCATTTCCAGAAAAGTAAAAAGCTCGAAATACACAACTTCGTTGCCCGGTGCTCCTGACGGTGAGTATATGGTCATCCGGTTCGAGACGAGTTTTGTGAATAAAAAGTCGGCTATCGAAACGGTCACTCCCATCCTTGAGAAGGATGGCCGGTGGAAGGTTGATGGCTATTTCATAAGATAAAACGGGGAGCTACGTCTGAATTTACCGGGCGTGGTTTGAGGCTCAAAAATGGACAAGAGCAGGCTCGAGGGATTCAGTGATGGCGTGATCGCCATCATCATCACCATCATGGTGTTGGAACTGAAGGTGCCTCATGGGGAAAATATCGCCGCCCTCGAGCCGGTGGTTCCGGTATTTTTGAGCTATCTTCTGAGCTTTATCTACGTTGGAATTTACTGGAACAATCACCACCATATGCTTCATACGTGCCGGAAGGTGACCGGACCGATACTTTGGGCCAACCTGCACCTGCTGTTCTGGCTATCCCTCTTCCCCTTTGCCACAGGATGGATGGGAGAAAATCACTTTGGCGCTGCTCCCACAGCATTCTACGGTGCAATTCTGCTAATGGCCGCAATATCGTACTGGATGCTGCAGCAAATCATCATCATGGCGCAGGGACGGGAATCTCTTTTGAAAAAAGCTATAGGCAGTGACTGGAAGGGAAAGATGTCGCCCCTGATCTACGCCCTTGCTATTCCTGCTGCGTTTTGGTCGCACTGGTTTTCTCAGGGGCTCTATGTGTTGGTTGCGCTGATCTGGCTCGTGCCTGACCGGCGCATCGAGAGAGCCCTCGCGGACAGGAAGGATTAAAGCGCGCCCTGCGACGGATGCTTTCCTGCTGGGCGGCAGGTTTTATTGGGCGCACCCCTGTGCTGCGCACGGGCAGCACAGGAGCCCATGGTTTTCAGGAGCTTGCCGTTGCCTTTTGAGCAGCCTCCCGGCTCGGGAAATATACCGGCGTTCCCAGCTCCTCCAGAGTAAAGCTTTTAAAAACATGGTGGCCGTCGATGTCCAACACCCTTAGATCATCGGTCTGAGAAAGATCGCCGCAAATTATCGAAAAACGGGTTCCGTACATCTCCTTGACCTTGTTAACGGATAGCTCGTAAGCGATGTACTTGGTGATTCCTCTCGCCGAAAGTTTCTGGGCCAAAGTCGGATCTTCGAGTGAGTCAAAGGATGTAAGGATCAATATCGGACCGCTTCCTGAAAATACCATCGCTGCTTTCATGGAATACTCCCTTTCTGGGGTCCTATTGATTTATTCACACGTCCAACCGCCTCTTCGATTCAGCCTCCAGGTGCGGGTAGGCGTGGGCGTATCGGTCCTGCCCATTGGTGGAGATGACTGGCCGTAGAGCACCAGCTTACGGCCGTTAAGCTCTTCAGGAGAACCATCGAAAATAGTCCCGTCCGCATTCAGTTTGAAGTGCACCTGCTTTGACAACCCGGCCGATCCAAGCGAAATGGGAGGTACTATTCGCGAGCCAACCATCGGAAGATACGATGATTCAAGCAGGTTTCCATATTCGTCGACTTTTCCCCACACCAGATCAGTCTCCATAGGGCTTTCCGGGGCGCTCGATTTCGAAAAAACCGGTGGCCCCATTTCCTCGAAGGAAAAACTGCTGAAAACATGATGGCCGTCGATGTCCATGATCCGCAGGTCATCGGCCTGGGACAGATCGCTCAAAACTGCTGAAAAACGAACGCCGTAACGCTTCTGCACAAGTTCGATCGGGACTTCGTGGGCAATGAACTTCGATATGCCTCTGGCTGCAAGTCTCTGAATGAATTCGGGGGAATCGAGCGATTTGAAGGTGGTAAGGACAAGTATGGGCCCGCTTCCGGCAAAAATTAATGTAGCTATCATCAAGGGACCTCCTTTCTGTGTGTGGATAGTGCTTTTCAATGCCAGATGAATGAGACGGGCGGAGCGGTAAGGTGCGCTACTAAAGCTGAATGAAGTTCATTAAGTCCGGCCAACGGGTTTTCGGTCCACAGGACGCCCGCCTCATTTTACCGACAACCGTTCCTGCCTCTGATTTAAAGCAAACCCTGTTCCGCTTCTTTCGATCGTTTGCCATGCCGGGTTTCCAGAATCTTAGGAGATGTTCCTTACGGCTTTTTGAATATTCTTGGTGACATTGAACTGTAACTGGAAAGTTTCATGCGACAAACATTTGAAACACACCTTGCCTGTTTTCCGGGATATCGGTACGAGCTTCGAAAGCGGGAGTCCCATTGGATCCGGGGCACTGAAATTGCCCGAGGTTTGACAGTTCGTTTGATGGATGATTAATTTCCACGGAACGTCGGATGAGCTTGCTCAAAGGGGGGTGATTTATGCAGCAGGGAGCGACCGGAGTCAATCCTTCGGAAGAGACCATCAAGATTGGTCCATTAGGTATCCGTTTCCTCCTCAAGGGCGAAGATTCCAACGGCAGCGTGTCAGTGTTCGAGGTCCTCGTACCAATCGGCCAGAAGCTGATGGCACCGGCCCACAAGAATGACGCCTACGAAGAGGTCCTTTACGGGATCGAGGGCGTCCTTACCTGGACGGTGGATGGTGTTCCCATTGAGGTTGGCCCGGGGCAGGCGTTGTGCATCCCTCGCGGAGCGGTGCATCGATTCGATAACTTCGGCAGGGAAGATGTGAAACAACTCGCTGTCATAACCCCTGCGATAATTGGCCCGGCATACTTCCGCGAAGCTGCAGCCGTAATAGGTGCCGCACGTGGCGGTCCTCCGGATCGAGCGAAGATGACGGAGGTTTTTCGTCGTCACGGCATGACTTTGGCCACTCCCGAGCCTGTTAAGTAGCTTGAGGAATCGTAAGGTTGGTCGAGAGTTGAGAGGGGCGAACTCGCACGATTAGCAAGCGCATCAAGTGGTTGAGACGCGCGAGTTTTAGGACTGGTATTTTCGATATGTCGTTGGTATCTCCTTCGCGCTTGAGAGGTTGGCGCATTCTCGGATTCGGCAAACATCCGGAGATCGCAGCCGCCGTTCAAGAGAAACTCCGTTCGCTGGGGTTCCAGGCGACAGCCTTTGCACTCACAAACGACGAAGCGGGGGACGCACGACTGGCCTTGGAGTTGAAGCGAGCCGAGTACGATGGTGTTGCCATCGGCGGCTATATTAACGGACAGGATCCCGTGAATTT
This sequence comes from Deltaproteobacteria bacterium, assembly GCA_021813685.1. Taxonomy (GTDB): domain Bacteria; phylum Desulfobacterota; class Syntrophobacteria; order Syntrophobacterales; family Syntrophobacteraceae; genus SbD1. The sequence goes on along the minus strand of JAKAJS010000212.1, from coordinate 18,067 downwards.
TCCTGCCACGCTGGAGACTACTGTTTGGTTCAATCGCGTACTCAACCTCATACATGCGAACGCTCCGGACACGAAGATCATCCTCGTGCGCGGCCCTGAGGATGTTGTACCGGCTATCGAACGAGTGCTCGGGAAAAGCCCGGGCTTGAGATCGTCATGAGGAACAGTGACTCTTGCGGCGTCGGGATTCTTTGCGCCCCGGTCCCGCTGTGTCCTTTGCCAGGGGGGCCTTGCAGACTCCTTGGATACGGGCGCTGTCTTGACAAGGAACACGGAAATCGGGATTATGTGTGATCGGGAAAATGTCGCCGGCACAGCTTTGTCATCCGGGGAGAGTGCACGATGTCCGGGCAGTGCAATTCCGGGTTTACGCAGAAACCGAAGTTCAGGGCGGGGCTTTCCTGCCTGACCGGAGTGCTGCTCCTGCTTTTGGCCACGCTCCTTTTTGCTTCTCCCGCCGCCTCGATTGAGATCCCGCTGCAAAAGCACTCGAGCGTGTATACCCTGCCGGTCCGCGTGAACGGGGTCATTACGTTAACTTTCGTTCTGGACAGCGGGGCCTCGGAAGTAACGATCCCTTCCCGGGTCGCGCGCGCTCTTCTGCAGGCGGGGACAGTCCGCGCGAAAGATTTTCTTCCCAACCAGCGGTACATGTTGGCCAACGGTGCGATTGTGACCGGCGCCAGATTCAGTATCCGGGAACTCGAAGTGGGCGGTGTAAAAATATTCGATGTCCCGGCGGTGGTGTCCTCGGTAGCCGGACCGCCTCTTCTGGGGCAGAGCTTTCTGGCGAGAGCCAGCCACTGGGAAATAGACAACGACCGGCGGATGCTGATTCTCACAGGCCTGAAGAGCGGTGAGCCCGCCTCCGGGAAGGGGAAGGGGCAAGCGGGCATGAGCGAGGAGAGGTGGCTGAGTTCCCTGCCCGGTGCGGCCGGGGGGAAAACAGCCCCGGGAGGCGCGAAACTGCCCCCTTCGAGGCTATTTGGCAGGAGCTCCTCGGGGAAAATTGCCCCGAGCCGGTGAGGCGTGAGGGCGCCCCGTATTGGCCGGTCATGGTTCGGCAGGGGGGGCGGAAAAGGATGTGGCTCCAGGAACGAGTTCGCCCTGCGCCTGTGGGGAAACCCTGCAGTACTGGGTTTCGAAGCTGACGGAGGCAAGAGCGGAAAAGGCAGCGGGATTGGCGAAACAACCCGAGGCGGTGTCGGGATGAAGGGAGAGTACGCTGCCGGGGCCGAGATCGACGGAGTTCGAAGTTATCGTCAACGCGTTTGGTGAGAACCGGGACGTCGAATTTCCGGGGGTGAACGTGTGTCTATAGTTGTAAAAATCGGGCTCGACCGCGACTACCGTGATGTCGTAGACCGAAAGAGCGGGATGGGTGAAATTGTATACGATCGTACCGCTAAAGGAGACATTGCCCTGCGAGAAGCCGCTTAACCGCCAGGTTATCAGGGAGTCGGCGGCGAGCGCCGGGGTTGCGGATATGAGCAGGGTCGTCAAGAATAAGGCAGCGGCGAAGAGCCTGCACCGGAGGGCGATTTTCATGGTGATTCTCCTGGAACATCGGGGGATACCCGGGGCGTTTTGTAACAAGATCTCTCGGCAATCACAAAGAATCGGCACGCGAGCGGTCAACTCGTACGTGTGATATGGTGTTTGCTCCATTCGATGAGTTCGGCATAGGTCGCGCCTTTAGGGAAAAATTCGACTACTCCCAACTCCTTGATGCGTCGAATGTCCTCCTCTTCGAAAAACCCTCCGGCAGTGACCTTGATCTGTGACAGATTTTCCCGGGCGAGCAACTCGAAAATTTTGGCGAAGTCCTCCACTCGTGCTCCCGGCAGAGTGGTGATGCCGATGTGATCGGCCGATTCCTGAACGGCTGCGGTGACAATTGCCTGAGGGTCCTGTATGGTGGTGTAGATGACCTCAAAGCCGGCCTCACTGAATGCCCCGCCTAATTTATAGATCGCAGGCTCATGCCCCTCGCCCAACTTCGCCATAAGAATTCTAACCGTATCCTGACCCATCTGCGTCCTTTCCTGCTTCCGCGTTCGGAGGATTGCTGCATCGTCTTTGACATCTTAGAATACCACTTGGAAGGAGTAGTACAAACGGGAATTTTCGTCCATCATACAGGGGGGAGGGGGATGGGAAAAAAACACGAATACGCGAAACCAGCTGAGGAGACGCTTCGAAAAAGCCTTACTCCCATGCAATACGAGGTCACCCGGGAAGACGCCACCGAGCCTCCCTTTCGCAACGAGTACTGGGACAGCAAGCGGGAGGGAATTTACGTGGACGTCGCCACCGGCGAACCCCTTTTCAGCTCTTTGGACAAGTATGATTCCGGAACGGGTTGGCCCAGCTTCACAAAACCGCTCGAGCCCGCAAATATAGTGGAAAAGCAGGACCGCAGCCTCTTCGCGGTCCGCACCGAGGTGAGGAGCCGGCATGGCGATTCGCACCTGGGGCATGTCTTCCCCGACGGCCCCCCGCCGACGGGGCTGCGTTACTGCATGAATTCGGCGGCCCTGAGATTCATTCCTGCCGAGGAACTCGAAAGGGAAGGCTACGGCGAGTACCTGCACCTGTTTTCCCGCAAGGAGTATGGCCGGCCCTGAAAAGAACCCCGAACTCGTGAGTGTCCCTTCCCGGCCTTCATTTCGATTGGAGGAGCAAGATGAGAGAGATTGAAAAATATCTCAATAGCGCTCTTGGAGTCAGGATTCCCGAAGAATATGCGATATTCATGGAAAAATACGGCAATAAGCTCGCCGCCGATCCCCTGAGCGGGGAAAGCTGGATAACGGGGTTGGGAGACAGAGACTTCGTTATCGGCACCACCCTGGCGTTTCGCACCGGAATCCCCGGCTTTTCCCGGGAATATGTGGTCATCGGGTATCTGGGCCCCAAAACAATTGTGATCCACAAAACCTATGAAGAAATAGACGATTATGTGATGTTGAACACGCTCGACGGCACGATTGTGTCGGTCGATTCGCTCGGGGCAAGGCAGGACCTCGCGAAGGGGTTTGACGAATGGGTCGCCTCCGAACTCTTGAGGGCCACGCTCAAGGAAAAGTATGAGTCCACCCTCACCGTCGTTTTGTTCGATGGCGAAACAAAGGCGCGAAAGGCGCGGGAAAACCTGATTGCATTAGAGCGCCTCGGCCATGTCGATCTGGAGGATCTGGTCGTGGTGGTAAAGAATCGGGAGGGTGTCGTCACACTCGATCAAATGCACAAAACGGTGCGCAAGGGAGGCCTTGCCGGGAGCATTACGGGGCTGATCGTGGGTGCGATTTTCTTCACCCCTTTGCTCGGTGCGGTCCTGGGAGGATTGGCCGGCGGTCTCTCCGCCTCCCTGGCGGATATGGGGATCGACGACCAGTTCATTAAAGAATTGTCGCAGAAATTTACCCCCGGATGCTCGGCCCTTTTCACTCTGGTGCGAAAAGCCGATCCGGAGCGGGTAAAAGAGGCCTTCTTCGGCTTTGGCGGCAAGGTGCTGGTCAACTCGTGGAGCAAACAGCGGGAGGCACTGATACAGTCGGTCCTGGATGCGGCTCAACCGGAAAGCGATCAGGCGGATGGATGATCCCTCGTTTCGGTTTCATCGATTCGCCACGTTACACGAACGGTCGTCCCTGCACCGCGAGCGGACTCAATCGTGAGATGTCCTCCGGTCAATTCGGCGCGCTCTCTCATGCCGATAAGGCCGAGACTGCGGCATGCAGCGCTTTTGAGGACCTGGTTCAGGTCCATTCCCTTTCCATCGTCGGAGATAATGAGCTTTATGGAAGCGCCATCCCCTGAGAGGCGTACGTCGACCCACTCCGCGTTGCTGTGCTGGTATGTGTTATTGAGCGCCTCCTGAGCGATCCTGAAAATGGGCACTACCAGATCATTCGGAATTTCAGCCTCCTTGATCCCGATATGCAATTCGATGTGCCGTGCGGGGTGGAGTTGCATCATTTCATCCCGATACCAGATCAAAGCGGCGATTACCCCGAAATCTTCGAGCACTTTGGGCCTAAGCCCCATGCAGATGGCTCTGGTCTCGTCAATGGAGCGTTGAAGGGTTGGAATGAACTGCTCTGCGGCTTGAGTGGCCTCTTCACCCCTGCCCGTCTGCAGCCGGTCCAGGATATACTCGATTCGCACCTTGGATGCGATGAGCACTTGCCCGACGCTGTCGTGAAGTTCCGAAGAAAGCCTCCTTCTTTCTTCTTCCTGGGCGGTGATGAGCCGCGAGGGCAAACGCCGCAGTTCTTCGTTTGCGTTTTGCAACTCGGCGCTGCGCTCCTGCAGCCTGAGTTGGAGTTCGTCTCGCCGCGCCATTTCCGCCCGCAGTTCGGCCGCTGTTTTTTCAAGGAGCTCTGTTTGTCGCGTCCGAAGCGCGATATGATCGACCAATGTGGTCACCATGGATTGGAGGGCGTCGGCCAGGGTGCCGATCTCGTCTTTACGCTTGATTTTCGGCCCGGGGGAATAGTTTCCCGCTCTCACCCGGCCGGCGTACGAAGCCAGTTCCTCCAGCGGACCGGCAACTTTTCGCCCGGTCCAAAATGCTATCAACAAGCCGAGCATAATTCCCGCACCCCCTCCGAAAATAATCCCGTTCCGGGTAAGATTGGTGAAGTGGACAAACGCGGCCCTGTGGCGTCCAAGATGCAAAAGCTCTTCGCGCTCGATCTCGCGCAGAGAGTTACGCATCGCGCTCACCGACCGCACGTCCCGGCTCGAGTTCATGAACTCGATCACCCTTTCGAACGGCAGCGTCCCGTCATCAACTTTCTGCCGAAGCGCCGTAAGCGGTTGGATTTGCGTCTGGAGCCAATCGCGGTACTGCTCTTCAAGCCTGTCGATCTTTGCTCGCTCCTCCGGATCGTCTGAAACAAGCTGCCTGATGGCCGCGCACTCGATTTCGATGGCATCGGGGTCCGATTTCAGATGTTCGAGGAGAGGTTTTCCCCCCACCATCGCAAAAGTCGTCCCGTCGGCTTCCAGATCGAGAATACCGGCCTGAAGCGCCCTCACCTTCTCGATCACCGCGCGGGCATGAGCGATTGTTTCTTCGGTATCCAGAATCTTCGCCCCGGCGAGATAGACTGCGGTCAACAGGCCTGCGAAAACTACGATGAGAGAAGCAACGCCGAGAAGCAAAAGCCATCGTATTTTCATTTTCGGACTTTCCCTCCGATAGAAATTCCTCCGGCTATTGTCCTTTAGTAGGCAGATGCGCACAAGTGGTGATACCATGTATTTGTCCATACATGGCTCATCGATCTGATGCTGGAATGTGGTGTTCCGCAAAGAGTCATTCATGGAGCCATTTTCCATAACGGTTGCACCGAAAGTGGAGGCACACACCAATAGGTAACAGTAACATTGACTATGTAACGGTTAAAAGCTCTTGATATATTATTGACATCATATCAATAGGAATTAAGAGATAGAAACTATGCATGATCATCTTCAGATAATCTTATTCTATGGAGGTCTGGTAATGATTTCATCGAAATTCCGGGACCAACGGATGGGATTGATGCTGGCGGCGCTGGTTCTTTCGGTTTCCCTGAGCGTATCGGCAGTTGCCAGGCTTCCCGTGCTGGGTCCCACCAACTGGCCCAAAGATAGCTACAAGAAAGCCCCGGGCGCCAGGGGGCAGCGGATATTTCACTCTCCGGAAGGTGCTGCCGCAGCGCTCATCGGGGCGATGAGAATTCATGACGGGCAAAAGCTTTCAGACATCCTGGGGGCTGAGGGGAAAAAAATTGTTTTCCCGGTCAATTCTGCAGCCGAGTTGAGGACGGTCTGCGATCGTGTTGTTAGAGCATACCACGAAAGAAACCGCATCATGAAGGTCGGCAGCAGTGAAGCAGTCCTGAAAATCGGAACCGACGAGAGAACTTTCCCGGTTTCGATCGAGAGGTTTCACGGCTACTGGCGGTTTTCGGGACGCAGGGCGTAGGGGGTTGGGCCGGCCCGATACATTGTCTACATCCTGTACAGGGTCTCCCCGTCGATTACGCGGACGCCCTCTTTTTCCAGGCGTTCGAGAGCCGTATCGATAGTATCGAACCGGAAAAGGATTATCGCGTTTTCGCCGCTTCGCTGTACGAATGCGTACATGTACTCGATATCGACGCCGGCATCCTTGATGAGTTTCAGGATATTGTGAAGGCCTCCGGGCGCATCCGGGACTTCGACGGCCACCATATCCGTCATTGCGACCGTGAACCCTTTCGCCTTGAGTTCCCGTTTCGCCTTTTCGTGATCGCTCACAATCAGGCGCAGGACCCCGAAATCGGTTGTGTCGGCAAGCGAAAGCGCTCGAATGTTGATGTTGGCCTCGACGAGGATCCCTGTGACCTCGGCGAGTCTACCGGGTTGGTTTTCCAAAAACACGGAAATCTGTTCGACCTTTTTCATAATCCCCTCCTGTTGCGGCGCGCCGCCTAGAATTTGCGCTTATCGACGATTCGTTGGGCCTTGCCTTCGCTTCGGGCAATGCTTCTGGGCTCGGCGAGCTTCACGGCTGCCGTAACTCCGAGAAACTCCTTGATATTTTTAGCGATTTTTCTCTCGATCTCCTGGAGTTTTCTCACCTCGTCGGAAAAGGCGGCCTCGCCCACTTCCACCCGCACGGTCAGGGTGTCGAGATTGTCCACCCGGTCGATGAGCAGTTGATAATGGGGTTCGACCTCCTTTATCTCCATCAGGACGCTTTCGATCTGCGAGGGGAACACATTGACCCCACGGATGATCAGCATATCGTCACTGCGGCCGCTCACCTTTTTCATACGTGCATGGGTGCGTCCGCAGATGCAGGGTTGCCGGTCCAGCGAAGTTATGTCGCGGGTGCGATACCGTATGACCGGAAAGGCTTCTTTGGTAATCGAGGTGAAGACCAGTTCTCCGGTTTCGCCGTCCGGCAGCACTTCGCCGGTTTTCGGATCGATAATCTCGGCGATGAAATGATCTTCGGCGATGTGGAGACCGCTTTTCGCCTCGAGGCACTCGATGGAAACGCCCGGGCCAAGCACCTCGCTAAGTCCGTAGATATCCACGGCGCTCAGGTGGAGTTTGCGCTCTATTTCGCCCCGCATCTCTTCGGACCAGGGCTCGGCGCCGAAGATTCCGGCCCTGAATCTGAGAGTGCCGAAATCGATTCCCGCCTCCGCGGCCACTTCCCCGAGATGCAGCGCATAGGAGGGGGTGCAGGTGAGAATGGTCGGCCCGAAGTCCCGCATGATCTGCACCTGGCGTTTGGTGTTTCCCCCCGAAATGGGGATGACCGAAGCCCCGAGGCGCTCGGCGCCGTAGTGGACCCCCAGTCCGCCCGTAAAGAGTCCGTAGCCGTAGGCATTGTGGATGATGTCGCCTCGGGTGGCGCCTCCCGCCGCAAGCGCCCGCGCCATGAGCTCGGACCACATCTGGATATCTCTTGCCGTGTAGCCTACAACGGTCGCCTGACCGGTTGTGCCCGAGGAGGCGTGGATGCGCACGACCGTTTCCATCGGAACGGCGAACATGCCGTACGGATAGTTGTCCCGCAGGTCCTGCTTGGCCGTGAACGGCAGGCGCCTCAAATCTTTCAGGCTCTTGATGTCGGCCGGACGCACCCCGGCCTCGTCAAATTTTTTTCGATAAAAAGGCACCGTCGCGTACACCCGCTCGATCGTATCCTTGAGGCGCCGCACTTGAATGGCCTCGATGGCTTCGCGCGGAAGGGTTTCAAATTCGATGTTGTAGATCATTGGTGTCTGGTTCCTCTCAATTGGCACACACAGCGTAGATGTGGACAAAAAAGGCCATGGATGCCAACCCCATAGCCTCGCGAGTGGAAAATACCACGGACTCGACTGCTCCTGTGTGCGATAACTCAATCGGGGAGGCAGAGTCAACGTAAAACTGAGAGGCTCGAAACCGGCTCGTTGAGCCCTGTCGAGATTCCTTGTTTTTAAGCATCATGATAAATAGAGGGATCTTTGACCTTGTCCTCGCGCCAAATGTGAGATACTCATTGCCTTCCGGTTCCCGGGTCTCCACCCGCTCCGTTTCTTCGCGATCTGAAACCGAAAATCCTGTTTGGGTTGTTTTTTAAGCGATCCCGGAAGGATATGACTAAGGGCTGTTCTTCGGGCCGGCTTCGTGGTATTGAGTGCGGCCCTAAAGGGCAAAAATCCCGGACAGCATTTATAAGGGTTCAACGAAGCGGGGAAGATATGCGCGGTTTCGCTCCGTTCCTCCCCTGTCAACTCTTTTGATCCTGTCCGAGGCGGTTTAAGGGTTTCGACAGTCGGGCATCTCCGCAGTCGTCCCTCCGGTTTTACTTCCTGCACAGGTTTGTCTATACCGTGAAACATCAGAGTGTAGCCGACGCAATCGCCAAAACGTGGTCCCTCGATTTCACTCTGCAGCTGGACCGGGAAGACGCGGCTTTTCTGGCGGGCATCTACACCTGGCTGGCCATAAATCGCGATCCCACCCTGGATGAAGACCAGCTGCGAATCATTTACCGCATCGTGAGCGAGGTCGCGCGAAACGACCCGTCTTCAAGCGCGCAGCGCGCCACAAACGCCATTGCAAGGCTTCGCGAGCAGCGGTTGATGGTGCGCACCGATACCGCGGGGATCATCCGGGGCGGAGAATACTCGCTCTCGCGGATGGGAAACGCCATTGCCGAATGGTTCGGGGAGCAGGAAGGGCTCACGCGCAAAAGCCTTGAAATCATCATGACGCAGATCCGGGCGGGACTGGGGCAGATCCGGGTGGCGGCCGAAGCGGGCGGGGATGACGATCACTGGGAATCTCAGGTGAGCGGGCCGCTAAAACTCACCGTTGCCCAGCTGATCGAAGGGATCGAACGGCGCCAGCAGGGCATGGATGTGCAGCAGGAGCAGATCCGGGAGCGGATCGAGGCGATGCTCGAAGAAAACTGGTTCGAAGCGGTGGTGTCCTGCGAAAATCTTCTGGGGACTACGAGCGAGGCGCTCCAGGAACTGCACAAGGTCCTGATGCATGAAATCGAGGGGATGTCGGCGGTTTTGAGCGAAATAGAGGACATTTGCGAGAAAAATTCCAGGGTGGAGTCGGCCGAGGCGGTCGATCACGTTCGCAGACAGATCGAAAGGATCGGGGCCTGGGGGGAAAACCGTTTCGCCACCTGGTCGGAATATTATCAGAACGTTCATGAATTCATACGCTCGGTGATCAGCGTGGACCCGGACCGCGCCGTGCGCACACGGCTTCGGGACGCGATCAAGGCGTATGGGCGGCCCGTTTTCTGGTATTTGAACGTGGCCGACCAGGCGCCCTACATTCACCTGCGGACCGATTCCGATGACCGGCCCACACAGTGGGCCGAGCGGACGTTAAAGCCGATCGAAGACCGGATCGAAGAGGCCGGGGTGGTGCAGTTGCCGCTCGAGCGGATCGGGGAAGAGATCTCGCAGAAACTGCGCACGAGCGGCCAGGTCGACCTTCTCGATATCCTGAGCGGACTTCTTCCCGACCATAGTTTCGATGAAGTGTACATGCTGGCGGGGGAGTTGGCCGAATTTCTCATTCGGCAGGGCGTTCCCCTGCCCCTGCAGGACGATTCCTGGCACTCTCTTGGCAAGGGGATCGAAATTCAGACACTTACGGTGCGTCAGGGCGATTCTAATGCAAAACGACAGTGAGAGAACGTACAACTCGCTGGACCAGGTGATCCTCGATCCGCTGTTTCCGGGCATAGATCACCGGCTGCGGACCGGCGGCCACATCGATATGGACGACATCCGGTCCTACGAGTTTCTCCTGCAGACGGAGCCTCTTCTGCAGGTATTTTACGAAGGGTATGCCTGTCGGTTGGTAAACGGCCAGGAGGGCTATTTTTACCTCCTCTCGGAGGGCGATCTTCTGGGACGAAGGCGTCTTAGCGGGGCGGAGATGCTCGTTGGGCAGGTGCTGGCGCTTTTGCGCATGGACCCGGCCTACCTCAAGAAGGCCGGGCAGATCCCGCTCGAGCAGATCCTCTCGCACCTCGAGATGCTGCTTGGCAGGCAACGACTTGCCGAGCTTCTGGCGCCCCGCGCCCGCGGGCGCGATGCGGAAATGGACAACCGAAAGATCCGGGAGGCGGTCGATAAGGCAATAAACGGGCTCGCCCGACTGGGCTTTATCACGGTCGATCGCACGAACGGCAGCGTCGCTTCGGGGCGCTCGATCACACGCTTCATGGAACCGGTTCGGGATGCGCGGGATCTGGCTGCCGCCCTCGAAGACCTTATAAAGCTCGGAGAAGTGGAAGTAGACGATGAAGAGCAACAGAACGAGAATTGAGAGCCTGGTGCTGATAAACTGGAACGGCTTCTTCTTCCAGCGCTTCGAGCTGGATGGGGGCGTTACGGCGCTGGAGGGCGAAAACGGAGCGGGCAAGACCACGGTCATGATCGCCGCCTTCGTAGCTCTTCTTCCCGATCAGCGGCTGCTCCAGTTTCGAAACGTCTCCGATGCGGGCGGTACCGAAGGCGACCGGGGTCTTTTCGGCCGGCTCGGGCCAAAGGGGATCGCTTACACGATCCTTGAGCTTGGCGTGCAGGACGGCGGTCGGGTGCTGGCCGGCGTTATGTTGCGCAAAAAAAATCCCCCCACTCTGGAACTCACCCCCTTTATCGTCGAAGGACTCCCGGCCGCAGAGCCTCTCCAGGAGATGCTCCTGGTCCGCGAGGGGGATTCGGAGCGTGTGCCCGAACTCTCCGAGCTGTCCCGAAGGCTTGGACAAAACGGGGTTTCGTTTTCCGTCTGCGATTCGGTCGGCCAGTACACCTCGAGCCTTTTCGAGCTGGGGATAACCCCCATGCGCATGGAAGCCTACGTCGAGCGCGAAAAATTCAACCGCATGCTTCAGACCAGCATGTACGGGGGGTTGTCGGGCTCGATTCAAAAGGGGCTTCGAAACTACCTGCTGGCCGAAGACCAGTCGCTTCGAAACCACGTGGCGCGGATGCGCGATAATCTCGACGCCTGCAGGCTCACGCGCCGCGAGATCGCATCGGCGGAGAGCAAGTACCAGGTTATCGAGGGGATCTTCAAGTCGGGCTACGGCATGCTGGAGGCGGCCTTTCACGGCGCAAGGCTCCGGCTCCTCAACCTCCGGCAGATAACCGATGCGGTAAGAACCGAACACCAGGGCCGAAAAGCCGACCTCGACTCGCTGCGCACGCGCGTGCGCGAACTCGAACGCACCCACGCGGAGCTTACGAACGATCTCGAACAGAAACAACGCGAGCAGGCCCGGGCCGAAGATGTTCTGCGCGAGCGCAGGCGGGCGGCAAAAACCCTGCAGGAAATCGAGAAAGTTTCGACGGCCTGCGATGCGGCAAAAAAAGACCTGGAGCAAAGCGAGCTCCAGGCCCAAAGTCTTGAAAAAAAATATCGGGAACTGCAGGAAAGGGTGGACGAGCTGACCGCCGAAAAGGACCAGACGGCCGAAGGGCTCTCGGACGTCTCCAAGGCCTGGGAGCAGATCTCGCGAAACGTCGCTCTTTTTAAACTCGCAAGGCAGAGCCTCGAAGATTGCCGCAAAGCGCTCCCCGACCGCGAGGTGGATGCGGAAAACGCTCCGGCGCTTCTGGAGGAATGCCGCATGGAGTGGGGGCGGGCGCTTGAAACCAAGGGCCGGGTCCAGCGGGAGCTCGAATCGCTGAGCACCCGCATGAAAGCATACGAGGAAACGCTCCAGGCGCTGGGAAGCGCTTCGGGAAAAAGTGCGTCGCGCCAAGACGCACTCGAAGCGGCAAAAGCGCTCGACGCCGATTTCCGCAACATGGAACTCCAGGTAAAAGAGGCCGGTGAGATTCCCCAACAGCTCAAGCGGGCAGCCAAAAGGGCCGAGCGCCAGCAGGAGATCCGCAGGAAAGCTTCCAACTTTCAATCCGGGATTCACCAAAAGGAACAGAATGGTTTTCTTCCCGCTTCCCGCTCCCCGCTTCCCGCTTCTGCTCTAAGCGGCGCCGAAGAGCTCCGCGCGCTTTTCGGCTCCGTTCAAAACGAGTTGACCCGGCTTTCCGAGGAGCGTGCGAGCCTGGGGGAGCGGTTGTCTGCGCTGCGGGAAGAAAAGGCGGGGCTCGAGCAGCAAATCGAGCGGCTGCGCCCGGAGGCCGGCGAATGGATGCAGGCGCGGGGCCTCATCGGGAAACTGGAGGGCGAACTGTCGGCAAAAATAACCGACGGCCCCTCGCTCGATTCTCTTGAACAGGCAACCAGGGCCGATCTGGAATCTATCGGCGGGCGGCTCCGACTTCTTCACAAAGACCGGGAAGCGGCTCTGGCGAAAATTTCCGAACTCGAATTTAGCGGCGGGCGTCTCGATGAAGCCCTGGTCCGACTGCGCGACCTGGTCGACGGGGCCCTTGCCGCGGAAATGTACGACGATACCCCGCAAGACCGCGCCCCGGCCCTGGAAGCCAGGCTCGGCCCCCTTCTGGGCGCCATCCTGGTCGAAGACATCCCGGAGGCCGCGGAAATCATCTCGCGGGAACCCGACCGCCCGGAGCACGTCTGGCTCGTTGAGGCAGGAACCCTCAAAACCGCTCCGGAAGGAAAGCCATATCCTGCGGCCGAATTGGTCAAAATGGGCGATGCGTGGCGTCTTTCCCGCCATCCGGAAAGGCCGGCCGTGGGCCGTGCCGCCCGGGAGATGGAAATCCAGAGGCTCAAAGCCTACGGCGAAAGCCTCACGGCTGAAATCGAAACGGTTCGCACCGAAGAGGTGCGGCTGCTCGAAGCGCTCGAGAAGATCGGGCTTTTAAAGAGACATTACCGTTTCCTCGGGGCGCCCGACCCGGCCGAAGCGATCGACCGGATGCAGGAGCGGCTGAGAGAAATCCAAACCGAGTGGATGCCGGCCAAAAAGCGCGAGGCGGAAATTACCCTGCTCACCCGAAAGCAGAGCGACCTCGCCGGCTCTCTTGCGCAAATCCTTCCCGACGCCGAACTGCTCGATGAAGAAGACTGGCTGGAAAAATCGGCTGAACTCAAGGCCCGGCTTAAGCAGGCCGAGGCGGTGAAGGCCCGGATGGAAGCGATCCGGCGGGCGGTCGAGCGCGTACGGGCCGGCATGTATGACCTGGAAAATCCTCCGCCGGGTCCGGAGGCGCTCTCGGAGCTGAAAAGGGAGCTTGCGGAGGCCGAAGAGGTGCTCGAGTACTGGTCGGGAGGCCGGGAACTTCTGGCTACTCTCATCGACCGGCGCTCTCACCTGAGATTTAGCGACCAGGAAAGGGTGCTCGACGAACAGCAGAGCGCCTTCGAGGAGCTGAAGAAACAAAAAAAGGTGTTGGACGGCGAGCTCGAAGCTGCTCGACGCGCGATTTCGCAGGCGGACCGGGAGCACAGGGCCGCCCGCGAAGAGCTCAACTCCTTTGATGCCAAATACAAGGGACTGCTCGAGAAGCTCGAAAACCTTCGGGACGACCTTACGGGAAGCGGCCAGGACGGGAGCGCGCAGAATCTCGAGGAAGCCGAAAGTCTCCGGGAAGAGGCGGAAAGAGGGTTCAAGGCGGCTCAAAAGGCCGAGCGGGAAATCGGAAACGACCTCATTCGGGCCGAAAAGGACCTGGAGATCGGCGCCAATATGGTTTCGGACGCGCGGCAAAAGAGGAAAAAATGCACCCGGGACCTTTTGCCGCACTGGCGGGCCTGGATGAGCCTGAGGCGCGGGATGAGGAGAGAAGGCCTCTACGACCGCCTCATGGAGCCTTCGGTGATAGCGGCCTACGCAGAGAAAACGGCGACGCGGGCCTTCGAGGATGCCTCCCGGCGCCAGGGCGAGTTGAAAAATATCTTAAAGACGATCCCCGAAGCCGAAGAACTACGGCAGGAACTGGAAAAGCTTTTCGAAACCCGGGATGCGGATCTCAGGCGCGGGTTCCTCAATCTGGAAGCCTGGCGCATGATTCGGCAGTTTCTGGAAAGAAGCACGCCGCGCGACATCGCCCAGGCCGATGACCCCGAGATCGCCGTAAAGCAGATCGGAGGATACCTCGTACGGCTGCGCGAAAAGCTCGACGACCAGCAGCGCCAGTTGCGCCAGCGCTCCGATGCCGTCGCAAACAGCATCCGCAACCGCATACGCATCGAAGAGCGGCAGGTCCATCAGCTCAACCGCAGGCTCGAGGCGGTGAGCTTCGGGACCATAGCCGGGATTCGCATCCATCTCGACCGGGTGGAGAGCATGCAGAGGCTTTTGACCGGCCTTCAGGCCCAAAAGGAACTCTTCAATTCCCACATCTCCTTTGAAGAAGCCATGTCCGAGCTCTACCGGCAGGTCGGAGGCGGCCAGATCCGGGGAGACGAGCTTCTCGACTACCGCGAATATGTGCGCATGAGCGTCGAGGTGCGCCGGTTCGGCTCCGAGAAGTGGATACGGGCCTCTTCGAGCACCCTTTCGACCGGGGAATCCATCGGCGTGGGGGCGGCCGTACTCATGGTCATCCTCGATGCCTGGGAGCACCAGGCGGTGCTCTTCCGGGGAAGGCGCGACGTCGGAAGCGTGCGCTTTCTTTTCCTCGACGAGGCGGCGCGCCTTAGCCCAAAATCCTTCGACACCCTGGGGGAGTTTTGCGAACGCATGGACCTCCAGCTCCTCGTGGCCGCCCCTTCGGCGGACCGGGCCCGGCGCGGCACCGCCTATCGCCTCGTCCGGCGTCTCGATGAATCGGGCATAGAAGAAGTCGTCGTACGCGGCCGCCGCTTTACCGGCCAGATTGAAGAGGCTCAGTCGAACTGAGCGGAAACGGCGATATGATTTGGATCAGAAACAATCTTCCGCGTCTTTGCGTGAGAAAAATTCCAACACCGGATTATTCGAGGTTTGACGGCGGCGCTTGCATGATGATCTTTTCAATCTGATCAATGAATTGGAAATGCGTGTCTCTGGTCAACAAGGTCCCACCGGTTTCCATACAACATGCGGCGATCCAGACATCGTTGATCGGGATCTTTTTCCCCTTTTTCACGAGGGAATTGTAAATGATGCCATATTTCCGCGCGACGTGCTCATCGACCGAGATAATTTCCATCCTGAGTTGATCGACTATCCGGCGAAGTTTTTTTCGTTGAACTCCCTTCGACTTCCTTTCATGAACCCGTAGTGAAGCTCGCCCAGGACGATGGAGGGCATAAGCAGATGCTCCCCCAGGGTTGCCAGTATATCAATCACCTCCGACAATCCTTCAGCAAGATCGCTGAAGATATTTGTGTCCAGGACGAGCTTCAAGGCCAGTCCCCCTCCTGGATTTCCTCGAACCTGCTGATCGCCTGCCTTAATTCCTCGGCTTCCTCATGTGACAGCCAGCCCGCGACGTCTCTGATGGTCTGCTCGCGGTTCTTTACGATGCCGAGCTTCTCGTCGATGGCCTCGAGAATATAGGCTGTTTTGGACATGCCGGCTTTGGCGGCCGCTTTCCTGATCAACTCTTCCTTCTCCGGGGGAACTCGCAAACTGACAGGCATGAGGACACCCTCCTTGTATCGCAAGTAATTGAATGGTATCTCACGGTGGGGGCGCCGTCAATGCTGATTGCAGAGATGGAATTTACCGAACGCCGTCCGTCTCATGGGGAAAGGTTGGGCAGCGCCCATTACGCCGGCGCTCTGAAGCAGTGGCAAGCAGCATCACGAAATGCTCCGAGAAGTGGATAGGGACTTTTTCGAGCACTTTTCGACCGGGGAATCCATCGGGGGGGGCGCGACGTCGGGAGCGTGCGCTTTCTTTTCCTCGACGAGGCGGCGCGCCTTAGCGCCAAATCTTTCGACTCCCTGGGGGAATTTTGCGAACGCATGGATCTCCAGGCTACGCTGGAAAGCGACCCGAACGCCGAGGCAGGGGGATGACGGAGGGGCAGAAGGCTTTTGCTTCTGTCCTTCTTTTCTCTGCCCCTCTTGATTCCCCCAATGCGCTAAACTCCGGGGGTTTGGGGGCTGGCCCCATAAGCGCTAACTTGATCCGTATCCAGCCGTGTCCAAGGGTCTTTGGAAAAGCAAGTGACTCGGATTGACATAGAGGAAAAGCAATCGGAGTTGGAGCGACCACACACAACGTCCTATAAAAACCGGGACAATTTGACCCTTTTCTTTTATCCGTGTCCATCTGTGTTCATCCGTGTCGAAGGGTTTTTTGGAAAAGCGGGTGACACGGATAGACACGGATAGAAGGCAATCGGGCGGCGAGAGAGTCTGTCTGCCGAGGTCGAAGTCGCTTTTGATATCGAGTACAAAGACGCCAGAGTGTGCTGCTATGACCTTTTTGTCTCAACTCGCTGCACTCCTCCTTCCGTGTTCAAACACGCACAATTGAGCTTCTCAAGTTAGCGCTTATTGGGGCTGGCCCCCAAATAATCGTTTATTCATCCGATTCTCCGTGCTTTGTCCGCAACTTTCCGCGGCAAGGACAACCGAACCCACAAACCCAACAGGTCTGTCAAAGCCGTGTGGTGCCATCCGCTGTGTCGTGACTAGACGGGAGGCCGAGTACCTCTATGAGTCCGGTAAAGAACTGACCGTCCAAAAGTCTTCGCATTCTCGAAATAGGGGTGACTCCAAGGACCCGTATCAGACAACATATCATATGATTTTCATCCATTCCTTAATAGCCATCCTCTTGTCATCTGAAAAACCTTCATTTACCTGATCATACAGCCAACGCAAAGATTTAGATCGTAAACTATTTCGAAATGTTTCCTCTGCTTCCGATATGACAACTTTTATCAGACAAGGGCATTCATCTGTAAAGACAGACGGATCGTCAACAAAAATGTTATTCTTCCTAATTTCGACACATTGAAAAAAAGAAGCATTCCCCTCTATCGCCTCAATAATATCCCAAAAGGAAATGTCCTCCGCGCGTCTTGCCAATTCGTATCCCCCTTTTACGCCGGTAATGGATCGGACAATCCCTGCTTTTTGCAGCTTTGTGAATACCTTTGACAGGTAGCTTTCCTTAATTCTATTCAATCCTGCTATCTGTTTAATTCCTACGGTTTTGCTTTTAGGAAGATCCACCATGTAAAATAGTGAATGAAACGCGTATTCCACCCCGATACTGAATTGCATCTTATCTCTCCCTGCAAAGTTACAAGACTATGTAGAGCGGCATTCTGCGGGGGAGTACCCAGCACGATCGAGGTTGCGGCAAAGATAGGCCAGGGAAAGCAATCACTCCCCCCTGCCGCCAGTTCGCTACGCCACTCCGGCAAAACGGCTCCCGTCGATTGTACTCGTTAGACCTGTCCGGCCCCAGTAGAGCAAACGGGTATCCCGTGAGACGGCGGCCCGGGATACTCATCTGCCGAAAGGCCTGCGAAAGAATACTCCGTAACCGAACTTTTGTCTTGACGTTTCCTCCGCAACATGGTCAATTAGCGACAACACAGATCGATTTTATCTCTAATTTATCAGAAAATGGAGACTTTTTATGTTAACAGAAGGATTTCGAAGTGTTATCGGCAAAGAGGGCGTCGTTGCCATTGTCTCGTGTTCCGATGGCGAAGCCCATGTGGTAAACACCTGGAATAGCTACCTCGTGGTTCCGGATGAGCGAAGGATCTTCATTCCCGCAGGGAAAATGAGAAAGACGGAAAAGAAAACGCTACAGAACAACAAAGTGCTGCTCACCGTCGGAACCAAAGAGCTCGATGGCCGCATGGGGCCCGGCACAGGATACCTTCTTGAAGGCACGGCAAGATTCCTGGATTCGGGTCCTGAATTCGAGATTATGAAAAACAAATTTTCTTTTTTGACACGGGTCCTCGAAGTCACCGTTACTTCGATAACCCAAACCTTATAATGCGGTGAGGGGGAAGGTTTGAGTATCCGATCTTCTCATGCAACCAGATGAAAATCGGAGCTTGAGCCTTCCCCATCCTGTGGGCGTCGTCCCGGGTTGCACCCTTTCCAGATCGGTTTCCACGGGACGATATCGATCTGGTGCTCCAATGATCGGGGAATTGTACCCTCCTGAATAGATCAGGAGGGCACAAGGAATGTAAGAGGCCGGCAAATGGACCCC
>JAKAJS010000280.1 GCA_021813685.1 Deltaproteobacteria bacterium | reverse complement strand
CGTCCTGCAGGACCAGTTCCTTCTTGGGCTTCATCGGCTTCTCCTTTCAACCTCAAGAGTTCGGCCGATCATAGCACCTACGCCGGTATGGAAACACGCAGGCTTACCGAAAACTCACGTTCCAACCACAAGTCTGATAATTGCTTGCCTCACAGTACAGATAGCACTGATAATTCCCATCCCCGCAAGCCATTGTTTCGAGCCCCGCAGCCGTGCCCCCTGCAGCGGCTGCAGCCGCCGACTCAGCGTTGGCCACAGTGTTAAAGAAGCCTACGAAGTTGATCGCCTCACCGTATTCATCGGTGTTTGTTTGAGGATAAGGAGTCGGAGCGAATGAACTCGGATTAACAGACCCTGTGCAAAATTGCGCATAGGCCGTGTTCGCTGCGATAGCCAAGAAGAATAGAATAGGGAATAAAAATTTAATCTTTCTCATATTGATTCCTCGGATATATTCGAAAAATCAGGGGATTGGATGATAAACCCAAAGCGACAGAATTTCCGTCAAGAGCGAGTGCTGGAACCGTTGCAAGCACCGCTAATGAACCGCGACAACGGGCAAGAAAGAGGACGCGAAGAGGAGGATCACGTCTTCATTCCTGTTTTCATTCCATCCTTCTCCTCACTGCCAAACTGAAATCCCTGCCCCGTCAGTAGGTTATGAAAAATTCCAGAAAGCTTTCCGTCCGAGACCTCCCGCGCGCAAGTCGAACCTATGACGGAGCCAGATCCTCAATCCACTCTCACTCTCCGGCAGTGACCGTCGTTTGGGTCCTGTTCCCCTCGTTATCGTATTGATACTGGATTCCCTTGACTAAGCCTGTAGCTGAAAACTTGTATACCCCTGCGAGCCTGCCCGAATTATCATAAATGTCGTATATGCCCGGGCCATTGGGAAGTTGACTCACATCGATCACAGGGTTGGTGGGATTGAAGCCCAACCGGTAATCGGCAAGATTATTCAGTCCGTTCCCGCAATAATCGTCATAGGGACCCTCGGCGTAGTTGTTACCGAAATATTTTATTTGCCAGGCGTCAGGCAAGCTGCCATAAGTGGCCTTCATCGTGGTGAGTGTGGCGCCGGCCTGGACCTGAAAGCCGGGCCCGAAATAGAAGCTGTCGGCGGCGAGAGAAACCTGAGCGCCGGTATTTACCACGCAGCCACCCTGAGGGGTTACTATGGCACCGTGTTGGGTGGTGTATATGCCGGGACCGCTGATGGACGTCGGCAGGGTGAAGTCGCCCGCAAGAGCTCTCCCGGAAGCGAGGCTGAAGAAACTAAACCCCAGGAGCGCCAAATAGAGAAATGTGATCTTCTTTGTCCCATTTTTCCTCATCGCTGTTCTCCTATCCAGACTGCGTTTTAGATTACCAGTCTGGGTCATGCCGCGCCAGAGTCATGCGGGATATAAACGGTCAATAGTTGTCATCCCCGGGCCTGACGTTTTGCCTTGCACAGCGTTTCTCACGGTGTAGTTATCTGAAAACTCTGTATCAGCATTGACGCAGGGAATGGAGTGCTGTTAGTAATGAAAACACCAACCTCATTCGGAGTCACAAAATCGGTCCTCGCAACCGAGAAAAGTTGTACATAATTAATTCCATCCCTTGATATCGAGAAGGTTCTGTTGGCGCCGTCATCTTTGATTTGGAGCCAATAATCGTAGTCGCCCATACCATTCGCAAAAATACCGCCGTTGAAACAACTGTAAGAGGAGTTCCAAGACGTAACGCTATTCATCTTTGAAATCGTCAATGAAGGCACAAAGTCGCCTGTATTGTTCGGGTCTCTAGGCGCAAAGGACAAATTTATAATTTTCCCGCTGGCGCTGTCGTATAGGCTCAATCCTCCACCGGCAGTGTTCATCGGCATGAACATCGGAGTCATGAACATCGACATGGTGTAGGGTGGCGCCGGAGCATTAACGAGCAACATGTGTTGATTGTTCCCGCTGGTAGGGGGAGCATAGACGTAAACAGCGTTCCCCTGTTGCACCGCCGTTGCACTACCTTGATTGACCCACGTGAAGTTTGAAAGCACGGGAGGCACATAGGATGTGGTATTACCGGAGGCGCCGCCGGCTGCTCCCGAGATGCTTGTCGCAGTCAGTGTACCGCTGATGTTGACGTTGCCGTTCACATCAAGCTTTGCCCCCGGAGTGGACGTGCCGATACCTACATTGCCGTTCTGATCGATTGTAAGACCCGGATTGCTTTGAGCGAAGGCAACCCCTGACATCAGACACAAGAAGAGGGAGCCTGTAACCACAATTCTGCCTAGCTTTGCTTTTTTCATGACGACTCCAGACCTAAGAAGAGGTAGTCTAACCACCCCGAGACAGTGGACTCAACACAGGGGCATGTGTGCGTATCGGTTATAACCGCTCATGTCACAACCTAGCCCGCGGTATCGAGGCGGGTTCTTTGCGGCTACGCAACCAATTGTCCATACCGACAAAAACGGAGTAGGCTATGTCACGCCATTCACAGGATGGCGTGACATAGCCAGGTCTGCAATGGATCAGTCTTGCTAAATCGAGAAGATACAAATGGGAAAATTAGCCCCGCACGCGATATGTCAACCACACGAATGTGCAAATGTCAAAATAAATTTTAAACTGCGAGAGTTTGGCTGCTTTAGATTTTGATCGCTTCATCACAACATCTCCTCTTTTTTGGGCGATCTTTATCAAAGTGCAATTCGCGAAAGGCAATTCATCTTCCCGAATTTTATCCTCTCGATCGCCGGCACTGTTCTAAAGGTTGTAGAGATTTTTATCTTTTTTGACATGAACATTGAGTTGTGTAAAGAAGAATTTTAAGGGATAAGTCCAGGGTAAATACTCTACCTGATATTGGCTTTTCTTTGTTTTATCCCACCCAGATTGAGAACCTGAGATGCGTTGCGCAGTCTCCTCTTTTGTTTGCCATTTCTGCTGACGCTTACGGCGGCTTTGCAGGTCTCGGTCCCCGCGTGCTATATTCCTATGTCTCCCTGCGTCGGAAGATTTTGTCCCGGCCACAAGTGGGGAGCCTTCAAGTCCCATCGGGGATAACCCTTGCTGACGCCCTTGTTTGCCATTTCATATCCGCCAAAACGGTCCTTTTCATTCTGAAATATTCGTAGTAAAAAACTGGCTTCTACTGATAAATAGTTTTTAAAAGAAGTGGGGTTTTACCTTTTCGTTGCCAGAGGGTCGAAAATGTCGAAAACTATCGCCTATGTCCGGGTCTCCACCGACGAGCAGGATTACCGGAACCAAAAATATGAAATCCTGGCGCATTGCGACAAGCAGAGATGGCAGGTCGATACTTGGCTGGAATTGGAAATATCCAGCCGCTGTTCCGCAAAAGAACGCCGGATAGATGAGTTGCTTTCCGTCTCGAAGCACGGCGACCGATTGATCGTGTCCGAACTCTCCCGTTTGGGACGAAGCGCTGGAGAAGTAATCCAACTGGTAAATGAACTCACCGCTCGGGGAGTGGAATTGGTGACCGTAAAACAGGGGCTTCAAATCAATTCCAATAACGGCCAGGACATAAGCTCGAAAGTGATGGTCACCATTTTTTCTCTGCTGGCCGAGTTGGAAAGGGACCTGATCTCCGAACGCACAAAGGTCGCCTTGGCCAGGGCGAAAGCCGGCGGGAAGAAACTGGGACGCCCCAAAGGGGTTGGAAAATCGAAGCTGGACGGCAAGGAAACAGAGATAAGAAATCTCATGGATAAGGGGGTCACCAGGGCCAATATCGCCAGAATATTGGGAGTATCCTGGGGGACGCTGAACAATTTCATGGGCCGAAAGATGCGGGCTGGGCGTGAGGGGAGATAAAGGGGCCTGAAAGCGGGAAGCAGGAAGGGAGAAGCGAGAAGCGGGAAGAAGACCGTCCCTTCCTTTTCATCGTCTCGGGGTGTCCCGGGCGGCTGGAGTCGCCGCCGGGTTGCCCGCCTGCTTCGCGGGCGGGCGGTTTGATTCTATCGTTGTGGCCCCGCCGCCGCCGAAGGCAGCGGCGCTTCGGCCTGGCGACCCGTCAGCGGCGACACGCCACCGGCCACGCCGCCTACGGCGTCAGTCGCGGGGCGATTTCGCGGCTTAGAGAGTCGACTGCGCGGCTTTCGGCCGCGGCGATTCTTTTATAGTCGGCGGGGGCTTCGACCGGTTCGACTATCCTGGAGCGCCTCATGAGGAGCAGTTTCTTTCCGTTGTTTCCCCAAAGGCTCCAGTTTGCGTCGAGAACGACTTTTTCGCCCGCGATCTTTTCGAGATGAACGATGGTGAGTCGGACCTGGTAGCGAACGGGCACGGACCCGGGCCAGGGGAAGACGCACACGTGCGCGTCGGCGAGCCTGGCCGAGAGATCGTCGGCCAGGACACGGGCCACGTTTTTATCGAGAGGTTCGGCCCACCGGTCATACTCGGAATAGTGGAGAGTATCGGGCGAGGGGCGAATAGCCATTTGCGGCCGGTCCAGGTAGGCCGGGATTTCGACGGGGCCTACGGCTACGACCATGCACTGCCCGAGGGCTTTCGCCTGCGGGGGCGGGCCCTGCATCGAACGCAAAAGATAATAGTTTACGGCCTGCGACCGGGCGCAGCCCGCAAGCGCCGCAAGCACAAAAGCTAGAGCAACGAACCTGTAAATCTTAATTTTTGACATTTTGCACCTTATCCCTTCGCGTCTTCGCGGCTTCGCGTGGAAACCCCCTCGTTTTATTTGGCCTTTCCCCGCAAGATGGCCTCCGGATGGTTGTCGAGGTAATCGGTCAAAACCCGGAACGAACGAGCGGCGGAGGCCAACTCGTTGAGGGTTGCCAGAAGCTGGATACGCACGGGCGAGTTGTCCGAGCTGAAGCCGTCTATGGCGTGATTGGCGCCTCGGAGCGTCACGCCGGCGGATTTGAGGGTCTCGTTCAACTGGGCCACAATCTTTGGCAGATCGGCATTGAGTTGCCCGGTAAGTTTTGCGGCATTGGCGAACATCTTTTTGGACTCCACCAGGTTGCCTTTCGCGCCACTTGCCAGGGGTTTGATCTGGCGATTCAAATTCACGAGCAACACCTGCGCGGCCTTGACGGCATGATTGAGCGAATCGAGCGTGCTGTCGAGGTGCGAGGAGGCGATGATTTTTTCCGTCTCGTCGAGCGTTTTCAAAAGCTTGTCCGCAATCTGCGTGAGGGGGATATTCTGGACAGTCTTCGCTATGGCGGAAAAGGGCGACTCGATAGTGGGGATTTGCTTGTATTCGGTCTCGGCGTTCACCATCCGTACGGTGGTATCCGGGAAGAAATCGAGATGGATGCCAAGTTGGCCGGTTATGAGGCTCACCATGGTCAGCTGGGCCCTGAGACCGCGGTTGATCAGCGTTTGGAGAAAGGGCGCGCCTCCCGTGCCCGATTTCAGGACGTTTTCGAGTTCCTCGCCGGAGCCGGCCAGAGAGACCTTCTTCGGATCGATTTCTATGAAGACCGGAATCAGAAGCGAGAGGTCCTGTCTTTCCATGACGACTTTTATGTTGGTTACCGTACCGATCTTTACGCCTCTAAAATCCACCGGGGCGCCGACGGAAAGGCCGCTGACCGAATCCGGAAAAAACAGCACGAACTGCATCTGCTTCTTGAACAAACTTCCGGAGCCGAACAACAGAAGCCCTGCCACGATCAGCGCTATCGCGCCCACGACAAAGCCCCCGATCAGTTTGGTATTGGCCTGTTTACTCATCTGGTGAAGCCTTCTTTAAAAAGTTCGAGTATCCCGACTCTTCGGCGGACGCTCAGGTATGCGCCCACCTCAGGGCTCGCCCCGGGTAAGAAAACTTCTGACCCGGGGGTCGCGGCTTTCTTCGAGCAGCTTTTTGGGGTTTCCGACCGCTGTCATGGTCCGGGTTTCCGCATCGAGGAAAACCGAGTTGTCTCCAATGGCGAAGATGCTCGCCAATTCATGTGTAACGACCACCACGGTCGCCCCGAGGCTGTCGCGAAGGTCGAGGATCAGCTCATCGAGGCGGCGCGCGCTTATCGGGTCAAGACCCGCCGAAGGCTCGTCGAAAAAAAGTATGTCCGGGTCGAGCGCCATGGCGCGCGCGATACCGGCGCGCTTGCGCATCCCCCCGCTTATCTCCGAAGGGTAGAATTCCTCGAACCCCGCGAGACCCACGAGCGAAAGCTTGAAGGCGACAAGGTCCCGTATTTCGGCGGGCCTGAGCCGGGTATATTCCTGTAAGGGAAGAGCGACATTTTCGGCAAGGGTCATGGAACTCCACAGCGCCCCGCTCTGGTAGAGGATCCCGAACCGCTTCATGATGTTTTTGAGCTC
>JAKAJS010000081.1 GCA_021813685.1 Deltaproteobacteria bacterium | reverse complement strand
TGGGCAAACTCAGCGCCCGGTCCCCGCACCTCGAGAAGGATCGTCGCCGCTTTCTGCAGTTGGCTCGTAAGATTTGCAGGAGTGTCGGTCGCGACGATCTCCCCCTTGTTGATGATGATCACCCTGCTGCACAGCTGGGCCACCTCCGGCAGGATGTGGCTGCTTAGAAGGATGGTGCGATCCTCGCGCAATTCCTGGATGATGCGCCGTATCTCGATGATCTGCGTCGGATCGAGGCCGATTGTCGGCTCATCGAGGACCAGCACGGAAGGGTTGTTCAAAAGCGCCTGGGCAAGCCCCACCCGCTGCCGGAAACCCTTCGAAAGATTTCCGATTTCCCTGTCGGCCGTCTTTTCCAGCCCGCAGGTGGAAATCACGCGGCCGATTTCCGAGCGCATTTTTTTCGCCTCCACTCCCTTGGAACCGGCGGCAAAGCGAAGAAACCGGCGTACGGTGAGGTCTTTATAGAGCGGAACGTTTTCGGGCAGGTACCCGATATTCTGCCTGATCTTCAGCGAGTCTTCGATAACGTCCAAACCCTCCACCCTTGCCGTGCCCGACGTTGGAGGCATGTAGCAGGTAAGAATGCGAATGGTCGTCGATTTGCCGGCGCCGTTCGGGCCTAGAAATCCCACCACTTCGCCCTTCTCGATTTCAAAAGAAACATTTCCGATGGCCCTTCTCGGACCATAAAACTTGGTAAGTCCCTCGGCTTCGATCATTTTGGTTCAACCTCTTCCTGAAGAAGCTTCACGTGTCCCGGCCGGGACGCAACAGGGTCTTTTCCCCCGGGCAAGACCGACCGGTTTATTATCTCCATTTCGGGGATTTTTCCAGTGCCTCATGGATTTTTTTGTATTGACAAGGGGTTATGGCGCCTTTGGATCAGGGAATGACAATGCGATCCTGGCGGCTCTCACGGATCGTCCTTGTGCCGAGGGAGGTCATGCAGGCCTGGCACAAATACTCGTGCAGTTCGCCGTCGGGAAGGACGAGCAGGAGTCGGCTGCGAACCGGCATGGCCTGCCGGCACCTGGGGCAGTAGAGGGCCGAGGCCCTGAATTCTTCGAATTGTTTGGGGCGAGCGGCAGAGACCATGGTCATCCTAAGAAGGGTTCATTTCGGGTTGGACGTTTGACAGCGTGTCTTTTTCGTGCTCCTTGTGGCGGCTCCACGGCCACTTTTTCCCCTTATGACTTTCTTTTTCGCCCTCGAGTTCCATGAACTCCCTGAGCAGTTCTTCCTGGCGGGGCGTAACCTGTTTGGGAATCCTCACCTCGACTTCGACAAAGAGATCTCCTCGACCGTAGCCTCGCAATTTGGGGACTCCCTCTCCCGGGAAACGCACGACTTCCCCCGGTTGGGTCCCCGGCGCAACGGTCAGGGTCTTCTGCCCGTCGAGGGTGGGCATCTCCACCGTGTCCCCCAGGATCGCCTGCAGGAAGGAGATGGATATCTTCGTGTAAAGATTGTCGCCGTCACGTTCCATGGTAGGATGGGGTGCGACCTCGACCCGTACGTAGAGATCCCCCGAGACTCCGCCGCGATAGCCGCTTTCGCCTTCGCCCCGCAGTCGGAGCCTGGTGCCCGAATCAACCCCGGCGGGGACCTTTACCTGGACGCGCCGTTTTTCTCGCAGCCGCCCCTGGCCCTGGCATTGTTTACAGGGAGAAACCAACACTCTTCCCGTTCCCTGGCATCGCACACAACTCGTGGCGATTCGGAAAAAGCCCTGCGACTGCACCACCTGGCCGGAACCCTGGCAGGCCGGGCATGTGGTCTGCTTCGTTCCCGGTTCGGCCCCGCTTCCCGAACATCGGGAACACGCCACCATGGTGTTTAGATCGACATCTTTGAGAGTTCCGGAAACAGCCTCCTCGAAAGTGAGGTGGAGAGTTACCAGGAGATCCTCGCCGGGCCGCTCGGCAGTGCGCTGTTGAGCCTGTCCCCCAAAGCCTCCGAAGGAGAAAAAGTCCTGAAAGATATCCCCAAACGAGCTGAAGATGTCCTCAAAGCCCCGGAAACCGCTAAATCCGCTTCCACGCAGCCCCTCATGGCCATACGCATCGTAGAGCTGCCTTTTTTGGGAATCGTGGAGCACCTCGTAGGCTTCTGCGGCTTCCTTGAACTTTTCTTCGGCTTCCCTGTCGCCTGGGTTCCGGTCCGGATGGTATTTGAGCGCGAGTTGCCGATACGATTTCTTGATCTCATCCTCGCCCGCCTGTCGCGGCACACCTAAAATCTCGTAATAATCTCTTTTACCCATCGAGACCGGTTTCCTCCTGATATCGAAGCGCTTTCCTACAGGGAATTGGTTACTCAGCAGCACCTAATTCGTAAACATGACGCTCGCCCTTGTCAAGCCGGACAGGCTTCCGGCACGGTGCCCCGCCACCGGGAGGCGAAGCGCGCAACTCTATTCTTCCGGGGCGCTCTCCGGCGGCTGATCTTGCTCAACGAGTCCATCCGAAGCCTCATATTGAACCGAGGCGCCGAACATGTTGACTTCGTCGAGGATCTCCTGGAGATCGGACCTCTGCGCTTCGACTTCCGGCAAGGCCTCTTCGGCGGGAGCGGGCCTCAAATCATCAAACTGCCGGATGTTGTCCGGGGTAATGGTTGCCGCAGCGATCTCGCGCAAGGCCATTACGACCTCTTTATTCTCTTTTTCATTTTCAATGGTTGGCAGCGCATCGCGGCGCAACTGCAATACGCGGCGAACGGCAAGATGGACGAGCGTAAAGCGGCTGTCCACATTAGCCAGACAATCCTCAACGGTAACCCGGGCCATAGGTGGTCTCCCTGTCCATGGAAAGCCTTTGGAAACGAGAAAAAACGCCAATGCTGCCTGCGCCGGCCAAAAAGGCTTCCGAACTGGCGAGCGGTCGGGCGGCATGAATTGCCAATATTATCGAAACTCTCAGTATACATCGATAGCGGTGCGCCTCGCAATGTAAAAATCCTTGCGTCCGTCTGTTTCGTTAAATATAACCATGCGGCGCCAGGGGGGAAACCAATGCATATATCGGGTGACTCGCTTGCAATTCCCGGTATAATAGTTGGGGGGATCTTTTAAACCGTTACACTCAAAGAATCCAAAACGAAGAGATTGAAAATATGGAAAAGGGCATACGCATCTCCGATTTGTTAGGCAACGAAGCGAAATGGCTGGGCAAAAGGGTGATTGTCCAGGGGTGGGTGAAAACGAGGCGTGATTCGAAGGCAGGGGTTGGTTTTATCGAGCTGAACGACGGTTCGAGCCTCAAAGGCCTTCAGGTAATTACCGAATCGGGGGGCGGGGAGTACGGAGCGGTGCTCGCCAAAATCACTACAGGGAGCGCGATTCTTGCCGAAGGGGTCGTTTCCGAGTCTCCGGGCAAGGGACAGAGCATCGAGCTTCGGGCCGAGCGACTCCACCTCTATGGCGGGGCGGACCCTGCGACCTACCCGCTGCAAAAAAAGAGGCATTCCTTCGAGTACCTGCGCCAGATCGGCCATCTTCGCCCGCGAACCAACACCATAGGGGCCGCGGCAAGGGTGAGGAGCCGGCTAAGCTTTGCGATTCACCAGTTTTTCCAGGAGCGCGGCTTTCACTACATTCACACCCCCATAATCACGGCTAGCGACTGCGAAGGGGCGGGGGAAGTCTTTCGGGTAACGACGCTTGACCCCGCGCGCCCTTGCGGGGAGGGGGCCGAAGATCCGTACCGGGGAGACTTTTTTGCAAAACCCGCCTTTCTCACCGTAAGCGGGCAGCTGCAGGCCGAGATCTACGCGCTTGCGCTCGGCAAGGTCTACACGTTCGGTCCGACCTTCCGGGCGGAAAATTCCAACACGAGCCGCCACCTGGCCGAGTTTTGGATGGTCGAGCCGGAAATGGCGTTCCACGATCTGGACGATAACCTGGAAACGGCCCTGGCCTTCATTAAATACCTGGCCGCAGCGGCGCTGCGGGAATGCCCGGAGGAGGTCGAGTTTTTCAGCCGCTTTATCGATCCGGAACTGGAAAAACGCCTTCACAACGCTGCGGAGTCTTCCTTTGAGGTCATCACCTACACCGAGGCCGTAGATATCCTCAAAAAGTCGGGGGAACCCTTCGAGTTTCCCGTGGAGTGGGGGGGAGACCTCCAGGCCGAACACGAGCGGTATATAACCGAAAAAGTATTCGGAAAGCCGGTGGGGATCGTCAATTTCCCGAGGACGCTAAAGCCTTTTTATATGCGTGTAAACGAGGACGAAAAAACAGTTGCCGCAATGGACATACTGGTTCCGGGGACCGGCGAGATCATCGGAGGCTCGCAGAGAGAGGAGCGGCTCGATGTGCTGCTCGAACAAATGCGCCTTAAAGGGGTCGCCCGGGACGACTACCGCTGGTATATAGAGCTGCGCGAATTCGGCTCGGCCCCGCATTCGGGCTTCGGCCTGGGCTTTGAGCGGCTCGTCCAGTTCGTTACCGGCATCCCCAACATTCGCGAGGTGATTCCCTTTCCGAGAACGCCCGGTCACGCGGAGTTCTAGGGGCAGTGAACGGTGATGGGTGAGCAGTGAGAAGTGGAAGAGCGGTGCTCTTCCCTCTCCTGTTCATTTTCTCTTTAAAACGAAAACCTGTTTTACCGGCAGGGCTCCGAGCACTTCACTCGCGTTTGCGAGCCGGGAAGGATCCGACTCCAGCTCTTCCCAGGAGTTCAAAAGAACGCACTCCCCGTCCCTGCCTACCAGGATGGGGACGGTCTTTTTCGAAGGTTTTTTCCCCTCATAGACCATCCCGCCCGGTTCTTCGGGCTTTACGAGTTTACACTCGACGCTGAACGAATCAACGGTCTGGTACAGGGTGGAAGCCAGGTAGGAATCCGGGGTAACCGGTTCTATCCTGCCGTTCTCCAGGATGAATACGGAGCCGTCGCTTTTTTGCTCCGCCGTGTTGCCGTTTTCCGGTTGGACCGTGTGGGCGCTTTCCGGTTCCGGCATATCGACGATTTGCCTTTCGGCGGAGGCGCCGAGTCGCGGCTCGGCCACAACGGCGACCATTTCTTCTACGGTCTCCACGATCGTTTCTTTCTGCTCCTTTTCCAAAAAGGAGAGCTGTCCCTCTTTGGCCTTAGCGGCGTCCTTGCGTCTCATGACAAATCGCTCCTTGAATCTCCCGGAAGTTCTCAATATCTCGAAAGTTTTGCCCAGTTCGTCCTGCCGGCCGCGCGCCCGCATCGCATAGCAGTCCGAGCGGCACAGCATGCAGCGGAATAAAGGAATCCTGCACTCCTCATTTTTGCACCAGACGTATTGGGCCATCTAATTCACTCTGTTCGCGGTAGGGTCGATAACACCCGCCATTGTAACCCATTAGATTGGTGAATAATACAGAAATGGAGCAGGCACAGGGGCGCGTGTCGAAAAAATCGAGCCGAATTCTCTTGCTCCAAACCGGTATTGTGTAAGAAAATAGCCGCACAAAGATTTCCCCTGGCCTGGAGATGCTATGAAATGGACGATGAAAAGCGGTCGCCGGATTACGAGACTTTCCGCGCTGGTGTTTTGTGCGTTGATTGCCGTGTCCTGCACGACTGCGGCACAAAGGGAACAAAAGAGCAAAGAGGCCCTGGATGCCTCGCTCAAAGTGTTTAACAGCGACATCCGGTGGCAGGATTACCAGGGCGCGGCGGCCTTCGTTACCAAAAGTGAGAGGGATCGCTACTGGGCGGAAGTCGAAAAAATGAAACGCGACACCCGGGTGACCGATTTCGAGGTGCGCGACGTCGTGTTTTCCGATAATGATCGGCTGGTCCGGGCGACCGTGCACTATAGCTACTGGCGGCTCGATTCCCCGGTTCTGCGGAGCGTTGACCTGACCCAGAGGTGGCACCGCCTGCCCGGCGACAAAGGACTGTGGACCGTGAGTGAAACCGGATTGAAGAAACTCATCGGAGATTCTGCGGGAGGCTGACAGGATTAAGAGCAGTTTCTTTTGCGCAAAATCCCGATCCTGTAAATCCTCAAATCCTGTCCAAAGTTTTTGTTCCTCCCCGCGGGAAAGGCGAAAGACTCGGACAGGATTACAGGATTGACAGGATTAAGAGCAGCTTCTTTGCGAGAAATCCCGATCCTGTAGATCCTGTAATCCTGTCCAAAGTTTTTGTCCTCCCTGCGGGAAAGGCGAAAGACTCGGACAGGATTACAGGATTGACAGGATTAAGAGCAGCTTCTTTGCATCGTTGACCGGCTAATCCGCAGAACCCGCAGCCCTTTTTCTTCCATTTTGCGTATGCAAAATCCTTTTGCTTCCTGCCTGTGGTTTTTGTTCTTCCCGATTTGCTTTT
>JAKAJS010000119.1 GCA_021813685.1 Deltaproteobacteria bacterium | reverse complement strand
TGTATGGTCTTCCCCAGGCCCATGTCATCGGCCAGACAGCCCCCTATTCCCAGGTGAGCCAGCCGCGAGAGCCACGTGTAGCCTTCCACCTGGTAATCGCGCAGCTCTGCCCGAAGTGTAGAGGGCACATGCGGAGTTATCTCCTGTCCCGCCCGGATTCGCCCTATCCTCGATGTCCAGGCTTCGTCCACCTCGACATTCGGGAGCGATTCGATGAGATCCGATACGCTCATCGCCGCGAGCGCATGGAGCCGGATATCCTTTCCCTTCCCTTCCGCATAGGCCTCCAGCTCTTCGAGCCTTTTTCGGAATTCCTTCGTAAGAGCCAGAAATCGGCCGTCCTCCAAAGGGATGAAGCGCTTGTTCGTTGTGTTAAGGATTTCGAAAAGATGTTTCATGTCGAGCACAAGCTTATCGTCAACGGTAAGCCCGCCGCTCACTTCGAACCAGTCCGCCTTTCCGCGTATCTTCATGCGGAACTGTTCGAAGCCGACCTCACGGGTGACCTTGAGACTTTCGCCCTCGGGCCACTCGACAATCACCTGGCCTTCTGCCTGCAGCGCCTTGAGGTCGAGCAGCATCTGCAGACAATCCTCGGGGTCTTCGAGCAGCCACTGTCCGTCCGAATCGGAAAACCCGGAGAGAACGCTGGAAGCCCTCTCCACGGCAGCGACCATCGCCTTTTCGGTCCTTAAATCTCTTTTGGTCTGTATCTTCTTTCCGCCCACCTCTGCGATGACGTTGGCCGCCCCGACTCCCGGCCTGAGGTATGGGCCTCCTTCTTCTTTGAAGGGCTTTACGAAGACCTCGGCACGAATTCCCGGACCCGATGGAACAAGTTGCACGTGCGGCGTCGGATCGGATTGGATTTCCACCACGTCTTCCGATTTTCCCCCTATGTCGGAATGAATGAGCACGTGAGAGGAGAGTATCGAAATGGCGCCAAGAACATCCTGAGTGGCCCTGCTCGGCACGGTGAGGCCTCTTGTGCCCAGGACCCGCGCAAGACGCCTGTGTGTTTCGGAGAGTTCGACCACCTTGAACCGGGTGGGCGTCTCCTGCATGACCAGAACACGATTTTCATCGAGTTCGGCGGCGAACTTGATCTTGAGCTTCGAGCCGGATTTGGCCACCCGGATTTCCGGTTCCCCCTTGACAAATTCAACCGGAATGGAAGGAGATGATTCCAGAAAAAGAAGCGGATGGCCCACCAGAGCGGGTAGAAGCTTATCCATGTCAAAATAATACTGTTGATAATAATAATGTTCCTGCCTGAGCGCGGAACAGACGGCATGGTCCTGCTGCGAGATGTAGTCGAGCTTATTGCGCGTGAAAAGGCGGTGCAAGGATACGGGGCGCCCCTTGCTCCATGTCCCCCGGGCCGAAAGCTTCTGCTCGAGAGGCTGCAGAGATACAGTGCCTCTGTCATAGCCGACGAGATATACCAGCCTCATGTCCGCCCCCGGCTTCTGGCCTGCCGGCCCCTCGGGTTCGCTCCCGATCTGGATGAGCGCGCGCAATCCCTTCTCCCATGGCTCTTCGACCACAATCGAGGAGACCAGCGACTGCATTCCGCTCTGCTCGACCACCTCAGCAAGGAATTTTTCGCAATCGGGGACCTCACTGCCGGACCGGACGAGCAGCGCAGCGCTCTCCATCCCCACCCAATTCATTCCAACTTCTTTCGCACCATCGAATATCTTCCGGACCCGCACAATCATCTCTTCGGAAAGGCTGCCCTCTACCCAATAGGCGGCAAGAGCGTTGAAAAGAGTGGGGAGAACGCCGACCACCTCTGATTCGGAAGCTATGGTACTGCGCGCTTCCTGGAGCTCGGTCTGCTGAGAGTAGATGATTCCTTGCAGCGACCTGAATACGGACGTTCTGGAATCTTGTTTCTCTTTTGCGGAGAGGCCCGCGCTCACCAGTTGATCGGCCTTTTTCAAAAACTCCTCATTTCCGGAGCGTATGAGGGCAAGTACGTAGAAAAAACCAGGAAGGCCGCGAAAATTGATATTCCTTTTGCCGATTCTTCGCCGCAATTCCTTCATGTCGGCTTCGAAAGATTCGACAGCCTCGCTGTTCTTTCCCTCGATAAAGAAGATCCATCCGAGCAGGCCAAGGGCGAACTCGGGTTCTTCGATCCGCGCCAGTATCTTGCGTGCCTCATTCAGCCTGCCGCCCATAATGAGCCGGGACGTCAGGTAATAGAGCATCTGATCGGTACCGGGTCGGCGCTCCGACTCTGAAATACCGCTCTCCATGGCATAGGACAAAGCCTCGACATCCGGGGCCAACTCTACTATTGCTCGATTGAAAATTATGGAGAGAGCATACAGCGCGTCTTCCACAGGGAGGGCGGCAAACCATTGCGGATCGAAGGGATCGTTGAAGATTCCAATGAAATCATTGAAAAAGCCGGGATGCGCGCCGCACGAGGCAATGAACTCATCCAGCCGTTTGCGAAAAAAACTCCGGTCCCTCGAATAGATCCCGATGCGAATGTCGCGCAGTATCCGAGGGCACGTGGAGATGCCGTAGGAAGGATACCGGGCATGAACCGAGGGCAACGCCTCTTGAATCGCCCTGACCAGAGGGCCGAAGCGAATGGACACTCCAGGGGAGGCGCCGGGAGTTGCCATGGTTCTCGCCCGGTACGGAAAATGCCTCGATTGGCTCTTTTTCCACGCAGCAATGGTGCTCCTTGCCATTTCACTCACGGCCTTGTCCCGGTCATTGCTCAGCTTCGCAACGGTAGCCACAGCCCAGGAAGGAGTTTCTTCATTCAAAATGGTCATTACACGGCGGCGTATTTCCGGATTCGGGTCTGCGGACGCCTCGAGCAATGCCTCTTTTACCTCGGCCCTTTCGGGTGCAATAGAGCCCGCGGCCGCGAGGAGATTGGCGTAGAATTGCCACGGGTCCTTTCGTATCATTTTGAGAAGCAAGGGTAAGATCGAGTACCCGATACGTTTGCATGCCGAAAGAGCGGCCTTTCGAACCGCATACGCCAGGGGATGAGACTGCAGGTATCCGAGATTTTGGACGACAAGGTTCAGGAAAATGGCTGAATCTTTGTTCTTTGTGGATGTAAATTTCTCCAGAGCCTCATCGATCTTCCAAAGTACGATCAGCCTGTTCTTCAGGTCTCCCTCGGGCGAGACAGCATGTATGATCTGTCGAACGGGCCAACTCCCCGGATGCGCATCGCCCGAGTGTATCATTAGCTCCGACTCGGCACACGCCGTGCAAAGAGGCCCCGACGCCGCCTGAAACGCTTTCCCTTCGACGGGCCTGGCGCAGGAAATACACCGCTTGCTGCTCGGCAACCTGCTCGTCCAGGCCTGTTCCGATTCGATCCCCCCCAACAGATCGCCGGCATCGAAAATCAATCCGGCTGCCACTGCACGCCGGGTGATACTCTCGATGATTTCTTTCCGGACCTGGTTTTTTTCATTGAGAAGCCTGAATGCCCTCAGCCTTTTCAGGTGCAATTCGAGGGCTTGTTGCGAACCGATCTTTTCTCCGGGAAGGCGCAAATCGGCCTTGCAAAATATCTTGTATAGAACTGAAGCAGCCACGGGCTCGCTTATTACCGAACAAATCTGCAGTACGGCTTTTTCCGCCGGCGGCAAGCTCTCGTAGACTTTTAGCAGCTCATTACGCAGCTTTTCTCTCGTTTTCGCACTCACTCTTTCTCAGCCCCCCGCTATATTCCTGATTAACCTTTATTTATAGCACATTTACGCATCTCTCCACAACGAGTCGCGTCCAGGCGCCATCGCCTCGAAACGAAAACGCCGGATGAAAAGGAAATAAACATGGACCTGCTGGCAGGGTATTGGTAGGGTATGGCGCTACTTTCGCCTGGAGGATTTTCCCTTGAACCGCAACGAAAAAAAGATTCTGACCGTCACCTGTTTCGGCCATTTCATGAGCCATTTCAATATGCTGGTTTTTCCGGCCCTGATTCTGCCGCTCAGCCGGATGTACGGAATGGGACTGAGCCAGGTGCTGGCTCTATCCCTCTGGATGTATCTGCTCTTCGGCCTGGCCGCACTGCCCTGGGGACTGCTCGTAGACAAACTGGGAGCCAAACCGCTGCTGTTCATCTTTTACGCCGGGTCCGGGTTATGCGGTCTGGCTGCCGCCCGGTTCCTGCACTCTCCTGCGAAGTTGGCCCTGTGCCTGGCTGGACTGGGGCTCTTTTCGGCTATCTATCATCCGGCTGGATTGGGGCTGGTTTCCCGCAGCATCGAGCGCATGAGCGTAGCCCTCGGCTACAACGGTATGGCCGGAAACGCCGGTCTGGCCGTAGCCCCCATCGTGACGGGATTGATCAACTATCGCTTCGGCAGCGAGGCCGCCTACCTCTTTTTGGGCGCCCTCAATTTGCTGGGCGCGCTCATCATGCTGCTGGTTTCGTTGCAGGAGCCCCTGCAAAAGCCCTCTTCCACTCCGTCGCAGACGCCGGGGCGGCTCGCCCCCGGTTTTGCGACGCTGTGCGCCAGTCTGACGCTCGGCGGCCTGGCCTACTGTGGAGTGACCGTGATCCTGCCTTCCTATTTCGAACTGCGCAGCAGCGCTTTGATCGCATTTCTCAACAAGTTGTCCTGGCTGGTCCATTCCAGAAATGTCGCAGCCACAGGGCTCACATCCCTGGTCTTTGTCGTCGGTATCGTGGGCGCCTATTTCGGCGGGCTCGCTTCCGAGCGCTTCGATCCGCGACGGGTCTACCTGCTGTTCCATTTCCTCGCACTGCCCATGGCCCTGGCAATGGTTTTCGCCAGAAACCTTCCGCTCGTGCTGGTATGCATGGTCTATTTGTTGTTCATGATGGGAATGCAGCCGGCAGAAAACACCCTGCTCGCCTGGTTGACACCAGAAAAGCTCAGACACAGCGGCTTTGGCGTCAAGTTCATACTCACCTTCGGGGTGGGTTCTCTTGCCGTGCGCATGGTGGGATGGATCCAGCACACCTGGTCGCTTCCGGCCGTCTACATCGCAATGACACTGATTTCAGGCCTGATCGTGCTCTCGATCCTCGTGTTGTTCCGGGTCACCCGTGACCTGCCGACATCAAAGGAACTCCTGAGAGAAGGACTGCCGAATTAAAGCGCACTGGGATCGATTCCGCCTTTTGCAGAGGCTGCACAGATTTGCTTTTCTCCCCTTTTCCAAAGGGGGGTAGGGGGGATTTATGTATCCATATGATTTCCTGAGGAAATCCCCCTAACAATCCAGAACGTTCGAATCAGCCGAAGCATTCAACGCCTTCCAGGGGAAATGCTGCTCGACGGAATTCTCCCGAGGCGGTTATCCAACCTGGAGGCGGAAGCGCTCGGAATGAGCGTGCATGAA
This sequence comes from Deltaproteobacteria bacterium, assembly GCA_021813685.1. Classification (GTDB taxonomy): domain Bacteria; phylum Desulfobacterota; class Syntrophobacteria; order Syntrophobacterales; family Syntrophobacteraceae; genus SbD1. The sequence continues at coordinate 1,012 of JAKAJS010000119.1, read as the reverse complement.
TTCAAGAACAAAATCGATGTGGCCGCGCATGGCCGCTGAGGCCCGATCGGGGTCGCGCTCGCAGATCGCCTTTAGAATATCGTTGTGCTGCCGGATGATAATTTCGAGAGTGGCGGGTTCGGCATACAGGTATTGAAGATTCGACTTGATCCCGTAGAAGAGCAAATCGTAGAAGTTTTTCATGATGTGTATCTGAACCATGTTCTTTGTGGCATAGGCGATTGCCATGTGAAACGCAACATCGGCATCGCTGCCCAATTCTCCCGCCTCGATGCGCGCCGTCATTTCCCGAAGACACCTCTCCATATCACGCATGTCTTCGTCCGTAGCCCTGCGGGCGGCCATCATGACCGCGTTGCATTCCAGCCCGAGCCTCACTTCGAGAAGATCCTCCAGGCTTATCGCTTCATCGCGGGGAACCCCCAGCGGGTTATGCTCGGCGGTCGGGGAAACGACAAAAGTCCCCTGTCCCTGCCGGTGTTCGAGCAACCCGAGGGTCACCAGCCTGTTTATCGCCTCTCGTACCGTGGGACGGCTTACGCCCAGACTTTCCGCAAGTTCCCGCTCTGTTATGAGCTGCTGGCCCGGCTTGATCTGACCCTTGAAAATATGGTCCCGTAATTGTTCGAAAACCAGGTCAGAGATTCGTTTGGGTTTAATCGGTGTCAACATCGACGGCATCACTCCAGCCAACCGGCTCAATATCTGGCACGGTGCATTATTCGTCGGGAATACAGCGCGGATGGACGCCTGGAACTAGTGGACACTGCGCCGCGACTCAAGCGAGAATATCGATTTAGGGCGAGCGGAGTCAAGCATAAAATTGGTAATACCCTTCGCCTTCCTTCTTGACATCGAGACGGTTCGTCTGTTATGAGACGGCCGTGATCCTGGTCTTACCATTTTTCTTTCCCACAGTTCCCAGAAGGAGGGCCCCAATGTTTCACCAAATTCTCGACCCCCTGCAAAGTATCGGGATGACCACCCTGGTGGCGCTTGTCCCGGTGGCGTT
>JAKAJS010000167.1 GCA_021813685.1 Deltaproteobacteria bacterium | reverse complement strand
TTTTACCATATAAATCAAAAAGATAGCCAAAACAGAATGCCAGAAAAGCGATGAAAACGCAATCTTAAAATTGCTATTTTGCTAAATAATTCAGCAAAATAGAGGTTTCCGGATGGACACTATTTAGAGTTACTCTATTCAGAGTGTGCAAATAATCGCGGCGCGATTTTATATTGCAATTTTCACATAGTATATGAGAATCGAGATTCCGTGCCTCCAACATTCATTTGTGACGAATCGCGCAGTCTGTCGTCTATTCCATTGTCACAACTGTATATCAAAAATTTCATTCCAAATAATGTATTGGCATACCCTAGGATAACGCTCGCGAAAAAACGTTTTGATCCACATTTGAAGCTCAATGAAGATTGGGATTTTCTATTGAATATTGCCGAGGATGAAGAATTTGAATATCGAGATATATATGGCCCAATGATCCATAAGGATGAACCGTCCAGACAAAGCCAGCGCGGCGGGCTAAACAGCGACTCCCTTGTTATAGACTATTTATACGTCTTTCGAAAATGGCCCGGACGGTCGGAGGAAATTAAGCTGCAAAGACAGCAATTGATGATGTCGGTTGGCGTGCACTGGCCTATAGAGTGGTTTTAACCTTGACCCAAGACCATCCTGGAAGAGCTTTGCGCCGCCGGCATTTTGGAGCGGGACCGGGAGCGATGCGACGGTCTGATCTGCGACCCCGCACGGGGTCGCCCTTTTCTTTACGTCCTTTTCCGGGGGTATCGGCCTTACGGCCTCAACCACCGGCTAGTGGCTTTGATCCCGCCGGGATCACGACCGTCGCTCTAGTCGGTTAACTCAATTCAGCAACATTGGGGTGCGCGGCGCATCGCGTCGTTTTCGATGACGAAGCCGGTCAATTCGTCGGCGGCGGACGAGGTCGCAAACGGCAGAATATTGAGGTCTCTAGTGATTAGACGATCTATCCTCACGGCCCTCGCGGATGACTGCAACCAGTTCGTCAGTGGTGATATTCAGGTTTAATCCCTCAATATCCAGAGGAGAGGCTTTTTCGCATTCCGGGCGTACAACAAATACCTGGCCGTCTTTTCGCCTTATCTTCACCTCACCTTATTGTAGCGCCTGTTCCAGAAGGGACGCAAGGTTTTGCCGCGCTTTGGAATAATCATAGACAGCCGCCATCAGCGCACCTCCAAAGAATGAATGCCCAGCCCTTTTTGTACATTTGTACAAATGTAAGCATCGAAATCGGATCGGTATTTTTACAGCAGAGGGCGGCTGGGCATGGTGCCAAGGGCGCCGGCTGCCCGTGTCGCGGACGCAAGTCCGCAACACGGACCCCGTGGGGGTGCGGGGGGCACAGCTCCCCGCGTCTTTGCCCTTCCCGCACGCTCGCTATCCCTGCGCCGTCGTCTGCCTATTCGACTTCGATACCCGGGGCGAGGTCGTTTTGTTTTCCCAGTTCGAACCGGACGCATTCCCAGTGGGGGGAGCGGTGGCGCAGGAGCCGGCAGCTTTCGATCACGAGGTCGGGGTGGTTGTTGGTTTCGCTAAGGTGTGCCAGGACTACGGAGCGCAGCCGTTCGTGGTGGACGGCTTCGAGAAGATCGCAGGCCTCTTCGTTTGAGAGGTGGCCGTGGGGGCTTTTGATGCGTTGTTTCAAATCCCAGGGGTAGGGGCCGTTGTGGAGCATTTCCACATCGTGGTTGGACTCGAGAACCAGGGCGTTGCACTCCTGGAGCCTCACTTTTACCAGGTTTGTGGCAACACCGAGGTCGGTGCAGATCCCGAGGCGTACTCCGTCGTTTTCGATGACGAAGCCGGCCGATTCGGCGGCGTCGTGCGAGGTCGCAAACGGCACGATTTTGAGGTCCCCGATTTGAAAAGCCTTTCCGGTCTCAAAAATCGTGGCGCCGCGAATCGCGACCTTGGCCGGAAGGTGGTCGAGGGTGCCCCGTGTCATGTAGACGGGCAGATCGAACCTTCTGGAGAGGGTTCCTGCACCGTTTACATGGTCTGAGTGTTCGTGGGTTATGAGGATGCCATCAAGGGAGCGCGCCTCAACGGGGGTCTTTTGCAGGCGTTTGACCAGTTCCTTGCAGGTACATCCCGCATCGACAAGGACTCGGGTCTTTGCGCTGCACACGAGGATCGAGTTCCCCTTCGAACCGCTTGCCAGCACCTGAAAGAAAATAGACATAACGGAACCTAGAGTTCCTCTTCCACGGGGCCGTAGAGCATTACGGCCATCTTTTCCGGGCTGTAGATGGACCGGAACCAGGTGCGTATGTCTTCGGCGGTGACAGCGTTTATTTTCTTTTCGATCTCTTCGAACGGGATATAGTCGCCAAAGAGGAATTCGTTTTTGGCGAGCCGGTTCATCCGGTAATCGTTACTCTCCGCGTTAATGTACATGTTGCCCTTGACGTATTCGCGGGCGGCGTTGAGTTCGGCTTCGGGAATGAGGTCCCGGGCGAGCTTGGAGAGCTCTTCGTTGACGAGCGAGAGCACCTCGCGAGCGTTTTCGGGCGAGACCCCGGCGTAGATGCCGGTCATTCCGGAGTCTTCATGGCTGTGGCCGAAAGAGTAGACCGAGTAGGCAAGACCCCGCTTTTCCCGTATTTCCTGAAAAAGGCGGCTGCTCATGCTGCTTCCCAAAATGACGTTCAAAAGATGGGAGGCAAAGCGTGTCTCATCCTTTTGGGAGGTACCCTCCATCCCGATGAGCAGGTGGACCTGCTCGAGTTCCTTCTTCACCGCTCGGCGGAAAAAATGGGACTCGGGGGGCACCCGTTCGGGTTGGTGGTTGGAGTTGCTCACCTTTTCCATCGAGGGACCGATCAAATCGAGAAACTGTTCATGTTCGAGATTTCCGGCCGCGGAGATGACGATCTTGGAAGGGTCGAAGTGGTGGCCTATATAGCCGAGCATTTCCTTTCTGCCCGCTTTTTCCACGGTCTCGACCGTTCCGTAGATGGGAAGCCCCAGCGGGTTTTTCTGCCAGAACTCTTCCTGGAAAAGCACGTGGACGAACTCATCGGGGGTGTCTTCGACCATGCGGATTTCCTGGACGATCACGCTCTGTTCACGCTCGATTTCCGAAGGATCGAAGACCGATTCGAGAAAGAGGTCCGTGAGCAGATCGGTCAGCAGGGGAAGATGGGCTGCGAGCACTTTGGCGTGGAAACAGATCTGTTCCTTGGAGGTGAAGGCGTTGGCGAAGCCGCCCACCGCGTCGAATTCCTTGGCGATATCCAACGCGCTTCTTCGCTTGGTGCCCTTGAAAAGCATATGTTCGATAAAGTGGGTGATGCCGCGCTCTTCGGGTGTTTCATCCCGGGAGCCGGCGTTTACCCAGATTCCGGTGGAAACCGAATGGGCGAATGGAATTTTTTCCGTTACGACCCTGATCCCATTGCCAAGAACCGTTTTGCGGTACAATTTCCCCCCTCGTATCAAGCCGCAAGGGGCTTCTCTGCCCCTGCCGGCTTGTAATGAAGTACAGCAGAAAAAAAACCCGGATGGGTGGAACGCCCCTTTTCCACACATCCGCCAAACAAGCGAAAAATCACTCGGTTTCCTTTTGCTCCGGGGGCAGGGCGGCTTTTCGGCTGAGTCGGATACGGCCGTCCTTGTCGATATCGATCACCTTGACCAGAACCTCGTCGCCCTCGTTTACGACATCGGTCACCTTGCGCACACGATGGTGCTCGAGCTGCGAGATATGGATCAGACCTTCGGTGTTGGGCAGTATTTCGGCAAAGGCCCCGAAATCCGTCACCCGGACAATTTTCGCCATGTAAAGTTGGCCGATTTCGGGTTCCGCGGTGATGTTTCGGATCTTTTCGATCGCCTTGTCACACGCCTCTCCGTCAGGGCTCATTACAACGACTCGCCCGCTGTCGTCAATGTCGATTTTCGCCCCGGTCTCGGCGACGATGGCGCGGATGACTTTTCCTCCCGGTCCGATAACATCGCGGATTTTGTCCGGATTGATCTGAATGGTCTCAACCCTGGGGGCGTAGGGGGAAAGTTTCTGCCTGGGAATCTCGATGGCGCTTTTCATTTTTCCCAGGATATGGAGACGGCCGCTTCTGGCCTGCGCGAGGGCTTTTTTCAAGATTTCGGCGTTTACCCCCGAAATTTTCACGTCCATCTGGAAGGCGGTGACGCCCTGTTCGTTTCCGGTGACCTTGAAGTCCATGTCCCCCAGGTGATCTTCGTCTCCCAGAATGTCGGAAAGAACGATAAACTCATCTCCTTCTTTGACAAGCCCCATGGCGATGCCGGCTACAGGGCTGCTCACCGGCACCCCTGCGTCCATGAGGGCCAGAGAAGAGCCGCAGACCGTGGCCATGGAACTCGAGCCGTTGGATTCGAGCACCTCGGAGACGATCCGGATGGTGTAGGGGAATTCGCCGTTGGCAGGCAAAGAGGGCTTTACTGCCCGCTCGGCCAGCGCCCCATGGCCGATTTCCCTTCGTCCGGGACCGCGTAAGGGTTTCACTTCGCCGACCGAAAAGGGCGGGAAGTTGTAGTGGAGCATGAAGGACTTGAAGGTCTCGCCGGCGAGGTTTTCGATTTTTTGCTCGTCGGAGGACGATCCCAGGGTCACGACGGCGATCACCTGCGTTTCCCCCCGGGTGAAAAGAGCCGAACCGTGGGTTCTGGGAAGCTTTCCCACCTCGATGGATATGGGCCGGACCTCGTCGAAGGCTCGTCCGTCGATCCTTCGGCGTTCCTTCACCATCATGGTGCGGACCACCTTTTTTTCCAGGTCGTCGAGGAGCGCGTCGATCTCTTTTTCCCTGCCTTCATAGTCAGCAGCCAGCTCTTCACGTACGCGGGCCTTGAGGGCCTTTTTGCGGTCGCGCCTTTCGAGCTTGTCGGCGGTCGTCATGACTACGGCCATATCGGCCCGGGCCAACTGGGAAACCCTGTCCACCAGAGTCTGGTCGACAACCACCTCGGGCGGGGCTATCTTCACGGTTGCCACGAGCTTGCGCAGTTCGTCCTGGGCGTCGATCAGAGGTATGATGGCCTGGTGAGCGCTCATGATGGCGTCGGCAATGTCCTGCTCGGGAACGAACTGGGCGCCGCCTTCGACCATGACGACGGCTTCCCTGCTGCCGGCCACGACGATGTTCATGTCGCTTTGCTCCAGCACGGTCGCGGAGGGATTGATAACGAATTCTCCGTTGACCCGGCCCACACGCACGGCGGCAACGGGCCCCCCGAAAGGAATCGAGGAGATGTGCAGGGCCGCAGATGCGCCGGTAAGAGCGATCACGTCGGGCTCATTTTGCATATCCACCGACATGACGGTTGCGATTACCTGGGTTTCAAATCCCCATTTCTTGGGGAAAAGGGGACGGATGGGCCGATCGATGAGGCGTGAGGTCAACGTCTCCTTTTCGCTCGGGCGGCCGATTTCCCGACGGAAAAAACTCCCGGGAATCCGCCCTGCGGCATAACTCATCTCCTGGTAGTCGACCGAAAGCGGGACAAAATCGATCCCTTCCCGAACCCGGTCTTCCTTTGTGGCCGTGACGATGACGACCGTATCTCCGTATCGCATCAGGACGGAGCCGCCGGCCTGTCTGGCCACCTCGCCGGTTTCGAACCGGAGAGGTCGTCCGCCAACCTGAACTTCTACTGTATGTTTCATCTATCTTCCTTTTATATTCAATAATGGGCCCGACTCCAGCGAGGGAAGGGGCGCCCCGGGCCGGCTAACGGCGTAACCCGAGTCGCTCTATCACGCTGTTGTAGCGGTCGAGGCTTGTTCGCTTCAAATAGTTCAGCAGTTGCCTGCGCTGGCCGACCAGTTTCAAAAGCCCCCTGCGCGAATGATGGTCTTTCTGGTGGGTTTTGAAGTGCTCGGTCAAATACGAAATTCTTTCACTGAGAAGAGCAATCTGGACCTCGGGAGAACCCGTGTCGGTCGGGTGCACTCTGAAACCATCAATAATTTCCTTCTTCTTCTCTGGGGTCATTACCACGGCTGTATTCCTCCTTGCTGTTTCACCTGTGTTTTCTGTTGATCTGATTGATTCGTCCTGTCGCCCGAAATTTCCCTTCCGGTATGCGACCTTAGAAAGGGAATACCCGCAGGCGGCGAGTTCCGCCGGGCGCCGGATTCGGCCACCACAGAGCAGCCAGCCGATCCTCACCCGTAACGATCCGCACTGCGTTGGGACGTGCGCAATAAATTTCCTTCTGTTTTCTTTCCCATTCAGGGTCGAGCTGCCCGTTTCGAAGCAGTCCCAAGAGTCTGCTCTCACTCATCGGTGCAGTCGGCAGATGAGAAAGTGCCTCGTTTAAGGGGATAATGCACCCTGCCGCAGAGGGGGCGGAAAAATCCTCCTCGAGCCCAATCGCCCGATCCAAACTAAAAGGTCCGACCCGGGTGCGTCTCAACGCCGAAAGATGCGCCCCGCACGAAAGCTTGGCGCCGATATCGGAGGCAAGCTGCCTGATGTAGGTGCCCTTCGAGCAGGAGACTTCGATCACGGCTTCGGGCCATCGGAAGGATTGCAGCTCTATCGAGTGAATGCATATCTCCCGTTCGGGCTGCTCGACCTCGATGCCCCGGCGGCTGAGTTCATAGAGCCGGTGGCCGGCAACTCGTACTGCCGAAAACCGGGGAACGGTCTGCAGGCATACGCCTGAAAAAGTTCCCAGGACCTCGGACAAATCCTTTTCGGAAAATGTGTGGTCGCTTCGCGCGATCACCTCTCCGGTCTTGTCCAGGGTGTCGGTTTGCACCCCGAAAAAGACAGTGGCCCGGTAGACCTTTTCCAGCTCCAAGATCTGGTCGGCGGCGCGGGTGGCCTCATCCAGGCACAGGACGAGAACTCCTGTGGCAAAAGGGTCAAGCGTCCCGGTGTGGCCGATCTTTCGGGGTTTGAGCACCCGTTTCACCAGTGCGGCCGCCTTGGCCGAGGTGATCCCCTCGGGCTTGTCCACAACCAGAACTCCGCCCGCGGAAGACGGAGGAGTCTTTGCGCATCCGGCGGTCCGGCTTCCGTTTTCTATTTCCTGGATTCTGTTGTCCGTCATCCGTTCTCCGGCCTCCGACTTCCGTTCAAATAGCTTATCGTCTCTGCGATAAACATGGAGCGGACCGGATGGAGTTCGCCGGAAATCCTGCAGGCCGCCGCCTGCTTGTGTCCGCCTCCCCCATGGAGTTGCGCAAGCCTTGCGACATTGATGTCTCCCCGGGATCGCATGCTGATGTGTATCAAGCCGTCCCCGACCTCCCGGAAAAGTATCGCCACCTCCGCCGATTTTATCGAACGCAGGTGATTGATGAATCCCTCGCTTTCCACGTAGTTGGACGAGGAGTCCGAGAGCATCGATCGACTCAGTTCGGCGGTCACTATGCGGGAGGAGGCATGAAATTCCATGGTGCCCAGCACGAGGGCGAGCAGTTTGAGTTTTTCCGGGGTCGCCGAATCGTAGACCTCGCCGGCGATACGAGCCGGGTCTGCCCCGAATCCGGTTAGCGTCGAAATGATTTCGAAAACGCGCGCGTTGGTGTTGGAAAACCGAAACGAGCCCGTGTCGGTAAGAATCCCGGTGTAGAGCGCGGTTGCCAAAGCCTTGTCCGGGGGAAGCGACAGGCTCATGCAAAGGTCGAAGAGCATCTCGCAGGCGCTGCTTGCCGACGTCTCGATCCAGTTCACATTCCCGAACGGTTTGTTTACGAGATGGTGGTCGATGTTTATGAGAAAGCCCGCCCCCTTGACGGAATCGAGGAGCTTTTCCCCCACTCGCTCCAAATCTCCGCAGTCGACGAGAATCGCCGCCTCATGGTCTGCCGGACCGGGAGGCTTGTTGCGAATTTCCCGCACATTGGCCAAAAAACCGTATTCCTGGGGATAGGGGTCCTGGGTGTAGGCGACGACACTTTTGCCAAGCCGCCGCAAAATGAGCTGCATTGCCACGAGGGCGCCCATCGCATCCCCGTCCGGATGGACGTGCGTTGCGATCATGAAGCGATCGTAATGGCGGATCGCCGATATCACTTCCCTGATTTTAGCGCTTTTGAACTCATTCATCTTTATGCAGTTCTTTTAGCAGTCTTTCCATCTTGTCTCCGTACTCGAAAGACGTGTCGTATTCGAAGTCGAGCTGGGGAACATAGCGGAGGCTAAGCCTGCGGCCGAGTTCGCTGCGCAAAAACCCCTTGGCCTTGTCGAGCCCCGTAAGGGCGTTTTTTTTGGCGGCTTCATCGGCGTCCCGCCCCATGATGCAAAAGAAGATCCGGGCCTGCCTGAGGTCTCCGGTAACTTTTACCCCGCTTATGGTAATGTTTGCCACACGGGGGTCTTTTAGCCGCCGGAACACCAGTTCGGCGATTTCCCTTTGAAGCAGGTCGGCTACCCTGTCGGAGCGTTTGTATTCCATAGGTTGCTGGTTGCTAGTCTCTAGTTTCTAGTTGTCAGTTGTTAGTTGTCAGTTGTTGGTCGAAGGTTGGCGGCTGCTTAACTAGCAACTAGCAACCAGCAACTAATAACTGACGTTTATCAGTTCCACTTCCCGGCTCACCAGTTCGGCCAGGCCGAGCGCATCCATGAAATCGATGATGCGGTCCAGAAGCGAATTGAGTACTCGCCCGTCGTTTCCAATGGCGGCAATGCCGATGGAGGCCTGCCAATGGGCGTCCTGGTCGGCGACTTCGGCAACGGACACATTGAAGCGGCTGCGACTCTTTTCGACCAGACTCTTTACAATTCTCCGCTTGTCCTTTAGCGAGTGGATTTCGTGGAGTCTAAAAACCACCAGGGCTACAGCAACGGTCATGATCACCTCAGGAACCGGCTCTTCGGTCGTGCTCGGGTTCATAGACCTGCTTTATCTCCTGGATCTCATAGGCTTCAAGGATGTCGCGTTCCTTGATGTCGTTGAAGTTTTCAATGCCGATGCCGCATTCAAACCCCGCCTTGACTTCCTTCACGTCGTCTTTGAAGCGTCTGAGAGAACCGATTTTTCCATCATAGACCACGACATTGTCGCGCAACACTCTGGCCCGTGCGTTTCTTTCCACGTGCCCGTCGAGAACCGAACAGCCGGCGATCATGCCGATCTTGGGAACATGGAACGTCTGGCGCACTTCGGCCCGGCCGATGACGTTTTCCTTGTAGATGGGCTTGAGCATGCCCACAATGGCGCTCCTGATGTCGTCGAGGAGCTGATAGATGACATCATAGTAGCGAATATCGACCGTTTCCTGTTCGGCGAGCTCCTGTACCTTGGCGTCGGAGCGGATGTTGAAGCCGATGATGATGGCGTTTGAGGCCGAACCGAGCATGACATCGGTTTCGGTGATCGCGCCGGTGCCATTGTGGATGATGTTGATGCGCACCTCCGAGGTCGAAAGCTTTAGCAGCGAGTCGACGATAGCCTCCAAAGAGCCCTGCACGTCGGTTTTTACGATGAGTTTGAGCTCTTTTACCTCGCCATCCTGGATCTGATTGAACAGATTTTCCAGCGTGATCTTGCTTGTGCGCGAGAGTTCCTTTTCGCGGAGCTTGAGGAGCCTGTGCTCGGCAACGGTTCTGGCCTGCTTTTCATCGGCCAGAACGATGAAGTCGTCACCGGCATTGGGAACGCCGGAAAATCCGAGGACTTCGACCGGAATGGAGGGCAGGGCGGCGTCGATGCGGTGGCCCCTGCCATCGAACATATTGCGCACGCGGCCGGCATAAATTCCGCACACATAGGCGTCGCCGGTCTTCAGGGTTCCTTCCTGCACGAGCACCGTGGCCACGGGTCCGCGGCCCTTATCCAGTTTGGCTTCGATGACTCTGCCCCTGGCCATCTTATTCGGATTGGCCTTGAGTTCGAGCAGTTCGGCCTGCAGGAGCACCATCTCGAGCAGTTCTTCGATTCCGATCCGTTTCTTTGCCGATATCTCCACCATGGTGGTCGGCCCGCCCCATTCTTCGGGGACCAGCCCGTGCTCGGAAAGCTCGCGTTTTACTCTATCGACATTGGCGTTGGGCTTGTCGATCTTGTTTATGGCGACAATGATCGGGACCTCGGCTGCCTTGGCGTGATTGATGGCCTCGATTGTCTGCTGCATGACGCCATCGTCGGCGGCCACCACCAGGATGACCGTATCGGTCACCTTGGCGCCTCTTGCGCGCATCGAAGTAAAGGCCTCATGGCCGGGGGTGTCTAAAAATACGATATCCCCTTTATCCAGTCTTACGTGGTAGGCCCCGATGTGCTGGGTTATGCCTCCGGCTTCGCCTTCGATCACCTTGGTGTCCCGGATCGCATCGAGCAGCGAAGTCTTGCCGTGATCGACGTGGCCCATGACTGTGACCACCGGGGGCCTTTGGAGCAATTCTTCGGCCCGGTCTTCCTTCATCTGCAAAACCTCTTCTTCTTCGAAGGCGGTTTTTTCCACTTCGAATTCGAAATCGGAGGCGACGAGGGAGGCGGTTTCGAAGTCGAGGGCCTGGTTGATATTGGCCTGGAGTCCGAGCAGCAGCAGTTTCTTTATGACCTCGTTTGCCTTCATGCCCATCTGCCGGGCAAGATTGGCGACCGTAATGGCTTCATCGATCTTGATGCGCTTGCGCCCAACCTTCTGGACGGCAGGCTCGGGCTTGGGTGCTTCCCGGAATGGTGCTTTGCCGCCCCTTCCCCGACCGCGGTCGTCCTGGGCGGCAAGCTCTTTTTTCGTATACAGATCTTCTTTTTGAAAGACCTCCTTGCGGCGGGCAGTTTTGGTCTTGTCGGTCTCTTCGGGTTTTTTGCGTTTCTGTTCCCTGGGGGCAGGCTCGGCACTTTCGGTCCCCCTGGCCAAGAATCGAGCGGCCAGGTCTGTGAGGTCGGGTTCCTGCTCCTCCTCGCCCTCTTCTCCCATGAGTTCGGGAAGTTTGATGATTCGTGCGGGTTCTTCCCGTTTGCCCTTCTTGCGCCTTCTCTTCTTGCCTCCCCGTTTGCGTGCGTCTCCCTCCTCCTCTTCCTCGGTGCCGGGAGCGGCAGGCTTGGGCAAGACGACTCGTGCGGGCATCTGCGGCTCCGGAGGGGGGACCGGTGCGGCCGGGGGCGGCATGGCCGGCTTCTCTGCGGGCCTGCCCGGCTCGGCCTTCGCCGCGGGTTTCAGCTCTTCCCGGGGGGGTGGGGGAGGGGCAACGGGTTTTTGCTCGATAACGGGCGGTGCCGGCTTGATGATCCTTGCCGCTTCGAATTTGCGTTCGGGATGCACCACCGGTTTCACTTTTTCCGGGATTTCTTCGGCCTTGACGGCCGGCGCAGGCGGCTCAGGCGGCTCGACTGCCTCAACCGGCTCGACCGGTGCGGCCGTCTCAACCGGTGCGGCCGGTTCGGGCGCGGGAGCACTCATTTCGAGAGGGGGGGCGGCGGGTTCTTCGGGTGCGGGGGGCTGGAGAACAACCGGGGCGGGTGCTTCCAGGGGAGGTTTTTCCAGGACTTCGGCCGCCGCTTCTTCCGGGATGGCTTCATGGGCCTCCACCAGGGGTGCTTCAGGCTCGGGCTCGACTTTTTTGCGCCTTCGGATTACTTCCCGACCAATGCGCTTTTCTTCGACCTTTTCGGCCCCGGACCTCACATCGGAGAATTGCTGCCTGATCTTTAGCACCGCATTTTCGGTAAGAGGGCTCATGTGGTTTTTTACCTGGAAGCCCAATTTCTCGATTCGCTCGATCAGGTCTTTGTTGTCAATGTTCAACTCTTTTGCGAGTTCGTGCACCCTGAGTCTCGTCATCAAAGATTCCCCCTTTGAAACGCTTCTTTCTTCTCTATTCATTTACCCTCCGGGCCGCTGCGACCCCGGCCCCGGTTTTCATTCTTCGGGCCCTTCGGCACGTTGATTTCTTTCGCCCTGTTTCGGAAAGCGCGCTGCAGGCGTCTGTCCAGGCGAAGACCCGGTAGACACTCCCGACAGGCATAAGCGCCTCTTCCCGTGCACTTTCCGCGGGGGTCCTCTACGATCCGCCCGCTTTCCGCATCCAGACCAAGCCGCGCCAGTTCGGCCTTGGGCCTTTTGCACTTGCACACAAGGCAGGTGCGAACAGGTATGTGGCCGCGCTTCACCAGTCCGGCTTACCCTTCCGGGGTCTGGTCGGAGTCGGCATGCATTTGCTGCTGCTCCGCGGCTTCCTGCGCGATTTCTTCTACAGGCTCCGCCTCGGGTGGATTGCCGGCTTCCTGCACCACTTCCTCCTCGGGGTCCGCACCGGCTTCTCCCGCTGCCTGCCCCCCGGCTTCCTGCTCGCCCGAAGCAGCGGCCCGCCGGGTATCCTCACCCTGCAGAAGCCCCCGGGCCTCGGCTTTCATCGTCTCCAGGGTGGAAACCGAAAGACGGGTGGTGTCTTCGAGTTCGAGCGCCGAAGCCTCCAGGAACTCCTCAATCGAACCGATCCCCGATTCGTAGAGCTTGTCCGCCATCTCGGAGGAAAGTCCGGGGATGCGCAAAAGCCCCTGGTAGCCTGCCTGCTTTTGCCGTTCGTACCGGCTCTCGCTCTTTACGTCTATGCGCCAGTTGGTAAGCTTGGAGGCAAGCCGTACATTCTGCCCCCTTTTGCCAATGGCCAGAGAAAGCTGATCGTCGGGGACGATAACTTCCATGTTCCGGTTGGCCTGGTCCACGATCACTTTGGAAATAATGGCCGGAGCAAGAGCATTTACCACGAATTTTGCGGGGTCCATGTTCCAGGGGATAATATCGATCTTTTCGCCGCGAAGTTCCTGGACCACATTCTGGACACGGGTCCCCTTCATCCCCACGCAGGCGCCTACAGGATCGACGTCGGAGTCTTTGGAGATGACGGCGATCTTTGCCCGCGACCCGGGTTCGCGCGCCGCGCTGATTATGCTGACGATCCCCTCGCTTATCTCGGGTACCTCGGCATGGAAAAGCTGGATCAAAAAATGGGGATGGGTTCGGCTAAGAACGATCTGCGGGCCCTTGCTGATCTTTTTTACCTCCAGCACAAACGACCTGATGCGGTCTCCCTGCCGAAAGATCTCTCTGGGGATCTGTTCTTTTTGCGGCAGAACCGCTTCGGCCTGGCCTACGTTTACCAAAATGGAACCCTTGTCCACTCGCTGAACAAGGCCGTTTACGACCTCGCCCTTGCGGCCTTTGAACTCATCGTAGACCACTTCCCGCTCGGCATCCTTCATCTTCTGGATGATGACCTGCTTGGCCGATTGTGCCGCGATGCGGCCAAGCATCTCCGTATCCATCCGGATACCCAGTTCGTCCCCAATCTCAGTCTCGCTGTCCAGTTTCAGCGCCTCGGCCAGATCCACCTGCTTGTCCGGGTCAACGACCTCTTCGACCACTTCCTTGAACTGAAAGGCCTCTATTTCGCCGTATTCCTCGTTAAAGGTCACGTCCAGGTCCAACCTGGCGCCGTAGCGTTTCCTGATGGCCGATTTGATGGCCTCCTCAAGAGTCTGTATGAGGGTCTGCCGGTCAATGCCCTTTTCTCTGCTGACCTGCTCGATCAACCGTTTGAGTTCGCTGGCCATATATAGAAAATACCTCCATCCATTAAGGATAATCCTTCTCTCACGCCGCCGGTCCGCGCGATTTACGCTCCCAAGGATTCAAAATATAACAGCCTGGCCCGTTCGATAAGCTCCATTGCCAGCAGGTAGTCCTGCGAATCGCACTCTACCACTACCCCCGCCGGGGAAGCCTCCTTGAGAACGCCTTTGAAATTCCGGCGGTTTTGCACAGCAGATACCGTCTTTACTTCAATTATATCGCCAAGGTGCTTTTGAAAATGCTCCAATTTTCGCAACGGCCTGTCTATTCCCGGCGAGGAAACCTCCAGGTTGTAGGCCGTCGGGATCATATCGGTCGCATCGAGCAGGTCTCCCACTGCGCGGCTGACTTGGGCGCAGTCCTCAACCGTAATCCCCCGTTCGCTGTCCAGAAAGATGCGCACCACCCATCCCATGGATTCCCGGCGATATTCGATGTCCAGGATCTCCATGCCAAGAGCGCCAATCACCGGCTCGGCAAGACGCCACAGGTCGCCGACCAGTTCGCGCGGGTCTCGTTTCAGTTCCTGAGTCAACCTGCAAGCCTCTTTCCGCTAAAAGCGCGTGCAAAAAAAAAGTGGGTCCTAAAACCCACTTCTCCCAGCAGACCGACAATGTTCAAATTCCAGTTAGGAACAAACGTTAACTTAGAATCCAGAATAGTTGTCATCCACTTATCGAAGCGGGCCCGGACTTTCAAGCCCCCTCAAAAAGGGAAACCCTTCCGCAAAGAGAAGGGAACATTTCTCGACCTGGAGCGGGCGACGGGATTCGAACCCGCGACCCCAAGCTTGGGAAGCTTGTGCTCTACCAACTGAGCTACACCCGCAAGTGAGCCGGAATAATGTATTCTACCGGATGCCCGCCGAAAGGGTCAAGCGAAAAGAAAGGGCGAGGGGCAAAACTCGCAAATCAATTGTGCATGATCACTGGTCGAAGGTCCAAAGTCAAGAGAAAAGCTCGAAGTCTTCGAGGGGATGGATTGTGAAAGGGTTGCTATGTTTGGCCCGTTATTCCTCGCGTCGGTTGCTCGCACCCCCGGTTTGGCCGAGAAGACCAAGGGTCAGTCCGTCTGCCAGAAGGGCGCCGATGGTTTCAATGCCCTTTCGAAACGGGGTGTTTCGTACATATCTCCAGCGCACATCCCCGCTGAAATGCTCCGGCATCTTGAGATTGTAGAGAACGGGAGGGGAGAGTTTTCCCCAGTTGCACGCATGGACCCGCAGCCAGGCGTCTCCCGTAGGGGCTATGTCGGTCAGGTACTCGATTGCGACCTGGCCGTTGTCGAAAATGGTGGTGGTGAGCTTGCGGCCGGGCGCAAAGCTTCCCAGTGCCGCATCCGGCAGCACCTCTGCCAGACGCCAACCGGCAAGAATCGCATTTTGGGCCATGTGGTTGAGGCTCGAAGGGACCCCGTCGACCAGGTCGCCCAGAAATGCCTCCTTTAGCTTCGAGACACAGTAGTGAAGCCGATTTTCAAAACCTTGAACCGGTTTCCGGCTATCCGGATGATAGGCTCCGAAGCTCAAGGCGCCCGCGAGGTCGCGGAAAAAATTTCCCAGTGCCCCGAGAAGCCCCGTCTCATGCCCTTTGCGAATCTGGTGTTTCTCATCTTTGTAAAGGATAGTGCTGCCCTTGAATATGTTTGCGAAAAAGTTCCGGATATTTCCGACCACTCCCGAAATGTCTTTGCCGATGAGCCAGGAAGCCGATTGTTTCACGCTCCCGGCGATTTTTTCCCCCTTGGCGTCGTAGGTGCGGCTCCCCGGGTTTCGAAGCAGCTGGTCCTCCTTGTATTTTTGCCAGCCGCTTTCCCGCTGCGTGGGAGAAGGGGCGGCAGGCCGGGAGGAAAGCTGTTTTCCGTAAGCCGCCTGTGCGGACTTGATTCCCGCCTCGGGGGATTTTGAAGGAAAAAGGAGGGGCCGTCTGTTCGGGGGCACATCGGTTTGCGGTTGTGGTGTCGGAACGCCGGCCGTTATGGTTTGCAACGTACGGTCAAAGCTTTGACTGCCGTTGGCACTCGGCGCGCCCGTCTGTGGCGCAACCGCCTGCGCCGGGTCGATAAAGGTTACGGGGCAAGCTTTCATGGGACACCGGAGGATCGTTTACGGCAACTCGTTCACTATTGGTAAAAAAAATTAGCAATCATTATGCCAGAGTAATTGTTCGTACTCCTGCACGCCGATCTTCCGGAAAGTCCTGCAGGCCGGGTAGGCCGAACATCGGAACCGTATCTCCGTACCCCCCTTCCTGTAGATGTGCATCTTTTTCCCGCAGGAAGGGCACGCAGGCCTTGTTGCGATCCCGTTTGCCGCGCCGTCTCCAAATTGTCGGCCGCACAGCAGGCAGCGAAAGCGCTGCTTTCCGTGCCTGGTCTTTCCATACCGATAGACGGCTTCGGAGTTGCATTTCGGGCATTTGACGGCCGTCTTGTCTTCCTGCAGGTCGAAAGCCATGAGGGGTTCCCGGACCAAAGAGATAGTTTCCAGTTTCTAGTTGCTGGTTGTTAGTTGTCGGTTTTTTAGTTGCTCGATTGATGGCGGGCAAACCAGGGACTGGCAGCCAACAACCAACAACCAGCAGATAGAAACAATTACCAACTGGTCGTTACGATATGAAATCGGTCTTGTGACGATCGGGTTACGAAAACATCGAGCCGGTCATGGCCGGCCATGGGAGGATATCTCGGCGGCAGAAGCGGTTAAGCCCCCCACGGGAAGGGGAAAGAATGCGTGGAGATCGAGTGTGCCGGAAAGAAGCGAGACTCCGGCGGCAGGCCCTCGGGAACGGAAAAAGTAGAGGAACTCCTCGGCAAGAATGCCTTGCCAGGCGTCGGTTTCCCGGGCAGCCATGTTAGTGGGCCTCCTCGGGTTGCGGTGCGGGGGCAGCCCCCCTGTGCTCGGCTATCAACTCGGCCTTCACTTCGGCGGCGATGTCTTCGAAAGACTCCATGGCTTCCGATACGAGTTCTCTGCCCTTTTGTGCGGCGAGCAGACCGGATTTCACCGTTGCTTTTGCCAAAGGTCTCAAGACCGTCCCCGCAGCGGGAAGAAGCAGGGGGGCGAGCAATAGCGCCCCGATTCCGATCAGAATGGGCGGGGCCATTTTCAGTCCATCTTCGACGAGCGGCATGTTCTTCTCCTCATTTTGAAAAACGGTTCATCGCAAAACTCGGCGCCGACGCGCCCCGCTGATCAAAATCACGAGCCCCGCGCAAAGAAGTGCCAGGGTGGAAGGCTCGGGCACATTGCCTTCCCCCGTGATCGAAAGAGTCGCTTCATTTCCTGCAAGGCTCACGCCCCAGCCCAATCCGCTGCCCAGACCGTCCAGTTCGAAGCTGAGAGTGTTCCAGCCGAAGCTATTGGCATGTAGAAAATCCCACGTATCGCCTGCCGCCGGGGTAAAGCCGTTTAGAAAAGTGAAGCTGATGCGGCCTCCGGTAAAGAAGGCGTTGCCGTATATATTCAGCACGCTGAACCGGCCGGGGTCAAGCCCCCCGAGGTGGAACAGCAGGGTGCCGCTGCTGCTGAGGTTTCCGTTGACCGTAAGGGTTCCAGCCGGATCGCCCGGAGATAGCGTCGCCCCGTTCTCCAGGTTCACATTGCCGTCGAT
Source organism: Deltaproteobacteria bacterium (assembly GCA_021813685.1). Classification (GTDB taxonomy): domain Bacteria; phylum Desulfobacterota; class Syntrophobacteria; order Syntrophobacterales; family Syntrophobacteraceae; genus SbD1. The sequence continues at coordinate 15,389 of JAKAJS010000167.1, read as the reverse complement.
CCTGCCGTTTCCGCTGAGCGTCCCGCCTGTAATGTCAACGGAGGTTTGCGTCATGTTTCCGTCGTTTACGGTTTTCCCTGCGGTTTGCAGGTAGTTTCCTCCTCCCGTGATCGTTCCGTAGTTGCCAAGGTTTCCGGTGTTGTGCACTCCCGCCGGCCCCGCACCCTGCAGCACGGTGTTGATCAATGTCCCCGTGTTGGTGAGCGCGCCTGAATTGTTGAGGATGCTATATTCGCCGATCATCAGGGTGCCCGAGTTATTGAGCCTGCCCGAATTATCCAGGCCATACATGTCGCCCATGCTGAGCTTGCCCGTATTGATAAAAGTCCCCGAATTTTCCAGGGCCGCCATGTCGTGCGTCTCGGTACCCGAGTTGTTGATGACGCCGTAGTTACTCAGAACCCCGTCAGCGTTTTTCATCGTGCCCGAGTTGTTGAGCGTGCCGTAGTTGTTCATGGAAAATTGGGCGTTTCTCATCGTTCCCGTGTTGTCGAGTCTGCCGTAGTTTTTCCACGCTGCAGCGCTGTTTTCCAAATATCCGGAGTTTTTTACGTCTGCGTAGTTGTTGAAATCGCCTCCGAGGGAGTTTACCAGGGAGCCTCCGCTCTCCACGGTGCCGTAGTTGTAGAAGCTGCCTCCCAGAACGTTTGCCAATCCCCCGGAGTTACGGAGCGCAATCACGCCATAATTATCAAACGGGACCTCGCTGTTATACTCTGAGTCGCTCACAACGATCGTTGCGTAATTGGGGTTTGGTGCGATCTGGCCGGCATGCGCGGGGAAAGCGATCAGAAAAGCGGTTGCCGAAGTCAGAAAGAAGGCTCTCAGTTTGGCCTCCATTATTCGGCTCCTTTCGATTTTTTGGCAGGACGAGTCAGACAGGCGCAGGCGCCTTGCAGAACCGAAAACTTCGCGCGGCAAAAATTCTGAACAGCAAAGTAGTCACCACACCTTGGGCAGTCAAATCCTGAACTGGAAGCGGGGAGCGGGGAGCGGGGAGCAGGGAGCAGGGAGCGGGAAGCGGGAAGCGGGAAGCGGGGAGCGGGAAGCGGGGAGCAGGGAGCAGGGAGCGGGAAGCAGGAAGCAGGGAACTGGAAGCGGGAAGCGGGAAGCGGGAAGAAACGCGCGCGCCGCCAACCTTCCATTGATTTGGGTGTTCCGGGAGAACAGGAAGGACTGCGGTAATTCGGGCGTCCGGTCACTTTTCTTGCCTCCCGGCTTCACGTGCGGTATCATCTCTGACTCCCCTGGAAAGGAATCGGAGGAATAAATATGTTGCATGCCAACACGATGGATCTTGCCCTGTATGTCGCCGACCACTGGGGCGAAAATCCGATATCGGGATTTGTGGCCGGGACCCAATGCGCCTCCCGGGATCCACTCCCTGAAACCGACACTCTCGAGCACATCCTCTCGTGCTGTTACCAGGCAAGCCTTATGAGAGAGGAAAACAGGCCGGTGCGGTTCCGCCTCATCCTGCGGGACTCGACCTGCTTCAACGGAGGCGATGGCCCCCCCGGAGGACTGCACAGGCTCCTGTTTACCGAGCCGCGCCCCTTTGACGAGTTCCACCTGCAACGGCTCTCGCCCGCAGTCGACTTCTATCGGTCCATGATCGGGGTGGGCTGTGGTCCAAAAGACGGGTTGCACATCTGGGGCATCGTCCATTCGGGAACCCGGTGGGTTCAGAATGTATACGGCGGAAAAGTGACAGCACCCCCTCTGCCTGGTTCACTGGTCATTTATGTGACCGATCCCGGTCGTCTGACCGTCTGCCGGGGGCCTGCCACGATTGCGACTTTGCATCGCGGAAAGGTCCTTTCCCCCACAAATGAAGTCTTCGATTCCCGCTGGCTTCCCGCTAATTTTGCACCGGTTCGCTCCAGGCTGTGGAGGCTGCACCTGGAGGCAAAAAAGGCAGCCAAAAAACCCTGGGCCGATCTCGACCCCGCTATCGTAAGGTCAATCGCCCAACAGGTGGTGAGGCGCATTATCAGTTCGGTCAGAAGTTCCGGGCATGGGGGCACAATCCTTGTGGTTCCCCCGGAAATAGCCTCTCGGGCCTTCGAGGAAAATTCCTTTTTGAACATCGAGTACAGGGTGACCGATGAGGCCTCACGGAAACGATTCCAGACCCTGGCGGTAAACCTCATGAATACGCTTGCCGAAGTGTATGGCGCAAAAGCCGGGGCAGGCGCGCCAGTGGGCTGGAGCGAATATGTGGCGAGCAACGACGAAGCGCTTGGACTCTGCGATGAGGCGGTCACCGATCTCGCTCATTTTTTTGCGGATTTGTCCGCCGTGGATGGTGCCGTAGTGTTCAGCGAAGGCTTTGATCTGGTCGGGTTCGGGGCCATGATCTCAGGGGGGCTGAAAGGTGTGAGAACAGTTGCCCGGGCTTTGGACGTCGAGGGAACCCAAAGAGAACAGGTTCACAGCGGAAGTTTCGGCGCCCGCCATCGCTCGGCGTTTCGTTTTTGCCATGCCGTCCACGACGCGATCGCCATTGTGATTTCTCAGGACCGGATGGTACGGTTTGTGAAATGGATAGACGGCGGCGTCACCTATTGGGATTGTGTCGCAACGAGCATTCTGGATTTTTGACGAGAGCGGACTTGAACTTGTGCGGTCGCCTCGCGTGCCGGCCAGACCGCAGGCTTCCTGACCCCGGGGGGTGTTTTTATGGACAAGGAGAAGGCGTTTAAAGGATTATTGACGGACACGAGCAGGTTTTTGAACCTGAGTGTGAGAGATCGGTCGTTTCGAGGCCTTTTTATTGGTTTCAAACCGCGGGAATATCTGGTTATCGACGTTCCCAGGTCTTCGGAGATCGGCGACCTTCTCGGCGGCTCTCCCACCGTTACCGGAATGTTTTGTACTGCGGGAACTGTGGTCCGGTTCAAGGCCGCAGTTACCGACTTCATCCGCAAATCCGCCTGGTTGTTGATCGTTGCCTATCCGGAAATGCTTGAAAAAATCCGCGATCTGCGCAATGCCTTCCGGGCCGAGTGCAGTTTTCCGTGCAAACTCGTGACCGTGTCCGAACACAAGGAATACCGCGGCGTAATGGAGGACGTGAGCACCGGTGGTTGTAGATTTGCCTTCCAATTGAGCCAGCCCGCCCAGGCAAAACTGTTCGATGTGAAAAAAGAGGTGCTTCTGGAGTTCGAATTGCCTGGCAGCGCCGGGAAAAAAGGGTTGTTCGGCGAAATTTTGCACGTCAGTCGCTACGGGTCGGAAATCCTGCTGGGTATAAAATTCAGCGACAATAACGACGCAGAAACCACGGAAGCGCTACATTCCTACATTGTAGAAATGATAAAATCGGTTCCTTCCTGAACGCAATGTAAGTTTCTCCTCGGAAAATCTGCAGCCCGGCTCCGAAAAATGGGGGGAGCCGAGAAGGGAGGGACCACTATGGCCCCTATTCCCGGCTCCTTTTCATGTGCCCGACAACAATATCGGAACGCGCCGTGACGATCTGAAGAAAAAATTTGGAAGCAGGAAGCACGGCGCTACGAATCTTTTCATGTATTCGGGTGTTCCGAGCTAACATGAAAGACTAAAGGGGGAGTCAGCCCCGATCCCCCCCGACGCCTTGGAGGGTTTCCGGATGGACGCGAGCCGGAACGGAATACCCCTGGGTGTAATCCGGGCAACTTGACCAACGGGGTTTTTTTGGGGTAGCCTTGGGGCTTCGAGCACACCGGGAAGGCAAAGGAGTCATTTTGTTGTTCGGACATCGCACGAGAGGCGCGCTTTTTGTCGCCCTCTTTTTGACACTGCTGGCATCGAGCGCTTTTGCGAAACCAGCGGCCAAGGCCCCGCAGAAGCCGGTTGTCAATTCGCAATGGATGACGGGTCTATTTACCGACGGCGCAAAGAATTTACGCGAAAAAGCAAAGGACGCGCGCGACCGGACCGAACAACTGCGTGCGAGCCTGACCGACACGAAAAAGCAGCTGCAGGAATTGCAGATTAAAGTCGCGATGCTAAAGACCGCCATGGCGGTCAAGACCATCTCCCCTCCGATAGTCGCCCAAATCCTCAACACCTACACGCAAAACGAAACGCAATTATCCACCCAATCAAACGCGCTGCGGGAGGAGATAGCAGCACTTACGAAGCGCCGGGCCAAAGAGGCCGCCTCAGAGACCGCCGTCAAGGCGCAGACTAAAATTCTTAAAAGTTCGACGGCGCCCGCCGTGTGGTCGAAACAAATCGATCAGGCCTACGGGCAATACGAGGATGCCGAGATCGGACTCACCGCGGCAAATAACGAACTGATGCACTTTTTGAACAAAGAGCTGCTTCTGGTCAACCAGCAAAAAAGCCTCCTTAACGGTGTGTTGCCCGGGCTGCGGGACCTGCAGCAAGCCTTTATGGCGGAACTCCTCCAGCGCGGACAGACTCTTTCCTTCTGGCAGCAGATGGGTGAGCTTTTGAAGAGCGTAGGCTCCCTGCCCGGGAAAGCATGGGGCTGGTTTATCGGGGTTCTTCGTTCGGGGCAGATCGAGGCGTTCCTTTTGGGCAGGCTGGCGCCTCTTGCCGGGTTATTGTTTCTCATTGGTCTCCTGGTATGGGGCACACGCCACGTGAAGTCCAGCCTCGAGGCGTTTATGAAGCGTATTCGCACCGACGACAAGGAAATCGGCGTTCGCCTGCTCATAAGCTTCACCTGCAGCCTGGTTGCTCTGGTGCACCCGATCGCCTGCCTGGTCTGGCTGCTGGTCGTCTACTCCATCCTGGGATTGTTCACCGCTACCCCGGCGCTCATCCTGCTCTACGCCCTGGCGGGGCTTCTGGTGCTCGCCCTGCTCATTCGTGTGGCAAGGGACCTCTTTTGCGTGACAACCGGGGACAAGTGCTCCATTCGTCAGATCAAGGCGGAAAAGGCAAGACTTTTGTGCCTCCACCTCGAGATTTTCCTGGCCTATGTGGTCCTGGGATATGTCGCCACTTCCATCCTCTGGCTGGACAGTTTTCCGATTACGGTGAAACTTTTCATCAACCACCTCTACGAACTGGGTGTTCTGATTTGGACCTTCGCTTTGCTGCGTCCCAATCACCTCAAAAAATTCATCGCCCGCCCTCCCTTCCATAACTGGGAAAAATGGCTGCGCCTTCTGTGGTCTGCGCTGTTTCTCCTGCTGGTTTCCGTGCTTTTCATGGAGCTGCTGGGATTTCAGTCGCTTTCGATCTATACGGTGAACGCGACGGTGCTTACCGAAGCCATAAGTGTTGCCGCCCTGCTGCTTGCCGGGACAGGAAAGGGAGTCTTAAAAGAGCTCTTCGAACGGGATGTATTTTTCAAAACCCACAGGGGCAGGAGAGCGAAACTCAAACAGTTCTATCTCCCGGTCCGGCTGGCTCTTTCGGTTGCGCTTCTCGCAGGCTCTCTAGCCGCTCTTCTGTGGGCCTGGGGGATAGGGCTCAATTCGTTGACGCGCCTTATGGGACACCTCAGTAAAGAGGTCCGTCTGGGCTCGTTGCATCTTAGCCCCCTCAATGTCTTGGCAGCCTCTTTGGTCCTCTACATTATCTTCAAGGGCGCCGGTCTCGCCAGAACAGTTCTGCGGGACCGGGTGTTTCCGCGCACCGGCTGGGATCAGGGCGTCCAGTACTCGATAGCGACAATCCTTCAGTACGGGATAATCATCTCCGGGGTCCTTCTGGCCATGAATATCCTCGGGTTTCCGCTGGCAAGCCTGGCGCTGCTTGCCGGGGCAATGGGCATTGGAGCGGGCCTGGGCCTTCAGAACGTCATCGCGAATTTTGTCAGCGGTCTGGTTCTCCTGTTCGAACGCCCCATCAAGGTGGGGGATATGCTCGTTGTCGACGGGCAGTGGGGAGAGGTTAAGGCGATAAAGATCCGCAGCACAGTTTTTCAAACCTTCGATCGCTACGTGCTGATCATCCCCAACTCGGACCTTCTTTCCGGAAAGATTGTGAACTGGACACACCACGGACTCGGGCCCAATCGCCTGACCCTGACGGTCGGTGTGGGCTACAACTCCGACGTTACCATGGTGACAGACCTGCTGCTCGAAATCTGCAATGCCAACCCACGCGTAATGAAAGAGCCTCCGCCCCAGGTCTTTTTCAAGGAGTACGGGGACAGTTCCCTGAATTTCAATATTTGGGTGTTCGTACGCGTGCCGGGCGACCGCAACCCGGCAACCCATGAGATCAACACCGCGATCTTTAAGGCCTTTAAGGAAAAGGGCATTGAAATTCCTTTCCCGCAGCGGGACCTTCATATAATAGATGAACGCAAAAACGGTGTGAAGGGTGAGGAAAAAGAAGAGCTCGCACTGCCGGAGAAAACGACCTGAGGGGGGTGAAATGGAATCGAGGAAAATCGGGTCGGAGTGCCCGGAAACAACCGGGATGCGGTCGGCGGGCGTGGAGCAAGTTTGTCAGCTCTGCGGCGCTCGCGCCTGTTCGGAGCTAAGAGCAGGCGTTCTGGTAAGACCTGCCCTCGGGGAGTTCATCGCAAAAGATGTCGGCAGATGGGATGAGCGGGGCTGGATTTGTGAAAGCGATCTTCAGAAATACCGCACCCGGTATGTCGAAGAATTCATCGCAAAGGAGAAGGGCGAGCTTACCACCCTCGAACGCGAAGTCGTCGAAAGCATAAAACAGCAGGATATTCTCGCTACGAACCCCATCGAGGATGCGGATGCGAAACTGACGCTGGGCCAGAGGCTGGCCGATAAAATCGCCGATTTTGGCGGCAGCTGGGTATTCATTTCCATTTTCTGCGCGGTCCTTGTCGTGTGGATGGCTGTCAACTCCTTTCTCCTCGGGGCCCGCCCGTTCGATCCCTATCCCTTTATTCTGTTAAATCTCGTGTTGTCATGCTTAGCGGCCATCCAGGCCCCCATTATCATGATGAGCCAGAACCGCCAGGAAGACAGGGACCGCCTCCACGCTACCCACGATTACCAGGTAAATCTCAAGGCCGAACTGGAGATCCGCCACCTGCACCAAAAGGTCGATCACATCATGTCCCACCAGTGGGAGTTGCTCGTCGAGATCCAGGAAGTCCAAAGAGAGCTTCTCGATGCGCTGCGCGCCGAAAAGAGCGGCAAAGCCGCCGCTCCCAAGGCTTGATCTTCATGTAGACCCGGGCAGGCACGATCCGCACAGGCAAAGCGTAGATGCGATCTCGCCCGGAAAACACGGGAACCATGCTCAAGGAAACTCCATTTGCGACGCGGCCCCTTTTCCAAAATCAGCAATTTAAAGGCGCTGGCGGCCCATATCCAAGCGTCGCAAAATTCGCTGTGTGGCCCTCTGCAGTTCATCGATCCTGACGGGCGTGCAGTAAGTCGTAGGATGTGAGTTCATAAGGCCGCTCTTTCATGTGCTGCTCAACGAACGCCCGCAGGTTCGGGTTCGGCGTATCCCCTGATGATACCCTTCCGGCATCTTGGGCGCCTCCGACGTTTTCCCATCCTCACCTCTTGGCGCTTGGTTGGACTGATCTACACACGCACGGTATCCAGTAGCGACTGCCATTCGGGCAAAGCTTTGCGGACCTCGTCGGGGTGCTCCCGCATCCAGTCGCGAATTCTCCCTCGAAAATCATTGGGGCCTTGAATTCCCATTGGTTGCCACAGTGGATCAAGGGCGGTCATTACATCCTTGCCCGAGAAATAGATCAGAAGAGTTTCAACGGAGACGGGATCTTCAAGATTGAACCACTCGGAGTATTTTTCATACGATTGAGCAATGGCATTGGTTTCCAACTTTGGGCGTACTTGGTTTGCAAAGCCATTCACCTGATTGACCGCCCAATTTTTTGCGGTATTGTCGGTCAATTCTTCATTGCCAGGAAGATAGAATTCGTTTGCGCCTTCGGGCTGAGTTCGCAATTCGTAATACGGAGGCAAAGCGCTTCGGGCAATTCCGATGGCCCACCGCGCTGCCTGGTAATACTTGATCCTGCCGCCGGCCGTGCTTAAAGCCGTGCGATAGGTGGTTTCGTCCACGACTAGCGCTTTACATGCAATAGCGGGCTCCAGCATATAATTTTCTATGGAATGACGGGACCATCGCCATCCCAAAACGTTCCCTTTTTCGGTTTTATCTATCGTTGGTTGATCAGTCTGCGCCGGCGGGTCGTAGTCGAAATCCCGGTCTCGAAGATAACCGACACAGGGACCAGCTTTTAGTCTCTCCGTTCGGGTCCGAGGCGCCAGTGCGTTTTTTGAAGATTTAATGGCCTCCACAGTAGGGTTGCCTGCGAAAAAAGGGGCCAAAAGCTGGGCGTCAAGCTCTCCCTCAACCAATAATCGCGTTACAGGCATGGGCGACCTCCTTTGAGGCGTACCTCATGCTCGTCGGGGATCACGCTTTCAAGGAAGGGGGAATGCGTGGTGATGATGTATTGGCAATCGGGTCCCAATTTCGGAAGTGCCGCTAGCAGCGCCTGCTGCTGGGGCGGATGGAGATGAAGCTCCAATTCGTCAATCAACACGATGGATTTTGCGACATCCAGGCGAACTAATTCGTAAATGAAAGGAAAAACGGCTTGTTCTCCAGAGGACATTTCTGCCAGATCGAAAACTTTACCTTCCCGCTCTAAAAGAAAATAAAAATCGGAAACTCCGCTGGCCCCGGCGCCGCGAGGGGCCACTCCGATAAACCTCACCCCGGGGAACACAAGGTTGAACTTGTTCTCCAGTTCAGGGATATAATCCTTCCCGTGTTTCCGTTCAGATGTATGATGCGCCCACCATCCCACAAGATACTCCCGGAGCTGATCCACGCCGCTCTGCCATGTCTCGGAATACTCCGGCTGATTTTCATCGCCTTTTACCGTATAGAGGCCTTGACCGAGATTGCGCATCTGATCGAACCAAAAAACACTGCCTATTGTCTTATATTCCTCACGGTATTGGGGCTGAGCCTTCGCAAGTCTACCCACATAGAAACGACCGGCAAGCTGATGAATGGCCTTAGAGCCACTGGGACTGATCAATTTGCCGTCCTGAAAAACGAGCTTTATCTCAGGAAAATCGGATGGCTGAACAAGTTTCTTTCCCTGCTTTTCGTCGAAAGGGAGCGACTGTTGCCATTGTTGAAAAAGATTTTTTGTGACTCTCAGCTCCGCTTCTTCAAACTCTATGGTCAGCTCGACATGTGTTTTTCCCATGGAAGAAATCCTGTCCGCGAGAAAACCATGCCATCGGAAGGTGTTCGGAGATGCTGTCCTGCGCGCCGCCATGGACAGGACCAATCCGATCGCTTGAAGCACGGACGTTTTTCCCGAACCATTATCACCCAAAATCGCGGTAATCTGGCGCGGCTTGTCGCGATCCAACAAATCAATCTCGCAATCTTTTACACCCTTAAAATTTTTGATCAGAACATGCTTTATCCTCACCGATTATCCTTTATCTCCCACAGGTGGTGTTCCGCTATTAGGTTTCTGAGCGTCTGTACGGGTCTTTATCGACTTTATTGTTGACCACGCAAGATTTTCAATATTCCAGTTCTCGTATATTGAATTCTCAAAGACGAGCGATCTTGCAACCAGTCATTTGGCGTTCACTTATCATTTGCAGACCTTACTTCGATCAGTCCCTTCTTATACCACAAAGGGAGTTGCCATGTTACCTATTTGACTATCCTGACAGGAGGGCATCTTTGGAAATCTCACGGCTGCAATTGGGCTTTCCCTCGTATCCCCTTCCGGGAAACGGGAAAAACTCATCGACCCGAATTCATAGGGCCGGTGCAAGTAAATCATTCCTAAAAGTTAATACCCGCTTCGTCAGGCTTCCATGCCTCATGCCCCGGGGGGGCAACGTGATCAAGGCCGGGACGATGCACCTGCCCGTCTATGACAGACGTGATGCGGATTAGCGGCACATCCCGTCCCCTCCATTAATGCCCCGTGTTCTCGGGACCTGCGAGGATCGCAGACCGGCTAAGATACCAGGGGCTTCCTCATATCGCATTGCGTGCAGACTACCAGGACCGAAAGGCCGGTCCTCTTGATGTGCTCTATGGGGCCGCACCAAGGCACTCTTTTTTGGGGATAAGACGTTTTTTGAGGTATGGGTTGGCCTGAGGTCGTCAATTTTGGGTATCCCCGCAGGTCGTTGCCACGCCAGGCTCCCAAAGGTATGGACAAATTTGCCAGATAAAACAAAGGACTCAGCGGAAAACCCGCCAAGTCCTTGATTTTGTTAGTACGCCTGGGGCGATTCGAACGCTCGACCTACGGATTAGAAGTCCGTTGCTCTATCCAACTGAGCTACAGGCGCGCATTCCCCTTTAATAGTGACATATCGCCCCCGATGTCAACAGACTTTCGAGGGGTGGGGCCTCAAGATGAGTTTTATCGGCCGGAAAAGCCAAAAGGGGAGCGACTTTGGCCACGCTCGCCCCCGGTGAAAATTCTTTTGTTTTGCCTTTTTACCAAAAAGTCGTTACCTATTTAAATTTTGGCGAGTCCCCGGCCGAAGCGCCAACTGAGCCGCGTAGCGGCGTGGGGGGCGGGGGGCGAAAGCCCCCCGCGCTTTTGCGTGCCCCGACGGTTGGATGCCCGGGGCGGAGTTTGCGCAGACAATTCGGGGAGGTACAATAATGGGTCCGTCGATGCAATGGCTAAGCCTGATAGGCGGAGTGGTGATTTTTTTGTATGGGGTTATCAGGCTGGACGGGACTCCCCTGATTTTGGGGCTTCTCATCGTGGCGTTTTCCGTCTCGAAGATGATGAAGAGCAAGGCGGAAAAAGGCGGGCCTAAGCGCAAAGACGGGCCCTGAGCTTTGGGTCGAGCTTTTCCGGCAGAGGGAAACTCCCGGGAGACAAAGATAACGCCCTTGACGGGGCAATCCAAATCATCTAACGTCTCTTGCCTCCGGTCGGCGGAAGGATATCGGCAGTATCGGGTGAGGTAAGGCATACTCTGGACGGATGAAGACGCCCCTGTGCGTCGGACCCTGTAGAGGCGAACGTTTGCTTCTACCGGGCGAACCGCTTTTTGAAGGTTTGGAAACAATGGAAGATTTGAATATCGTAGTGCGCGAGCGGCTGGAGAAGGCCGCCGAACTGGAGCGCGCCAACGTGGCGCTCTATCCCAACGGCTTTTCTGTGCCCGACAGGATAAAAGACCTTTTGGCCCATGCGGGGGATAAGAAGGCGGAGGAACTCGAAGCCGAGGAGAAGACCTATACGATCGCAGGCCGCGTTCTGTCGGTTCGCTCCTTCGGTAAATCCACCTTCATGCACCTTTGCGACTCGGATGCCAAAATTCAGGTATACGTTCAGAAGAACCTGGTGGGCGATGAGACCTACTCGATTGTCAAACGGGTGGATATCGGGGACATCATTCGGGTCGTGGGGCCTCTTTTCCGGACCAAAACCGATGAGCTCACGCTTGCCGTAAAAGAGTTCGTGTTGCTCACCAAGAACCTGCGGCCGCTTCCCGAAAAATTCCACGGCCTGAAAGACATCGAGATGCGCTACCGGCAGCGCTACGTCGATCTCATGGTAAACGAGCAGGTACGCGAGACCTTCCGCAAACGGGCTCGGATCGTCTCGGGGATCAGGCGCTTTTTTACGGAGCGCGACTTTCTCGAGGTCGAAACTCCGATGATGCACCCCATTGCCGGGGGAGCTACCGCAAAGCCCTTTACGACCCATCACAATGCCCTGGACATGGATCTTTATTTGCGGATAGCCCCCGAGCTGTATCTGAAAAGGCTGCTTGTGGGGGGATTCGAGCGCGTCTTCGAGCTCAACCGCAATTTCCGCAATGAAGGGGTTTCCACGCAGCACAATCCCGAATTCACGATGCTCGAATTCTACCAGGCCTACGCTACCTATGAAGATCTCATGGAGCTTACCGAGGAGCTCTTCGTGCGGTTGTGCCGGGAGGTCAACGAGGGGAAAACGAGCCTCGAATACCAGGGAAGCGTCATCGATCTCTCTGCGCCCTGGGCGCGCTACACGTTCATCGAGTCGCTGACAGCCATTGGCAATGTGCCGCAGGAAGCGGTGGAAAGCCGGGAGGGGGCCGTCAGCTACGCGAGATCTCTTGGCATAGGCGTCGAAAAATTCGAAGGTCACGGAAAGCTTTTGACCAAGATTTTCGACCTGGTGGTCGAGCCCCGGCTGGTTCAGCCGACCTTCATATACCAATACCCGCTTGAGGTTTCGCCTCTTTCCCGCAAGTCCGATGCCGCACCCGAGTTTGTCGACCGGTTCGAACTCTTTATCGCTTCCCGCGAAATGGCCAATGCATTTTCGGAGCTAAACGATCCGAGGGACCAGCGGGAGCGGTTCGAGCGGCAGATTGCGGCCTTTGAGGCAGGAGATGAGGAAGCCCACCAGATGGATGAGGACTACATTCGGGCGCTCGAGTATGGAATGCCTCCGGCGGGTGGCGAGGGGATCGGGATCGACCGGCTGGTAATGCTTCTCACCGACTCTCCTTCCATTAGAGATGTCATTCTTTTCCCGCACATGAGACCGGAAAAGAAGGGTTAGTACGCACCATCATGGGCTTTGAGTTTTTCATAAGCATTCGGTATCTTCTGGCCAAGCGAAGACAGAACTTCGTGTCTTTGATCTCCTTTATTTCCATAGCGGGAGTGGCCGTCGGGGTTACGGCCCTGATTGTCGTCCTGGCGGTTATGAACGGGTTTCAAAACGACCTTCGAAACCGCATCCTGGGCGTCACCGCGCATGTGAACATCACCAGCTATGCCGGTTCGATCTCCGGGTACAAGGAGGTGATGCGCAAGGTCGATACGCAGCAGGGCGTGGTGGAATCGACCCCCTATATCTACGCTCCCGTGATGATGTCGGCAAACAGGAGTTCGGGGGCCATCCTCTATGGAATCGATCCGCTTTCGGCCTCAAGGGTCATAAGGCTCCAGCAAAACCTTATCGAGGGACAACTCGCCTCCCTTGCGCAGTCTTTGAATAAATCCGGCCGACGTCTCTATCCGGGCATCATCCTGGGGGACCAGCTTGCCAACAGTCTCGGGGTGCGGGTCGGGAGTTTCCTGACCGTCATCTCGCCTACCGGGACCCTCAGCCCTATCGGACAGGCGCCCAAGAGCCAGCTGTTCGAAGTCGTCGGGCTCGTGCGCTCCGGGATGTACGACTACGACAGTACGCTTGCCTACGTCGATCTGCCCGTTGCGCAGCAGTTTCTGGGTATCGGCAACCGCGCAACCGGCCTGGAGGTAAGGGTTCATGACATCTACAAGGCGGGCGAGATTGCCAACGCTTTGAAACGAAAGCTGGGCTATCCCTTCTATGTCACCGACTGGATCAGGATGAACAGCAATTTTTTCTCCGCCCTCAAGCTGGAAAAGGCGGTAATGTTCGTAATCCTGACCCTCATCATACTCGTTGCGGCGTTTAATATCGTAAGTTCACTCACGATGCTGGTAATGCAAAAAGGGCGCGATATCGCCATACTCAAGGCGATGGGCGCCACTACGGCCAGCATACGGAGAATTTTCGTTCTGGAAGGATTTCTCATAGGCGCCTCCGGGACGATCCTCGGGCTTTTGGGCGGCACGGTGTTGTGCGATCTGCTAAAAAAGTACAAGTTCATCCATCTGCCCCAGGACGTCTATCACATATCCACGCTTCCTGTGAAAATGGAAGCCTCCGATTTGGCGACGATCGCGATTTCGGCAATTTGCATAAGCCTTCTGGCGACGCTTTACCCGTCGCGCAAGGCTGCCGGAGTCGATCCCGCAGAAGCCCTCAAATATGAATGATGTCACGCAAAGCATAGAAGTCCACACTTTGGGACTGACCAAGGTTTTCGAAAACGGAAGCCATGCGATCGAGCTTTTCCGGGATCTCGATCTCGTAATTCGCAAGGGGGAGAGAATCGCCATTGTCGGCAGTTCCGGTGCGGGAAAATCGACCTTGCTAAACATTTTGGGCACGCTCGAACGGCCGAGCGCCGGAAAGGTTTACTACGGCGGGGCCGATGTCTTCGTCCAGGGAGAGCGCGAACTGGCCAATTTCAGGAATCGGAACATAGGGTTTGTTTTTCAGTTCCACTGTTTGATGCCTGAATTCAGCGCCCTGGAAAATGTCATGATGCCGGGGCTGATTGCGGGACTGCCGAAATCGGAAGCCAAAGCCAAGGCGTGCGATCTGCTCGACAGGCTGGGTTTGTCACAGAGGTTCAAACACCGTGTGGGAGAGCTTTCGGGGGGCGAACAGCAGCGGGTTGCGGTGGCAAGAGCCCTTTTGTTGAGCCCCAGGCTCTTTTTGGCCGATGAGCCCAGCGGCAATCTCGACGGACGGACGGGGCGCTCTCTTCACGAGCTTTTGGTTTCATTAAACGAATCCGATGGTCTCACCATGGTGATCGTTACTCACAATCAGGAGCTGGCCTCGATGATGCACAGGGTGCTGCGTCTTAAAGACGCTCATCTCAAAGAGGAGCGGGGAGAGCGCTCCGTGGGGGGGCTCACGGTCACTGTGTGAAGAGGGCAGTGAGCAGTGAAGAGTGAAAGTTGAGCGGTTTTTTTCTGTTCACTGTTCACTGTTCACTGTTCACTTTCCAAGAAGGGTGGTATTAGAGAGAGCCTGAAAACTGCCCGAAAATACATCCCGGGGTGTCGTGTCTGGTTGGGCCTTGGTGTATCGGCAAAGTGCATTGATGGAGGGGCTGGAGGTCATGGTGGGCAAGAGAAGAGCGGGGATACTGGTTTGTCTTTTGATTTGCTTTGTGCTGGGCCTTCCGAGCGCGTGGGGGCAGGATGCTCAGCCCAAAGTCGCCGTCATGCCTTTTGAAATACAGGGTGGGGCAGGAGCGGGCAAGACGCAAAAGTCTCTCGATGAGCTTTTCACCCGGCTGGGCGCCCGGTCCGGTCTTGCGCTGATCGATCCGGCACTGGTGGAAAAGGCCGCGGGCGGTCCGGTGAGTTCGGAGGCGCAGGCGAAGTCGGTCGGAAATAAGGTGGGTGCCTCCTATGTTATGTTTGGTGCCTATTCGCAGAAAGGCGACACCATTTCCATCCGGGCTACGCTTGTGGATATGTCGGGGAGTAAAAAGCCCGTGGCTCTCCTGGCCGAACAGCAGGGTGCCGAAAATCTGGCTGCGGCCGTTGAGAAAATAGTGGATCAAACGGCTGCCGATGTAGTGGGGACCTCAATTATCGCGGCGATCAAATTCAAGGGGAATCAGCGGATAGAGGCCGCCGCCATAGAGCGGGTGCTCAAGAGCAAAAAGGGGCAGTTATTCAATCCCGGGCTGGTGAGCGCCGATATCCGGTCCATATTTGCCATGGGCTATTTTGAAAAAGTCTCCGCCGAGGTGAAAAGCACTCCTGCCGGAAAAATCCTGACCTACGTCGTGAAGGAAAACCCGATCGTCAGCAAGCTGGTGGTC
>JAKAJS010000271.1:5000-32615 GCA_021813685.1 Deltaproteobacteria bacterium | reverse complement strand
TCGCGCTGAATGTCTATGGTACGCCCCGATCTTTCCATGAGGTTTTTCCATCGGGGCCGGGTGAGATCGATGACGTCTTTTACCGCTTCTTCCAGGTCCACCACGGGGATAGCCGCATTGGGGTCCCGTTCCCTCTCGGTAAACCGCTGCAGGCGCCGCACGGTGTTGGAACCATCATAGACCGCCTTTTCTATGCTCTGGAGCCTTCGACGCAGTTCCTCGTCTTCGACCTGGGGCAAAATGAGCTGGATGTGTCCGAGAATGGCCATCAGGAGATTGTTGAAATCGTGGCTGACCCCCCCGGCCATCGTACCAAGCGCAGCCAGCTTCTCCGACTGAATGATCTTATCGGCAAAGGCCTTCTTCCTGGTCATGTCCTCGATGACCAGAAGAAAGCCCACCCAGGTGCCCCCCTCGACCAGTCGGACCAGGTTGATGTCGGCCGTATACGTTTCCCCCGACGAGTGCACAAGGCTCACATCCGTTTTCTCGACGCGCCCCGCATCGGATTCGGATGCCTTTGCCAAAAGCTTTTCAAAGACCGTCGGATCCTGAAAAAGCACCGAGGGCGAACGGCCCGCGATATCGGGGAGTTTGCGGCCCTGTATCTTCTCGATACTCCTGTTTGTCCGGACGATCTTTCCGTGTGTGTCGAGAATGCAAATCCCCTGGGGCATAAAATCGAGCACCAGGTCCGAAGTAGGCAGGTCACTGCAACCTGCCGAGTCCCTGCAGAGCGCCCTGGCCCCTTGGCCCTTCTCGGTGGTGGCCTGCTGCCCGGTCCCGCAAGTCCACTCGAGGCCAAGGACCAGGTGGCCGATTATGTGGCCGATTGTCTCCCAGTTCCGCATGTCCAGGGGAGTGAACTCCCGGGGATGATAGGCGCTGAGATTGAGAACGCCCAGGTGAAGGATGGGGATGCACGCCAGCGCAACAGGCTTGACCAGTGCATCTTTAAGCTCGGAGATGGGTTGTTTTGTGGTGCTTTCTATAAAGACCGGCTTTCCCGACCCAAAGACCTCACCGGCAATCCCCTCGCCCGCTCGAAAGTGCAAGTCCTTTCTGTAGTAGCGGGGAACTACATCGAACTGATCGTCCAGACCATAGGCGGCAACCAGGGAAAGCTCATCCCTTTCCCTATCCCGGAAAAGAATCGAACAGTTCTCGAATTCGGTTTCCTCGATGATGATTTTTACGAACTGCCGGCATGCGGCATCTGGTTGCCCGCTGCAGGTTGCGGCCTCGGCAAAACGCCGGATCATGGACACAAAACGACTCGCCTCATCGCCCTGGTTTTTTGCTTCCATCAGCCCCAATTTCATCATTTCGGCCAAAAGGTCGTCCATCCTCTCCCCTTTTCAGAGTTCCGAACCTGCCCGGGCATCACGTTACTTCGCCCCCTACCCGAGCAAATTCCACAACTGCTCCACCTCAGGCCAAACCGCTTCCGCTATCTCCTGATACTCCTCCCACTCCTCCTCGGAAATGCAGAGCTTGCGGCATTGCGACAGCGTCTCATCCTCATTAACCAGTTCGGGATACTCGCGCGAATGGCTCAAAATGTTGATCAGATACACCATGCCCACATCGGCCCCAAACGAACCGATGTTGCCGGGGGCGTGATGGAATTCCATCACCGCCTTGAATTCTTCCGGCAAGGCCCATCGACAGGCTACATACCTGCCCAGCCTGCCATGATCGAGTCCGTAGCTGCTTTCAACGTACCAGGGAGGGATATGCTTTTTTTCCGCTGTATGAAAAATATCGGTGAACTGCTTGTTGAAGTGAGCAGCCATGACCATCCAGCCAAGATCGTGCAGAAGCCCCATTGCCGCCGCCTGGTCGATATTGATCCAGGGGCGCCTCCGGTTTACCTCTACGGCAATCTTGGAACAGGCGAAGGCATGCTTCCAGAGCATTTTTCGATGCGTTTCACTAATCGTACACTCGTTGGCAAATAAACCCATTAGAAGAGTGTACATGCAAATCGATTTTACCTGAGCTGTCCCTATGACCGCTATTGCTTTAGAAAGCGTTTTTACCCCGTCGCGGTATCCGAAATATGCCGAATTGGCGACCGCGAGGATTTTCGCCGCAAGACCTGGATCATAGGAGATGATACTTTCGAGCTCCCCGGGCGTCTCGACTTCGGAATAGATTATCTCGAGCAACCGCTGTAGAGCTGTTGGCAAAGGGGGAAGCTCTTTAATCCGGGAAAGCCGATATCGGATTTCCTGACGGTCCAACGCCTCGACAATCATCTTTTTCCACCCTTGACTCGAATCGAAATCGATTGCGCCTGTTCTTCCGCGATTCGTACACCCTATAGCACAAAAGCAAGGCGTCTGTTAACCGGGAATAGTAACTATCATAAACAGCTGTGTATTTTTTTCTTCTCGAAAGGACAAATGTTTTTTCAGCTGCTTCAGCAGCAATTACCCTTCCATAGAAGGTAACGGTGGTTTTCTGTAAAAGCGTTACACTTTTTTTTTACGACCGGCGGCCGCGGCGGCTCGCCCCAGCATTCCATGCTCCCGGGGAACACCCGGAAACCACGAAAGACCCGGAACGCGTTTTTCTTCCTGCTTCACGCTCCTCGCTTCCCGCTTCTTTTCGTAGCGGATTTTCTGTCTTTTGTTTCTTCTGCGTATTGGGTATAATTGCACAATTTTGCCGGCGGGCCGGGTCTTCGCGCTCAACGTGCTCCAGGTGTTACGCCTGGAAGGATCGATTTGCACCGGGAGGTATCATGGAACAAAGGTTTATTCTGGAAAATGAAAATGTCGTACGGGACAGTCAAACTGGCCTTCTCTGGCAAAGAGGCGCATCCACTGCCAGGATCGTCTGGAAAGACGGCTTTGACTATATCGAGAAACTCAACGCCGAAAGCTTTGCAGGATACAGCGACTGGCGCTATCCCACTGAAGACGAACTGGCCGGGCTGATCCTTGCCGAAGAAGATCGCAAAAGCGGCCTCTACATCGATCCGATCTTTGAGAACCAGCGCAACTGCTGGTCGTCGAGCAGACGCGAGGGCCATCGGCACGAAGCGTGTTACGCCGACTTTTATTATGGCGACATGTACCTGGTTGAGGAAAATTACGCCAACTTCTTCGTGCGTGCCGTCCGCACCCGGGACACCGCCTGATCGTGGAAAAGCGCAAACCTGCCGCCCGCCGCACCGCTTCGGTCCGGGGGGAAGCGCTTTCGGTGCTTCTCTATGAACCGGAAATCCCTCAAAATACCGGCAATATTGCGAGGACCTGCGCTGCGACGCACACCCCCCTTTACCTGGTCGGGCCGCTCGGATTCAAGATGTGCGACAGGTATCTCAAACGGGCGGGCCTGGACTACTGGCCGTATGTGCGCATGAAACACTACCCCGATTTCGATGCGGCCCGGTCCGATATGCGCGGAGCGCGCCTGATATATTTCTCGGCCCGTGCGCAGACACCCTATTTCGATTTTTCCTTCCAGCCGGGCGATTGCCTCGTTTTCGGGCCCGAAACCAGGGGGCTGCCCGGCCAGCTGGTTGTCTCCCACCCGGGGAATATGGTACAAATCCCCATCGACCGAGCCAGGGTTCGCAGCCTGAACCTTTCGACCTCCGTTGGAATTGCTCTTTATGAAGCGTTGAGGCAGTTGCGCGCCGAGCCGGCGCAGCCGGATCACGGCGAACCGCCGCAGCCGGATCGCCTGGCCGAAAGCGCCGCTGCCTTTGGCGGTGGCGGGGCCATGACGACTCCCGGGCTGATATCATCATAACAAGAATTGCATGCCCGCCCGCAAAGCAGGCGGGCAACTCGGAAGCGGCGGCCCGCCGCCGGGCGACTCGGCAGCGGCGACACGCCGCCCACCCTGACAGTGGAAACCGTCATGCAGCGAACCGAGGAAATCAGGAACACTCTGTGTGAGCTTTATCCTGAAATAAGGAACCTGGGGCTATACCCGGTCGTGCTCCAAAGAGGCAGGAGATTCTGAATTCTGCTTTTCGAAAGCAAGGACTGCTTGAAACGATATCCGCCCCTTAGCTCCTGCCTGCTCGTTCAAGGTGAACAGAGCGATTGCGGTCCCTTTTGCCCCGAATGGGAACCACTGATCCGGCGCGCGTTGTCGGCCGCCAAACGCAGGCTGGCGGCTCCGCATTCCCCCTATCCCCGAAAACATTCGGGCCAAGCGTCTCGGGAGTCTGCCCCCATGGCAACTATCGACTGGAAAGGCGCCACATGGAAAGCCTACTACAGCAGCCTCTCCATTCCGGACCTGCTGACGGTGCTAAAGGGTTATGGCCCCATGGAGGTCCTCTGTTTTGAAGTCCGCGACCGTTTCCGCGGTCAATTGAGCCTCTGTCTGACCGAAGACGGAAGGAAGGAAATCACCCTCTATCACCTGGAGGTTTGCGGTCCCAAGCGGGCGGGCCGCGGAAGAGAAGCCCTGCGCTGGATCCGGGAGAGCTTCCGGGGAACCATCATTCTCGAATTCCCCGATCTGCCCGACCCCACTATAGGGTTCCATCCGACCATGCCCTTCTGGTTTCAGATGTACCGGGAAGGCCTGGTGGACGCGCTGGATTGCGAAAACTTCTATTTGACCCCCCAGGCGACGAGCGAACAGATACACGAGGTCCAGGAACACATTAAATCCGTTCTGGGCCGGGGAGAAAGGGAGTGAACATGCAAAGAGATCTTTTTGCCACAAGGCGTAAGCGCTTTCGCGGATTGATGGAGGAGCACCAACTCGATGCCTTTCTCGTCTTCGTCCCCGAAAACCGCCAGTATCTCAGCGGATTCGAAGCCGAAGATCTCCTGCTCACCGAAAGCTCCGGTTGCCTGCTCATCACCCCTTCCCAGCAATACCTGCTGACCGATCCCCGGTATGAAGAAGAAGCGAGGATGGAAGCCCCGGATTTTACCATCGAGATCTATTCCCGGGGGCTCGAGACCATTTTGCCCGACCTGTTCGCACAGATCAAATGCCGCCGACTCGGGATCGAGGAACATTTCCTCACGGTGAAAAGGCTGCGGGAGGTGGAGAATGCTCTGGCCCAAGCCCTTCCAGCCGCCGAAGTCGTCTCCGTCGAGGACTTGGTCGAAACGCTGCGGATCATTAAGGACGAGGGGGAAATCGAAAAAATCCGCAACTCCATCCGGCTGACCGAAAAGGCGCTCCACACGGTGTGGGATGCCCTGGCCCCCGGCAGGACCGAGAAGGAAATGGCCTGGCTTATCGAAAAAACGATCCGCGAATCGGGGGGACAGGCCGTCTCGTTTCCGCCCATTGCCGCGGCCGGCCCCAACGGGGCTCTTCCCCACGCTGTTCCGACGGAGCGAAAAATCGCCCCCGGAGACATGGTGATCCTCGACCTTGGCTCCAAGCTCGACGGGTACTGCTCCGATATGACCAGGACGTGGGCTGCGGGGAATCCCGAACCCAAATTGAAGGAAATCTACAAAACGGTTCGAAACGCCCAACTCGCCGCCATCGAGAAGATTCGCGCGGGAGTCGATTCGGTAACGGTCGATTCTGCGGCGCGCGATTTCATTGCGCAGGCCGGCTACGGAGACTTTTTCGGCCACGGTCTGGGACACGGAGTAGGCCTTGCGGTCCACGAAAAACCCGCTCTTCGAAAAGTCAACCCTACCGTGCTCGAAGAAAACATGATCGTGACCGTCGAACCCGGCATTTACCTGCCCGGACTCGGGGGGGTGAGACTGGAAAACATGGTTCGGGTGACCGGGACCGGATGCGAACTTTTGACCCGCGAGGAGCTCTTCTACGATTACTGATGCTTTCCTAAAGAACCGTTCCGCAGGGAGAAGATGATGCGATTTGTCTTTTCTTCCATTTCGGGGATCGTTTCGACAAGAGCCTTGAGGAAGGTCAACACTTTTTTCGTCTGCAGCCTGTGGGGGATCTTGAGCTCGGGGTGGTCCAGAAACTCGATGATTTGTTGGAGCTCCGCGAGCCTGTCGGCGGTAAATTCGGTGTAGGCGAGCTTTTGCCACTCCGCTTTGAGATCCTCGGGCAGGTGGGGGAGCCTTCCGGGAAGATCCTCGTTTGTACCAAGCCACAACGCATTTTTCAGACGCCCCAGGAGCGAGGCCACCTCCTCGCGGCTCTCCCCCCATACGTCATCTTCCCCCAGCAGCGCCCGCCATTTGGGCGCGATTTTGTTGTCCACCCATTTTTCGCCGACAGCAGGCAGGAGCGCCACTCCGGAAAGCTCGGACTGTTCGGCGATGAGCTTTTCGCAAAGCCCCTCGAGCCCCGCGGGACATTTTTGCAGGGAGCATTTGGCTTCAAGCAGTTCGCGCAGCCTCTCCAGAATCACGCCCTTGTTTTCCAACTCCGGGCAAGCCGAAGAGATTTGCGACTCCCACTGTTCCCGAAGAAAGCTGATCTCCGCGTTTATGGCAGAGAACACAAACCCCAGCTTGATCAGTGTGTTTCGCAGCTCGTGGGCGAGGACATTGCAACTTTGCAGACGCTGGCGCGACAGTTCCTGCTGCGCCTCCGAAAGAGTTTCCCGAACGTGGAGGGAAAGCAGTTGCGTGCCAAGGGTTCGCGACAATTTCTTGATGACCTTTGTGGAATTGTCCCCTCTTTTGATGCAGTCCTTTTTGAAGTGAATCTTGATTACCGCGACCACCAGGTTTTCACAATCTTTCCAGATCGGCCGCCCCTGGTAATCGAGGGGAAATTCCAGATCGTCCGCGTGCTCCCCGTAGAGGTAACTCCTCTTTACCAGCACCGGCTCCATGTGGGTGTAATCTTCGGCTTCGTTGGCAACCTGCTTTCGAACGCTGCGCCGATCCTGGTTGGGGTCGTCGGCCGTCCAGCTCTTGCCCTTTTCCACACACCAGGCCATGGCCTCCAGCAACCGCCCCGGCCTGTCTTTATAGTCCTCCCAGCACTTTCCGGGATAATCGTAGTCGGAATACTCGCGAATGCCCCAAAGGATCTGGCCGCTCACCTCGTCCCGGACGCCCGATGTCACACGAATCGTACGCAACTCCGGCATGGGGCCGATTCTGTAAATGGTCCCCTTCGTCGCACAGCCCAGACACAGAAGGATTGTTTCAATCATGTCCTTGCAGATTTGCTCAAGAACATCATCGCCTATGATCATCTTGCCCCTCTCGGAACTTCCTTACTCTGGCTTGTATCCCGAAACCCGCACCGGGTCAACAGCCATTTCCTCGAAAACTTGCTCCCGCAAGGGCGCGAAAGGGATAGTGCTTTGTACGAGGAGCCAACCCTCTGCCGCCGATTTCACCTCGGGGCTGGATCAGGCCCCCCGCCCGCTCGCCTTTTCCCCATGGACACCCTCCGGGCGAAAGCGTAAAATTCTTCTCCTGCAATTATAATCGATGAAAAAGGGAAATACATGCGATTTGGCCAAAAGCTCTCCTCCGCCGCAGCTCCGTTTTTCGTGCTGTTCCTTTCCCTCTCTTTTTTGCAGTTGCCCGCATGGGGCGCTCCGAAAAGGGAAGGAGATCCCGCCCTGCTTTGGGCTTTCGGGGCACTGCGCGCTGCATCGACACATCCCATGGCCCTGCCCGTAACCTCCGGCATGGTCCTGCACTCCGGAGACAAGCTCAAAATGATGCTCCGGATCAGGAAAAAATGCTTCGTCTATGTGCTCTACAAAGACTCGCAGGGAAATCTCTCCATGCTTTTCCCCTACAGCCCGAAATTCTTCGACTCCGATTACCGGATAGACCACAACTACTATGTGCCGGAAAGCGATGCCTGGTTTCAACTCGATAAAAAGACGGGAAAGGAGACCTTCTATCTCATCGCCTCGGAACAGCGGTTGCGCGATATCGAATACACTTACAAGAAATATGTCTCGTGCAAAGGGGAAAAGAATAAAAGGAACCTGGCCGGACAGATGCTCTCCGAACTCGACTCCCTCGGCCGCAACAACCTGGCCTTAGCGAACAGGGCGGGCGGGCAAAAAACTCTCGTTCGGGGTTTTGAGAGAGCGGCCGGCGAGGACCCGACCGATATAACCGGGCTGGCAGAAGGAATTTCGCTTAACAATATCTATTCGCAAACGTTTGTCATCGTCCATAAATAAAAGCCGTGGGTTCCATGGCTCCCGGAGCGATGAGGGGGTCTTCTGCATCTTCTTTACAAAATCGTGGGCCGCTTCACAGGTTTCGAAGTCGGCGATAAATATCGGCGTCATTTCGCTTGCCGATCACTTCCACATGAAGAGTATCCCGGTCAGCGTGGTAGATGATCCTGTATTCTCCGATGTCGGCCCTTTTGAACGGATAGCCTTGAAGATCGGAAGAATCGTTCGGTTCAGGATCTTTCATAAGAGCAAGCACTTTCTTGAAGACCTGGGTAAATTGCTTTGGGGGAAGCGCCTCGACGAACTTAAGCGCAGACTTCGGAAGATCAAGCGCCAGCATTCCTAGCCCTTTCAAGAAGCCCTGCTACGTCCTCCCTGCTCGCTCGCTCCTCTCTCTGAGCCGCCAGCGCCAACTCTCCCCAATAGGCATCTTCGAGCTTTGTAAGGCGATTGTACTCCTCCATGGAGATCAAAACGGCCACCTGTCGGCCCGACTTCTCCACAATGACCGGTTCCACAAGTGTCCTTTCGAGATAGCGCCCAAACTTGTTTCTCATTTCCGTCGCATTTGCCGTCGTCATGATTCACCACCTCACGGTATTTTGTACCTTTTCTACATTTTATACAGAACAACGAGGGTTTTCAACGGCAAGCAGTGGTTCGGATTTACCAGCGCAACCTATGGCATACCCCGGACGAGGGCTCTTTCTACCTGGTCAGACTCCAGAGCCGACAGGTTCGAGCCAATTCTCAATGTTCAGTGCCTCCACTCGCGAAAAATGACGAACATTCGCCGTAACCATGACACAACGATGGCTCAGGGCAGTGGAGGCGATAAGAATATCTTCGATTCCAAGAAATTGACCGGCCTTTGTCAAAGAGCAAAGGATATCACCGGCCGCCATAGCTTCCTGGAAATCGAATGGCAAAATCCCTACCAGGGAAAGTATCTCCGAGTTGATCCGGTCCCGGAAAACTTCAGAATCCTTACGCTGCCCGCCGCCAGACCGAAGCTCCATTACGCAGATGCTCGATGTAAATAAGGACTCGGGCGACCTCAAGCGAAGATGATCGATCAGATTGGGATTCGGCCGCTTTTCACCATCGCTCAGAATATTGGAGTCCAGAAGGTATCTCACTTCTCAGACTGCCCCTGAAGTATTCGCGGAATGTGTCTTTCGCGGCTCGCAATTATGTTCTCCACAAGAGAAAAGAACTCGTCTTCTTCCTCCAGCCATCCTGTTGCCTCCCAAGACGTTTGGACTCCTGTCTTACAGGCGTCAGTTTGGCCACGGGCTTCCCCCGTTTTGTGATCACGATCTGCTCGCCCCCGAAAGCCACTCGCCCGATAAGCTCCGAGAACCTCTTTTTCGCCTCCGCTATATTCACAGTCCTCCGAGTCACACTTAGGCCTCCACAAATATCGCGACATAGTCATCTTGACCTCTTTTCATGGAAAGTCACCTCTGAGAAGAGAACGCCCAGATGCACCCAAACCACCTGAAAGAGACCCGAAACAACATTCCGTTAAAGCAGTTTGCCTCCCATCTCCGCCACCTTCGAGCGCTCGCCCTTGGTCAGAACGACATGGCCGGATATCTCCTCGTGTTTGATCCTCTCCACAAGATAGGTCAGTCCGTTACTGCTCACATCGAGGTACGGGTTGTCGATCTGTTCGGGGTCTCCGGTAAGCACTATCTTGGTGTCTTCCCCCACACGGGTGATGAGGGTCTTGATCATGTGCGGGGAGAGGTTCTGCGCCTCGTCACAGATGAGGAACTGCCGGGGGATGCTTCGCCCCCGTATGTAGGTGAGCGGTTCGAGCTCGAGCATCCCTTTACGTTCCAGGTCCTGAAGCGCATCGACGGGTTCGGGGCAGTTTCTGAAAAGAAATTCGAGGTTGTCGTAGATGGGCTGCATCCAGGGCCGGAGTTTTTCTTCCTTGGTTCCGGGCAAAAACCCGATATCCTCTCCCATGGGAACCACGGGGCGGGTGATGAGCAGCCTGCTGTAAGCATTTTCTTCGAGGACCTTTTCGAGCCCGACCGCCAGGGCGAGCAGTGTCTTTCCCGTACCGGCACGGCCCACCAGGGTCACGACCTTGATCTCGTCGTTTAAAAGAAGCTCGAAGGCGAATTTTTGCTCCTTGTTAAGCGCCCGGATTCCCCAGCAGGTTGCCTCTCCATGGGCCAGGGGCAGATAGGAACCACGAAAATAGCGGGCAAGCGCAGACTGGGAAGGGTTCTCGCTGGACTTGAGAAGCGTGAATTGATTGGGCGGAGCACTCTCGCCGCGCCGGGTGAGCCCTCCCTCCCTGTAGAAACTGTCGAGGTCCCGCGCAGACACCCGCGCTTCTTCTATGCCGGAGTAAAACCGGTCGTAATCGACTTTATCGTTGTAGAAATCCTCGGCCTTAATCCCCAGCACGTCGGCCTTGATCCTGAGGTTCAGGTCCTTGGTGACAAGGGTCACCGGCTCGCTGCCCGAAAGACTCAGGTTGTAGGCAACGGCCAGGATCCGGTTGTCATATTTTTCCGGGTCCAACCCCTGCGGAAAATTCGCCCGGCCCGAGTGATTGAGTTCGATTGTGAGCCGTCCTCCCCCGGGCAGGTCGACACCTTCGGAAAGCCTGTTTTCGCCCCGGAGCGCGTCGAGCTCCCGGGAAACGACCCGGGCGTTTCTGCCAATCTCATCCTGACGCTTTTTCTGGTTGTCTATTTCCTCGATTACCGCAAAAGGAACCACCACGTTGTTGTCTTCGAACGCAAAAATGGCGTCCGGGTTATGGAGCAGTACGTTTGTGTCCAGCACATAGGTTTTGCGCATCATTATTCTCCAGGGCTTTTCGGGAGTAGGGTGTTTTCGAAGTATGTAAACTTTTTTGATGCGAAAATGGAAGGAAAATCAAAGGAAGAGGAGGTGCCGGAAGCCCTTGTCGCCAAATCGTAACATTACCAGGCAGGTGGGCGGAAAGTATCGTCTGGTGCGGCGGGCTGACGCTCAGCCCACCCTACGGCTGCCGAGACTCTATGTGCCATCGCACACAGACTGAAGTTCCCCGGGTCTCGGCGGACTCGACCGTGAACGAGCCTCCCGAAAGCTCCGCTCTTCTTTTCATGCTCATGAGCCCCAGGCCGTTGTGGCTGCTTGTCGAAGCGAGCGCGCGCACAATATCGAAACCTTTCCCGTTATCGCGCACGGCCAGACTGAGAGAGTCGTCTCGTGCCGAGAGCGAAAGCTTTATTTGACTCGCACCGCTATGGCCCGCCACATTTTTGAAGGCGTCCTGGACAATCCTGAAAATCACCAGTTTCAAATCGTGGGCTATCGCCTGCTCGGAGATCCCGAATTCGAACTGCACAGCGATGTGCGGATGCTCTTCTTGAAATTCTCTGCAAAACCACCGGAGTGTGGCAAGAATGCCCAAGTCGTCCAATACCGAGGGCATCAGTTCGGTATACATGTTTCGCACCCGCTCGATGGCGCCCTGCAGCCCGGGGATAAGCTCCCGCAGATCCGGAGCGCAGGGGTCGCCGGGCTCCATTCGCTCCAAAACCGATTCGATGTGAAACTTCATGGCGGCAAGAAATTGACCGAAATCGTCGTGCAACTCGGCGGCCACCTTTCTGCGCTCGTTTTCCTGGACTTTGAGCAGGGCGGTCGCCAGATGCTTCAGCTGACTTTCGGATTCGCGCAGGGCCCGCTGGGATTTGAGGCGATCGATCGCATACCGGATCGCTCGTTCGAGCAGAGGAGCGCTCACCTCATCTTTGACAATGTAGTCGGCGGCCCCGTATTCCATGGCCTTAAGGTCTACGCGGTAATCTCCCTGCCCCGTAAGCACGATTATCGGAGGCGCTGTCGCCGATTTGGCGACCCGGGAGAGAAGATCCAGACCGCTTTTCGGCCCCAGGCGGTAATCGAGAAAACATACATCGTAGCCGCCCCTGCAAAGCTCTTCCAGCCCCCTGTCGTAGGTCTGCGCCCATGTGAGTTCATAGCGCGCAGAACTCACTTCCGAGAGGATCGCTTCCAGGATGGAGAAATCTTCCTCGTCGTCTTCTATCAGAAGAACCCGGATCGCCCGAGCTTTTTGTCGGCTCGCCGGACCGGCTCTCCCCGGTGCATCCGGCCACAGTGCCGAAGAGCTTCTTCGCATACGGAATCGCCGCTACTCTTCTTCAATCTTTTGCAGGTACATTCGGATCGACTCGAACGAACCTTCCGGGGCCGCGATGAGGTGTTGCTCGATGCGCTGCCCGCCCAAATAATCGCTCAGATAAAACTGCCTGCCGTCCAGGCGGTGTATCTTTCCGCCCGCCGCCTCCAAAATGATCTGGGCCGCGGCAAGGTCGCGATAGGACACGTTTGCCAGAAGCGCCCCCTCGGCACGTCCCCGGGCGACATAGATCACGTGGGCGGCCGTCGACCCGAGGTTGCGGATCTTACCGGGAAACGCCGAGCGGTAATCCTTGTGGAACCGGGAGTAGGTGAGCAGCACGGATTCGTTGCTGATCTCCCCGGTGGCCGGAATGCTGATTTCCCGCTCGCCCCAATAGGCCTTTTGACCCGCAACGGCGTAGAAAAGTTCCCCGGTTACCGGCATGAAAGTCACCCCGAACACCGGCCAGAAATTTTCCAGGAGCGCAAGAGAAATGGACCAGATGGGAATTCCCGCCTGAAAATTGGCGACCCCGTCCAGGGGATCGTATATCCAGAGGTATCGCTTCTCTCCATGGACATAGTCTTCGACCTGCAGTGGGTCCCCGAAGATTCCGTGCCCGGGGAAAACCGAATGGAGCCGTTCTCTGAAAAAATCGGCCAGTTCCAGCTCGGCCGAGGTCACAAGTTCTTCATCGAACTTGACTGCCGCCTTGCCCTTTCCATAGAGCCCCAGGGCTTTCTCACCCGCTCCCGAAACCACATCTCTGGCGAAAACGAGCAGCTTTTCGATGGCCGGCTCTCGATCCTCTAGCGTCATTTAGGCTCCTCCTTCAGTGGCAAACATGAGCATTCGGGGGTGAATATGCAAACAACTATTGACACTTTTCCCCGATCCTTAGCAGAATACCAAAAGTTTTGCTATTTATTCAATACCTTCGAGAAAGGAAAAGGTCCTTGAACGTACCCGCGATCACCCTTTTGAGCGACTTCGGCCTCCAGGATCACTATGTCGCCGTGATGAAAGGGGTGATCCTCGAGATTTGTCCCGCCGTGCCCCTGATAGACATCTCGCACCTCGTAGCCCCGGGGGACGTGAGATCGGCCGCCTTCCTCCTCTATGCCTCCCACCGCTATTTTCCGCAGGGGACCATCCACCTGGCGGTGGTCGATCCCGGCGTGGGCACCGAGCGCAGACCGGTTGCCATCCGGATGGGGGCTTCTTATTTTGTAGGTCCCGATAACGGTCTTTTTTCTCTTGTGGTAAACGAGGAAACCGACTGGGAGGCGAGGATACTGGAGAATGCCACACTGCGGCGACATCCCGTGAGCAATACCTTTCACGGCCGCGACATCTTCGCACCCGCTGCGGCTCATCTGGCCGCAGGGGTCCCCTTCGACACGCTCGGCCCCCCGTGCGATCTCCTTTCCGTTTCCCGGGAGAAGCCCGTAGTCACAAAAGACACGGTGCACGGCGAGGTGATACACATCGACCGATTTGGAAACGCTCTCACCAATGTGGCGATCGAGGTCCTGGAGAAAATGGCGCCTGCAAAGCAATGGACGGTTTCGGCGGGAAGATCGACGCTTTCGATCCGAAAGACCTACGGGGAGGCGAAAACGGGGGAAGCCCTGGCCCTGGCAGGGAGCACCGGTTTGGTCGAAATCGCCGTAAACGGGGGCAACGCGGCCTCCCGACTGCAACTGCACCCCGGAACCCGGGTTGTCTTTCGCCTGTGAAATCTTCGATAAAAAAAGAATTGCGGTAAAATGGTTCAATTTTTCGGTGCATACTTGGATTTTCGGGCCGAGGCACAGGTTTATTTCTTGAGCAATACTGTTAAGTTATAGGGAGCCACCCGGTTTATCCGGCTCTGGCTGGATTCCGGAAGGTTGCATTGGGCCAAACTTCAAAGGAGAAATCATAATGGCTACTCGCATAGCTTTGAATGGGTTTGGACGCATAGGGCGAACGATTTTCAAGATCATAAAAGACAGGAAAATGCCTCTGGAAGTGGTTGCGCTAAACGATCTGGCAACTCCGTCCGAGCTGGCGTACCTTCTCCAGTACGACTCCGTTCAC
Source organism: Deltaproteobacteria bacterium (assembly GCA_021813685.1). Taxonomy (GTDB): domain Bacteria; phylum Desulfobacterota; class Syntrophobacteria; order Syntrophobacterales; family Syntrophobacteraceae; genus SbD1. The sequence continues at coordinate 18,288 of JAKAJS010000271.1, read as the reverse complement.
GGCGTCTGGCCCCGGGAGGTTCAGGGCACGGAGGATGAACTGATCGTTGACGGCAAAGCGGTCAAATGCCTCAAAATCGGGGACCCGGCCCAGATGCCGTGGCGGGAGATGAAAGTCGACGTGGTGCTGGAGGGCACGGGCCGCTTCACCAACCGCGAGGACGCCAAGAAGCACCTGGACGCCGGGGCGCGAAAGGTGATCATAACGGCTCCGGGCAAGAACATGGACGCCACCTTCGTCATCGGGGTAAACGAGCAGACCTACGATCCCCGCACCCACCACATCGTGTCCAACGCCTCGTGCACCACCAACTGCCTTGCCCCGGTCGCCTCCCTGCTCCACGATAAATTCCTCATCGAGCACGGTCTCATGACGACCATTCATGCCTACACGATGGACCAGCGGTTGCACGATTCGATGCACAAGGATCGCAGAAGATCCCGGGCCGCCGCTTTATCGATGATCCCGACGACCACGGGGGCCGCCCGCGCCGTGGCCGAGGTCATCCCGGATCTCAAGGGAAGACTCGACGGGCTCGCGATCCGCGTGCCCACGCCCAACGTGTCTCTGGTCGACCTGGTGTGCCGGCTCGGGCGCGAGGTGAGCCGCGAAGAAGTCAACCAGGTGTTTGAAGAGGCCGCAAACGGTCCTCTTAAAGGGATTCTCAGATACGTGACCGAAGAGCTTGTCTCGGTGGATTTCAACCACACCTATTATTCCTCCAGCGTGGATTCGAGGCTTACCAGCGTTATGGCCGGCCGCATGGTGAAAGTATTCAGCTGGTATGACAATGAGTTCGGGTATTCGAGCAGGGTGGCCGACCTGGCCGTGATGATGGGAGAATCGCTCGAATAGACACACACTCTTTCCCGCCGCCGGCGTCCACACACACGAGGAGGATTCACCGTGAAAACCCTGGATGAGGTCGATCTCAAAGGCAAGCGAGTCTTCATGCGAGTCGATTTCAACGTGCCCCTGGATAAGGAGCAGCGCGTAAAGGACGATCTTCGCATTCGCGCAGTGCTCCCCAGCATTCGAAAAGTTTTGGACGCGGGCGGCAGGCTCATTCTCGCCTCCCACCTGGGAAGACCCAAGGGGAAGGTCGCACGCGAGTTTTCGCTCCGGCCCGCTGCCGAGCAACTCTCCACGCTTCTGGGAAAACCCGTTCCTCTCGCACCCGATTGCATCGGCCCCGAAGTGGAAAACCTGGTGGCGCAGCTTCGGGGTGGGGAGGCGCTTCTTTTGGAAAACCTGCGCTTTCACCCGGAGGAGGAAAAAAACGACCCCGGGTTTTCCGAGGCGCTGGCCGGACTCGCCGATGTCTATGTCAACGAGGCTTTTGCCGCCTCCCACCGCGCCCACGCCTCGGTGCAGGGCATAACCCGATTTGCCCCCGTGTGCGCCGCGGGCTACCAGCTCCAAAAGGAGATCGAGTACTTCCAAAAAGCGATGGAAAACCCCGAGCGGCCCCTGGCCATCATCGTTGGCGGCGCCAAGGTTTCCACAAAGCTGGGGCTCCTCGAAAACCTCATCCCCAGAACCGATTGCCTGATCATCGGCGGGGCGATGGCCAACACCTTCTTTAAGGCCAGGGGCCTGGAAACGGGCCAATCGCTGGTCGAAGACGACTTCGTCGAAAAGGCCTCCCGGTTGCTCGAAGCCGGAAAGAAGCGGGGGATACAGATCCTTCTGCCTGTCGATGTGGTGGTTTCCTCCGACCAGAGCGACGGTGCAAAGGCGCGCCAGGTCCCGGTCGAAAAAGTCCCCGAAGACATGCGCATACTCGATATCGGCCAAAACTCCCTCGAAGCCTTCGAGGCCGCCCTCGCAAAATGCCGCACCATCATCTGGAACGGCCCGATGGGCGTTTTCGAAGCCCCCCCGTTTAACCGCGGCACCTTCGCCCTCGCCGAATTCCTGGGCTCGCTCGACGCCCTGACGGTTGTGGGCGGAGGAGATTCGGCGGCCGCCGTACGGCAGGCGGGGGCCGAAAAAAAGGTCAGCTATATCTCGACTGGAGGCGGAGCATTTCTGGAGATGCTCGAAGGAAAAGAGCTTCCGGGCGTTTTGGCGCTGGGAAAATAACAGGAGACAACAATGAACCCGGACAGAAGGCCCCTTATCGCGGCCAACTGGAAAATGCACAAGACTCTGAGCGAAGCGGTTGCCTTCGTTGAATCGATCCAAAAGGAAACGGGCCCGTTGGCCGACCGGGAAGTGGTCATCGCCCCCGCCTTCACTGCCCTTCACGCGCTGCGGGAAATTCTGCGGCAAAAGGGTTACAGCCTCGCGGCCCAGAACTGCCACTGGGAGGAAAAGGGCGCCTTTACCGGGGAAGTCTCTCCCGCCATGTTGAAGGACCTCGGGTGCGCCTACGTGATCGTGGGCCATTCGGAGCGCCGCCAACTGTTCGGCGAAACCGATGAAACCGTGAGGCTCAAAACCACCGCAGTCATCAAGGCGGGGATGGACCCGATTGTATGCGTCGGGGAGGTGCTCGCCGAGCGCGAGCGGGGACAGACTTTCGAGGTCGTCCGCAGACAGCTTGAAGGAGCCCTCAGGGGATTTTCCCCCGCGCAGATGGCCGGGGTCGTGGTCGCCTACGAACCGGTCTGGGCGATCGGCACCGGCAAGACCGCCACACCCGCGCAGGCGCAGGAAGTGCACGCCTGTATCCGGGCTGCGCTCGCCGCGCTTTTCGACAAAACGATTGAAAACAAGATAAGAATATTATATGGTGGATCGGTTAAGCCGTCTAATATCGATGCGCTCCTGTCCGAGCAGGATATTGACGGGGCACTGGTCGGAGGCGCCAGCCTGGAAGTCGGATCGTTCAAAAGCCTCGTTCAGTTCACCATTTAGGCGAAAGAGAATTCAAAGTTGTTTACTACACTGGTCATACTGGTTCACGTAATCGTTTGCCTCGCGCTTGTCGTCATCGTTTTGCTCCAGTCGGGCAAAGGCGCGGAAATGGGGGCGGCATTCGGGGGTGCCTCCCAAACCCTTTTCGGCGGCTCCGGGGGGAGTTCCTTCATGAGCAAGCTGACCACGGGGGCGGCGGTCATATTCATGATCACCTGCATTCTTCTTTCCATAGCGGGCAGGCACGGGTTTAGCCAGGGGGGCGCCAGCCTTATGAACAGCGCGGCTCCCATAACCCAGCCGGCCAAGCCGGCGGCGCCCGCGCAGCCCCAGGTTCCCGCGGCACACCCGGTTCAGTAAGGAGAAGACAATGAAGGATGAAGGCGCCCGATTGCTCGACATCATGTGCGTGGCCCTTGACATAAAGGAAAAGATGAAATCCTTCTATTCCGATGCAGCGGGAAAGTGCACCGACTCGGTGGGCGCGGAAACTTTCCGGATGCTGCAGGATATGGAGCAGAAGCACCTCGAAAGGCTCCAGCAGATTTATGCCGATCTTTCCAAGGGCGGAAACGGCGTCGATGCCTGCCGGTTCTATGATATCGAAGCTCCCGACCGGGCCGCAGTGCTGCGAAAGCTCAAGCAAAAGCGCGAGACGGTTTCCGCGGCATGCCTCGACGATGTGGCGGCGATCGAATCGGGCATGGAGCTTGAAAACAAGGGCATAGAGCTGTTTTTGGCAAGACTCAAAGAGGCTTCCGGAGCTGCCGAGCGCGAATTTCTCAATCACATGGTAGCTGAGGAGCGGTCCCACTATATTCTTCTGGCCGATTTGAAATTCTACTATGTCGATACAGAGCACTGGCTCATGGAAAAGTCGAAATCGGGCCTCGACGGCGCCTGATATATCCCCATTGGGAGAGGGCCGCTTCGACCCTCTCCTGCACGAAACCCTCCTTACCTGTCCTCCCCTGCCATGATATAATAGTGACTGGTGAACAGAGAAAAGCCGGATTCTGCCTGTTCTATTCTGCCACAATGCAAGCAGGTCTTCGCAGATGAAACCGTTCCTGTTGAAAAGTCAGTTCGAACCGACCGGGGACCAGCCTCAGGCGATTGAAAAACTGGCGGAGGCTATAGAGAGAGGCGTCCCGGAGCAGACCCTTCTGGGAGTTACCGGGTCGGGCAAAACCTTCACGATGGCCCATGTAATCGCCAGGGTCGCCAGACCCAGCCTGGTGATGGCTCCCAACAAGACCTTGGCGGCCCAGCTCTATGGCGAGTTCAAATCCTATTTTCCGGAAAACTCCGTCGAGTATTTCGTCTCCTATTACGATTATTACCAGCCGGAAGCCTATATTCCCCAGAGCGACACCTATATCGCCAAGGATTCTTCCATAAACGAAACCATCGACAAGATGCGCCACTCGGCAACCCGCTCGCTTCTGGAGCGGCGCGACGTAATAATCGTTGCGAGCGTATCGTGCATCTACGGCCTGGGCTCGCCGCAGACCTACCGGGACATGCTCCTGCAGCTCAAGGTCGGCCAGGAAATTCCCCGGGAAGATGTGCTGCGGAAACTCGTCGACATTCAGTACGAAAGAAACGACTACGATTTTCACCGCGGTGTTTTCCGCGTGCGGGGAGACGTCATCGAAGTGTTTCCCACCTATGAAGAAGACCTGGCGATACGCATAGAGTTTTTCGGCGACGAGGTGGACTCGATAAAGGAAATCGACCCGCTGACCGGAAGGAGTCTGCGGCAGATGCCCCGTGCCGACATCTACCCGGGGACCCATTACGTCACCTCGGAGGAAACCCTGGAGCGGGCGGTCAAGTCCATCAAGTCCGAGCTTTCCGAAAGGCTCGAATACTTCTACCGGGAAGGCAAGCTCCTCGAGGCGCAACGGCTGGAGGAGCGCACCCGGTACGATCTCGAGATGCTCATGGAACTGGGTTTTTGCCACGGCATAGAAAACTATTCGAGACATCTCGACGGGCGCGCTGCGGGCTCCCCCCCCTACACGCTGCTCGACTATTTCCCCTCCGACTGGCTCCTGTTCATTGACGAGAGCCACATTTCGGTCCCCCAGATTCGAGGCATGTACAACGGCGACCGGGCGAGGAAGGAGACCCTGGTTCGCTACGGCTTCCGCCTCCCCTCGGCTCTCGACAACAGGCCTCTTAACTTCGAGGAATTCACCAGGCGAGTAAAACAGACGATCTATGTTTCCGCAACCCCCGGCCCCTACGAACTCGCCAACACGAAGGGGCGCGTGGTCGAGCAGATCATCCGGCCAACGGGTCTTATCGACCCGAAAATCGAAGTGCGGCGCGCCGATTTCCAGGTCGACGACCTCATCGGGGAAATCCGAAAGCAAATACAGGAGGGCCACCGCGTCCTGGTGACAACCCTTACCAAGAGAATGGCCGAAGACCTCACCGAATACCTGGCCGAACTCGACATCCGGGTCCGCTACATGCACTCGGACATCAATACGATCGACAGGATCGAAACGGTTAGGGACCTGCGGTTGGGCGCCTTCGACGTGCTGATTGGAATAAACCTTCTGCGCGAAGGGCTCGATATTCCGGAAGTGTCTCTTGTGGCCGTTCTGGATGCGGATAACGAGGGTTTTCTGCGCTCGGAGAGATCTCTCATTCAAACGGCGGGTCGGGCGGCCAGGAACGTGCGGGGAACGGTCATCCTCTACGCCAACACGATCACCGACTCGATGAGCCGCGCCATCCACGAAACCGACAGGCGGCGCAAAAAGCAGCTCGAATACAATGTTGCAAACAATATAGTCCCGCGCTCGGTGGAAAAGGAGATCTCGGACATTCTTGCGGAATACCGCCTAAAGCCGCGCGAATCCGAATTCGTCTTCGAGCCGCAGACAGGCTTTGATCCGCAGGCCACCGCTTCCCCTGATGAGCGACTGCTCGCCCTCGAAAAGGAAATGAAGGAAGCCGCCTCCCGCCTGGAGTTCGAAAGAGCCGCCGCGCTTCGCGATGAAATCAAACGACTCCGGGAGATGCAGCTGATGCTGCACTAGGGCTTGGACTGAGATCGAGCACAGATACGGGTCATTAACTCGAGCTACCGCGTGACACAAGGGAAACCCCCTCAAGAGCCGCGTATCGGCGCAGGGGGCGAGAGCCCGCGCGCTTTTTGGTGGTTGAAGAAAACCTCGATTTAAAAACGAAAAAGGGCTTGGAATTTTCTCCCAAGCCCTTTTTTATCCAGCTCCCCGGGACGGACTCGAACCGCCAACCTAGTGGTTAACAGCCACCCGCTCTGCCATTGAGCTACCGGGGAATGAAGAGATGCATTGTTTAGCAAAGCTTCCGGCTTTTGTCAATAGTTTGAGAGATCGGCGCAACTTCTTTCTACAACCTTTTCCCCGTGCATAGAGTACGGATCGTCCCATTGACAACCTCCCGTGCCCGGTGTTATCCAGAAACAGCTACGTCACACTGGCCGGAGGTTTCCGGAAAAGTCCGGGAAAACAGGCGTTACGAGGCAACCAGACTGCAAGGAGGAGAAATTGAACAGCGCTTATGAATATTTGAAGGCAAACCCGGTTTTTCACCTCGCCACCGTGGACGAAGGCAAGGGGAGAGTCCGGCCGTTCGGGTTCGTGATGAAAAGAAACGGTCTTCTCTACTTTTGCACCAACACCACGAAAAATGTCTACAAACAATTGGCTGCAAACCCGGAAATCGAGATATCGGACAAGGGGGCTGACGACACCTGGCTTCGCGTGCGAGGCAAAATCGCCTTCGACGGGAGCAGGGAGGCGAAGGTCCAGGCCTTCGAGGAGGCGCCGACTCTTCTCAGGATTTACCCCAAAGGACCGGACGATGAAACCTTTATTACCTTCCATTTTGTAGAGGCCAAGGCGACCCTTTTTTCGTTCAGCCAGCCGCCGAAAACCCTGCCGCTTCTCCAGGAGTAGAGGCTTTTCCAAAGAAGGGGGCCGAACCGGTTTCGAACGCCCACTATCACCCAAACCACCTCACGTCGAGCTTGAGGAGCGCTGAAGGTGATGCCGGAAAAGAGCGAACCCGGCCCCCCGGGGCCGGACCGATGATGCACGCAGTCTGCGTTGCGGAGGCCATCCTCGCGGCTGCCCGCGGCAGCAAAGATTCTCCAACGAGCTTTGGCAACGGTGCGGACATCTTCGGATGCTCAAGGCTTCGAGAAGCGCCGAGAAGGGCCACAACCGCGTAGATTTGCGCCATATCGAGAGCGGTCGGCGAGGTTCCCTGCCGCAACCGACAAAAGGACCATAGGCAAGAACTGGGCAAGCCCCACCAGGCGAGCTTAAACGCACTTCCGGTAAGGGAATAGACTTGCCGGCCTACGGCAACCATGGAAACCTGCAGTGAAACGGCCGAAAACACCCGCGCGAGCCAGAAAAATACGAAGCGCCTGATTTCATACACAACCATCCACAATCCTCAAAGTGCGCGGGATTGTAGTGGTTTGAAACAGTACTGCAAGAGTTTTCGAGAATGGATTTTTGGCGGGGCGAGTCAGGTAACGCGGAGTTCAAAAAGTCATGAAGCGCTCGAGTTCCTCCAGGATGCTCTCCCGGTTAAACCTTACCCAGGCTGCCCCGTTTCGTTTGACGATCGCGGCCAGTCCGTTCAAAAAGATCCCTTCCTTCCAGATTTCCCAGTTTCCGGGCCATTTCTCCAGCCCAAGGAGCTTTAATCCCCGCTCGGTGGTCAAAGGAAGCTCAGAAGAGTCCTTGCGAAACGATTCCAGATCGAGTATCTCCCCCATCGCGCCCTCCCACTTTGCTGCGCCGTACCAGTCACACCATAATGAATACTAATTCCTGCCTTTCCCCGATGCACCCCCAAAAAGCTTATCGCAAAAACATTTCATTTTTCCTGTAAAGTTCTTACGACAAACAGCCGATTAGGAAAATGCGAGCGTTTCGCATACCGTGTCGTATTGGTCCTGCAGGAAGATCCGGCATCCGCCTGCGGACCTTTGGAGGTGGAAACCATGAGCATCGAAGCGATCAAAGCCATCACATCCACAACCGCCACATTGGACCAGAGCAAGGACCCGCCCTGGGGTTCCAAGGACCTGAGCAAACTGCGACTGCTCATGAATCAGGGGTATACGGTCTCCGAAATGGCAAGAGAGCTTGGAACGACGATTAACGACGTTAGCCAGATGGTGTCCCAACTGACTCTGCCAAGTGCAAACAAAAACCCGTCCGGTTCGGGCCAGGCCGTAACGGACCCAAGCGTTGGCACCCATTTGGATATCAAGACATGAGCGTCTTTAGCAGCCTGCCATCAGGGCTAACGGGAATTTTTTCGTTCCTTTGCCAAAACGGTGCCCCGCAGGGAAGTCTTCTCCGCTAATCAGCCATGACCCTGTTTTGCGCCCCCGCTTCGCCCCACGAATTCCTCTCCACCGCTCCAAATTTAAGAAATGGCTTGACCTCTCTTCCGACTTTTTCCATAACTGGAATCCGACCGTCTCATTGGGCGCGGGACTAGATCACTCACCTCAGAACAAGGGGTAATCATAATGAGCGCAATCAAGAAAGCTATACTGCCACTGGCAGGGTTCGGAACCCGGTTTCTCCCGGCAACAAAGGCACAGCCCAAGGAAATGCTTCCCATCGTCGATAAACCCGTGGTTCAATACCTGGTTGAGGAGGCCGTGGCCTCGGGCATCGAGGAAATCATCTTCGTTACCGGCCGCGGCAAACGAGCGATCGAAGATCATTTCGATATTTCCTTCGAACTGGAACGAACTCTCGTGGAAAAAAGCAAGGCGGACCTTCTGGACGCGGTTCGCGCCATTTCCGAACTCGCCAAGTTTTCCTATGTGCGCCAACCCATGCCCCTTGGCGACGGCCACGCCGTTTTGCAGGCCGCCCATATCACCAAAGACGAACCCGTTCTGGTGTTATTTGGCGACTGCATCTATGACGGCTCCGTTCCGGCTTCCAAACAACTCATCGAATGCTACGAAGAGTACCACAAATGCATCATCGGCATGAGTAGGGTCCCGATCGAGGAGGTGTCCAAATTCGGCGTCATAGAGGGCGATGAAGTGGACCGCTCGGTTTATGAAATCAGGCGCATGGTAGAAAAGCCGGACCCACACCTCGCCAAGTCCAACCTCGTAGCCGTTGGAAAATACGTTATCACCCCGGAGACATTCCAAATCCTTTCCACCATGAAACGGGGAAATTCCGGAGAAATACGGCTGATAGACGCCTTCGAAATTCTTATGACAAACGGAGAAACGATCTATGGAAAAGAGTTGGACGGAGAGTGGCTGGATACGGGCGACAAGTTCAACTTCATCAAGGCAACGATTCAGATGGGTCTGAAACACCCCGAAATTGGCGAGAAGCTGCGAGCTTATCTCGAAGAATTCGTCCGGGAAAACCAATTGTGCCACTCCTAGCGGACCCGACCTCTGATGAGAGGATTTTTTCGCCAACTTCCCCGGAACGTATTACGCTGTTTCACGGGCCGCAATCTGCTGTGGCATGCTCTGGCCATCGCCCTCACGTACCTGATCGTAACAAGCAGGCTCGACTGGCGCTACTTTCTTTTCACAAGACGTCCGGTACTCCACGAGATCTTCTTTCCGGCGGTCGTTCTCGGAATGTTTCTGCCGATTTTCGCTCCCCTCCTTCTCCTGGCAGCAGGCGCTATCGGCAGATCCTTGAGAGGGAAAACCACGGCGTTCGCCCTCGGACAGTCAGCCCTGCTGGCCCTTGCCATCTCCTCGTTCTATAAGATTTTTACGGGCAGAATCCCCCCACCCCGCACCTTCTCCCCTGCCGGGTTGACCGATGCGAGCCACGGCTTTCGCCTCGGTCTTTTGCGCGGGGGCGCCTTCTGGGGATGGCCCTCGTCTCATACCACAGTGGCTTTCGCAATGGCAGCAGCCCTCTGGAAGCTCTACCCGCAAAACCGGCCTCTTCGCTATTCAGCCCTTTTCTACGCACTCTATATCGGAGTCGGCGTCTCGATGACCATTCACTGGTTTTCGGAGTTTGCCGCCGGAGCCATCATAGGATCGGTGATCGGCGCGGTTGTCGGAGAAAGCTTTTCGGACTGCTAACTGGCTATGATATTCGCCGAAAGCTCATGCGCCCCCTTTACCAGAAGCTCTTCGAGCGTCAGGTTTTCAAGCCGCCTCAGGCCACGCACCGAAAAGTAACCGTTATTTTCGGCGCTGTAGGCAAAAGTTTTATCGAACGCATCCAGAACTTCGTCCCAGTCGGCACCGAAATACCTTCCAAAAGCAGCCTGCAGCACGCCATCCAACGCCTCTTCAGGTTGGGGAAACCAGATCTTTTCGACAATTCCGGCCGCAACCAGCCGGCGCGGGCTGATTCAGCCCGATTCATAGAAATAAACCACAGCGTCGGGCGCGCCCACGCCGGCACGCGAGGATAGAGCGCGAAGAAGCTCCCCGTTCAGCGTTCCCAACACCACGAAGGGATGCCTTGCCGCACGCTCGAGCATGCCCGGAAGACGGCCGCAGCCGATAGCCACAAACAGGATTGGTTCGTCCACAGTAGCTCCTTGAAAAAACTATAGGACCAATAAGACCAATAGGACCTATTTATAGGACCTATTGGTCCTATAAGACCTATTATAGGACTTATAGGACAAATTGGACCTATAGCGCACGGCGCCGAACGCAAAAAACCCCCTCGAACCTTTTGGTCCGAGGGGGTTTTTTTATTGAGATTGGGGCGACGGCGTCCTACTCTCCCACGCAGTTTGCCCGCGCAGTACCATCGGCGCAGAGGAGCTTAACGACCGTGTTCGGGATGGGAACGGGTGTGGCCTCCTCGCCATTGCCACCGCCCCAAATTGGGTGACGGTGCTCAAAACCGTATAGGGGTAACGTGCCTTTGTCTTTCCTGATCTTGACGGGTTGTCCTTGCGAGTAAAAAGATGGTCAAGCCGCACGGCCTATTAGTACCGGTTAGCTCAAGACATTACTGCCCTTACACACCCGGCCTATCAACCTCGTAGTCTACGAGGGGCCTTCAGGGGGATTGCTCCCCGGGAATTCTAATCTTGGGGCGGGTTTCCCGCTTAGATGCTTTCAGCGGTTATCCCTTCCGGACGTAGCTACCCAGCGCTGCCCCTGGCGGAACAACTGGTACACCAGAGGTCCGTCCATCCCGGTCCTCTCGTACTAGGGACAGACCCCCTCAAAATTCCTCCGCCCACGGTAGATAGGGACCAAACTGTCTCACGACGTTTTAAACCCAGCTCACGTACCGCTTTAATCGGCGAACAGCCGAACCCTTGGGACCTGCTCCAGCCCCAGGATGCGATGAGCCGACATCGAGGTGCCAAACCTCCCCGTCGATGTGAACTCTTGGGGGAGATCAGCCTGTTATCCCCGGCGTACCTTTTATCCGTTGAGCGATGGCCCTTCCATACAGAACCACCGGATCACTAAGACCGACTTTCGTCCCTGCTCGACATGTCTGTCTCACAGTCAGGCTCCCTTCTGCCTTTACACTCTACGGCTGGTTTCCAATCAGCCTGAGGGAACCTTCGCGCGCCTCCGTTACTTTTTTGGAGGCGACCGCCCCAGTCAAACTACCCACCAGGCACTGTCCCCGAGAAGGGTTCACTTCTCCGGGTTAGAACTCTAAACGCATAAGGGTGGTATTTCAAGGGTGGCTCCACGAGAGCTGGCGCCCCCGCTTCATAGCCTCCCACCTATCCTACACATACACGCCCAAAATCCAATGCCAAGCTATAGTAAAGGTGCACGGGGTCTTTCCGTCTAGCCGCGGGTACTCGGTATCTGCACCGAGACTGCAATTTCACTGAGTCCCTGTTTGAGACAGTGCGGAAGTCGTTACGCCATTCGTGCAGGTCGGAACTTACCCGACAAGGAATTTCGCTACCTTAGGACCGTTATAGTTACGGCCGCCGTTTACTGGGGCTTCGGTTCAACGCTTCTCGCGTACGAATACGCAATGACATCTCCCCTTAACCTTCCAGCACCGGGCAGGCGTCAGACCCTATACGTCGTCTTGCGACTTAGCAGAGTCCTGTGTTTTTAGTAAACAGTCGCTACCGCCTCTTCTCTGCAACCCCCTTCGGCTCCAGGAGCAAGTCCTTTCACCTGATGAGGGCACACCTTCTCCCTAGGTTACGGTGTCATTTTGCCGAGTTCCTTAAACAGGGTTCTCTCACGCGCCTGAGGATTCTCTCCTCGCCTACCTGTGTCGGTTTGCGGTACGGTCACCTGGAAAACTCACTAGAGGCTTTTCTTGGCAGTATGGGATCGGCCAGTTTGCGGGGTTTCCCCCTCCACATCACCTCTCGGCGTTTGAATGGAACGGCGGATTTGCCTACCGTTCCCGCCTACGGGCTTATACCGGGACATCCAACACCCGGATGGCTTACCCTCCTGCGTCCCCCCATCGCTATTAACGCTTTCCTGGTGGTACAGGAATATTAACCTGTTTCCCATCACCTACGCATTTCTGCCTCGGCTTAGGGACCGACTAACCCTGGGCAGACGACCTTTACCCAGGAAACCTTAGGCTTACGGCGAGCGGGATTCTCACCCGCTTTATCGTTACTCATGTCAGCATTATCTCTTGCACTCCCTCCAGCGCTCCTCACGGTACGCCTTCGCAGGTCTGTGCAATGCTCCCCTACCCAATCACGCACAAGGCGTGGTTGCCGCGGCTTCGGTAAGGCGCTTTAGCCCCGTTAAATTTTTGGCGCAGGCACACTAGACCAGTGAGCTATTACGCTTTCTTTAAAGGGTGGCTGCTTCTAAGCCAACCTCCTGGTTGTCTGTGCATTCCCACATCCTTTTCCACTTAGCGCCTATTTGGGGACCTTAGCCGACGGTCTGGGCTCTTTCCCTCTCGACCACGGAACTTATCTCCCGCAGTCTCACTCCCGAAGACGATATGACGGCATTCGCAGTTTGGTTGGGTTTGGTAATCCGGTAAGACCCCTAGCCCATCCAGTGCTCTACCTCCGGCATTCTTACTTCGAGGCTGCACCTCAATGCATTTCGGGGAGAACCAGCTATTTCCAGGTTTGATTAGCCTTTCACTCCTATCCACAGCTCATCCGAGAGGTTTTCAACCCTCTTCGGTTCGGGCCTCCAGTAAGCGTTACCTTACCTTCACCCTGGCCATGGATAGATCACCTGGTTTCGGGTCTACTCCCTGCGACTAAGACGCCCTGTTCGGACTCGCTTTCGCTTCGGCTCCACCTAACGGCTTAACCTCGCCACAAAGAGTAACTCGCTGACTCATTATGCAAAAGGCACGCGGTCAGACAGATAGATCCCGAAGGATCCATCACCGTCCTCCCACTGCTTGTAGGCAAATGGTTTCAGGTACTATTTCACTCCCCTCCCGGGGTACTTTTC
>JAKAJS010000271.1:0-2500 GCA_021813685.1 Deltaproteobacteria bacterium | reverse complement strand
TCAAACTCTCCAGTTAAATCCTACAAAACCATTCAAATGGAATTCTTTAGGCCCATGCACACTTACATGTTGTCCGCTATTTAGTTTCCAAAGAGCACGCCCGGACATTCCCGGGAGTTGTCATTCTACTCGAAAGCGTCTTGCTTGTCAACCGCTTTCTTTTTCCTTCCGCCGAAGCGAATCCCGCTACTTTAGCACATTGCCTTCGCGTGTCAACAAAAAAAGAGCCTGCCTTCTTCGAAATTTTTCCCTCTGTCCCGACTCACTCGCACCGCTTCTTGCTTCACACCGTCGGGACTTCTAAAGACCGGGGTAACTCCGAGGAAAGGACCGCTCTTGCGTGTTAACCTTTTTACCAGGGATCGTTACTAGCCTTGCTTCCCCGCGAAAGCAGCGCATATATACCCTCAAGCCCCTCCGGGAGTCAACAGAAAAAAAGAAGGGAAAGCAAAAAAACCGTCCCGGAGGCGTGGGAAATGGGCATGGGAAAGGCGGTAACCATGCGCTTTGGCAGGGAGTTTCCCCCTTGTCACACAGGCTCCAATCTGGCCTGAAAAAAGCGCAGATAGCGGGGTTCGTAGATGAGTCTCAGGCCGCTTGCCCGTTTGCGGTTCCAGTAGACTTCCTCGATCGCCTCGGCGGTGACGTCCATGTGCGCCTGGGTATAGACGCGGCGCGGAATGGCGGCCCGAACGAGTTCGAGCCTCGGGAGCCGGTTTTGCCCCGTCTTGGGGTCGCGGCCCGCGGAAAGGATTCCCCGCTCCATGGTGCGCACGCCCGCTTCGAGATAGATTTGGGCGGCCAGGGTCTGGGCCGGGAAGTTTTCCCGGGGGATGTGTGGATAGAAGCGCTTTGCGTCGAGGAAAACGGCGTGCCCCCCGATCGGGAGCACGACCGGTACGTCCCAGGAGAGGAGTTTTTGTCCCAGATACTCCACCTGTCCGACCCGCGCGCGGATGTGGTCGTCTTCGACCGATTCCTCGATGCCCCTGGCCATGGCTTCCATATCCCTTCCGGCAAGCCCTCCGTAGGTGTGGAGCCCTTCGTAGACCACGACCAGGTTTCGGGCCGCGTCGAATTTTTCCTCGTCATTTAACGCCAGCCAACCGCCGATGTTTACGAGGCTGTCCTTTTTGGCGCTCATCCAGGCGCCGTCGGTCAAGGAGCAAAACTCGAAAAGGATTTCAGCCACCTTCTTTTCCCGGTACCCTTGCTCCCGTTGCTGGATGAAGTAGGCGTTTTCGACCGCCCGGGTAGCATCGAGCAGCACCGGGATGGCGTAGCGCTCGCAAAGGGCGCGAAGCTCCCGCGCGTTTTGCATGGAAACGGGCTGCCCTCCCGCCATGTTTACGGTCGCGGCAAGGCTCACGTAGGGAATCGCCTCGCAACCGACCTTTTTAATGAGGTCTTCGAGCTTCTGCAAGTCGACGTTTCCCTTGAACGGCGCCTGGCTTTCAGGATCGTGGGCCTCGTCTACGATGACATCGACGAAGGCTCCCCCGGCGAGTTCCTGGTGCATGCGGGTGGTGGTGAAATACATGTTTCCCGGAACGAAATCGCCCTTCTTAATGTAGATCTGCGCGACCAGGTGCTCAGCGCCCCGGCCCTGGTGGGTGGGAACCACGTGCTTGTAGCCGTAGAATTTGCGGACGTTTGCCTCCAGGTGATAGAAATTTCGGCTTCCCGCGTAGGCTTCGTCTCCAAGCATCAACCCGGCCCACTGGTAGTCGCTCATGGCCGAGGTGCCCGAGTCGGTCAGAAGATCTATGGAGACGTCTTCGGATGCGAGAAGAAAGGTATTGTATCCCGCCTCCCGGAGGCGCTCCCTGCGGTATTCGGGAGTCGTCCGGCGAACGGGCTCGACCATTTTGATCTTCCAGGGCTCGGCCCAGGATTTTTGGGACGGATCTCTTTTACGCATCCCCAAACCTCCATTTCCTTTAAAAGATAGTTATACAAATCTGTAAATCCATACGGAGAAGGTATATATCCTGATATTTGAACCACCATTTTTTCTTTGCGGACCGATGCGGGCTCTGGCCCTCTGGCGGGTGAAATAGCCCGTACTTATATTGGATGCGCGTTACAAAGGGCGATTTTGGTTTTCATTTACTATTTACATTCGAGAGGCGGGAAAGAGGAAAATGCCAACCCGGGAAATCGATCTTACACACCATATCAGGTATCTTTCGATTCTGGACCAGGAGGGGCGAATTGACGAGGCCCTCGATCCGCAGCTTTCCGAGGAACTGTTGCTCAAACTCTATCGGGCGATGGTGCTTGCGCGAAGGTTTGACGAGAGGATGCTGATCCTGCAGCGGCAGGGCAAGATAGGGACATTTGCGCCGACAAAGGGACAGGAGGCGCAGATAGGGGTTGCGGCAGCGCTCGACCCGGGCGACTGGTTGGTTCCCTCCTTCCGGGAGACGCCCGCGGAGATGTGGCGAGGCAAACCCATGGAGAGCGTACTGCTCTACTTCAGCGGTTACAGCGAGGGAGG
>JAKAJS010000279.1 GCA_021813685.1 Deltaproteobacteria bacterium | reverse complement strand
CCGACGACTCTTTCCACCGGTGGGTCCACCGCAACTTTCCCGCCCAGATCCCGGGCTCGATCGTTCATTTCGCGAGCCGCGACGCAATGGATATAAACGGGCTGGGCGAGCGTATCGTCTCGCGCTTTATCGACGAAAAAATCATCGCAACCGTGTCGGACCTCTACCGGCTGCGACTGGAAGATCTGGAAAATCTCCCCGGATTTGGGAATAAATCGGCACAAAATTTGCTTAATTCCATCGCCGGGAGCAAACGCGTGACCCTTTCCCGGTTCCTGTACGCACTGGGCATCAGTCATGTGGGAACCTTAGTCGCCGATCTTCTCGCAAACAGTTTCGGTTCGCTCGAAGCGGTGCGCTCGGCCGGAATCGAGGAACTCCAAAAGACGCGCGGAATAGGGGAAAAGGTGGCGAGCGCCATAGCGACCTATTTTTCCAACCCGGAAAACGGTGCGCTCGTAGACACCCTGCTCTCCCTGGGGGTGACCATCGAAAACCCCGAACCGGGAAAGATCGCCGAGGCCGGGTTCTGGGCGGGGAAGACGGTGGTATTTACCGGCGGACTTTCCTCGATGAGCCGCCAGGAGGCGGGGCGGGAAGTTACGGCGCGCGGAGCCAGGGTGACGGAGAGCGTCAGCGCAAAGACCGATCTCGTTGTTTTCGGTGCGGACCCCGGCTCCAAGCTGGACAAGGCTCGCAAGCTCGGGGTACAAATCATGGAGGAAGAGCAATTTTTGAGAACACTCAACAGTGAACAGTGAGCAGCGAATGGAAAAGCGAAGAGTGCACGTGTGGATCAGCGGAAGGGTTCAGGGGGTTTTCTTCCGGGCCTATGCCCGCGATGCGGGCAGGGTGTCAGGGGTTTTCGGATGGGTTCGAAACCTGCCCGACGGCAGGGTCGAGGCCCTTTTTGAAGGAGAGGCGGACAAGGTGGAAAACATGCTCGCCTGGTGCCACAGCGGAAGCCCGCTCAGCCGCGTGGAAGCAGTAGAAGTCCGCGAGGAGACCTGCACGGGCGAATTTACCAGCTTTACGATTGCCTACTGAGAGGAGAAATGCCCGGTGAAAGAAAGTTTGGTTCGCATGTATCATTCTGCCTGCAAATTCCTGGCGTCCCACGACTTGCCCACGATTCTTCGGGAACTCCACAAGATCGACCTGGCCGTCGTAGCCAAAAACCCCTATACCTGGCTCGTTACCGTGCCGATTGCCATTTCCCTGCTCTGGAAAAAGAAATTCAAGGTGATCATCGCCCTGGTGTCCATCTTTCTCTTTATCCTTCTTGCCCAAAATACGCTGGCGTCATCATCGGGCAGCCGGGTGCATCTGCAGGATGTGCTGTTATTTGTAGGGGGCACGACAGCTCTTCTGGGCGTCAACCTGTACCTGCTCTTTATCAGGGAGTGAGGGGAGGGACAACAGGATTAAAGAATTGAGAGTCGGAAGGTTCCGCGGCAGCGAGTACCAGCCGCGACAGACATGTCGCGGCTGGTACTCGCTCCTACAAAAGCGCAAAACCCTCCGGTGGGCTATTGGCGGCTTGACGTTCCATGTTCGGCAATGCAACGGATCGAAGCTTTTGCCCTATTTCACCGTAACCCTGGCATCTTCGGGTTCCACCTCGTTGACCCTTTCCTTGAGTTCTTTTCCCACCTTGAAAAAGGGCAACTTTTTGGAAGCCACCTCGATCAGAGCTCCCGTTTTGGGGTTTCTGCCCTTGTAGCCTTCATAGTCTTTGACCTTGAAACTGCCAAAGCCCCGGATTTCCAGACGATCGGAGCGCACAAGGGCCTGCTCCATGCTCTGAAAGGTTACATTGACGGCGATTTCAGCAGCTTTTAACGTAATCCCCTCAGCCTTGGCCAATGCTTCAATCAACTCACTTTTGGTCATGACACTACTCCTCGTTGGATCGCCTTCCTGTTTCCCATGTATGGACGCAAAACTTCAGGAATGACTACGGTCCCATCTTGTTGCTGAAAATTCTCCAGGATAGCCACCAAAGTTCGCCCTACCGCAAGCCCCGAACCGTTGAGCGTGTGGACAAGCCTGGTCCCGTTTCGCCCCTTCTGGCGGAAACGGATATTAGCGCGCCTCGCCTGAAAATCTTCAAAGTTGCTGCATGAGGATATTTCCCTGTAAGTGTTCTGGCCGGGAAGCCAGACTTCGATGTCGTATGTTTTGGCAGACGAAAAGCCCATGTCCCCGGTGCACAGCAAAACGACCCGGTAGTGGATGCCCAGTTCCCGGAGGATCGTCTCGGCGTTTTCGAGAAGCTTTTCGAGTTCCTCGTAGGACTCCTCGGGCCGGGTAAATTTCACCAACTCCACCTTGTTGAACTGGTGCTGACGGATGAGCCCCCGGGTATCTTTGCCGTGGGAGCCCGCTTCCGAGCGAAAACAGGGCGTGTAGGCCGTGTATTTTAGCGGCAGTGCGGATTCGTCCAGTATCTCGTCGCTGTGAATGTTTGTAACCGGCACTTCAGCTGTGGGGATCAGCCAGTAATCCCATCCCTCCAGCTTGAACAGGTCGTCTTTGAACTTCGGAAGCTGGCCGGTGCCCTGCATACTCGAACTGTTGACCATGAACGGCGGCAGGACTTCCGTATAGCCGTGCCGCCTCGTGTGAACATCGAGCATGAAGCAGTACAGTGCGCGCTCGAGCGCCGACCCCTCCCCCCAGTACAGGGTGAACCGGGCCCCGGCGAGTTTTGCTCCACGTTCGAAATCGAGAATCCCGAGTTGCTCGCCGATCTCCCAGTGAGGCTTGGGCTCGAAATCAAAAACGGGTTTTTCTCCCCAGGTGCGAACTTGCGGATTGTCCTTTTCATCGATTCCCACAGGAACCGAGTCGTGGGGCACATTCGGAAGGTTCAGAAGATATTGTCTGAATTCAAGCTCCACCTCGCTCAAGCGCAGATCGATCGCCTTGATCTCCTGACCCAATTCCTTCATTTCCTCAACCAGGCGCGAGGCGTCCTTTTTCTCCTTTTTGAGCCGGGAAATCTCTTCGGATGCGACATTTCTCCGGTGCTTTTTCTCTTCCACGTCGACCAGAAGGCTCCGCCGTACCTCATCGAGTCGTAGAAGAGGTTCCAGGTCGAGATCGGATCGGCGGTTTTTGAGCATCCGGCGAACCAATTCCATATTGTCTCGAACGAATTTCACATCCAGCATGATTTTGGCCTCACCGTCATAATTGCCTATTTATTCGGGAGCTTGAACACGCGCCTTTTTATCTTCTAAAAGGGTCTTTGTCAATTCTTTTCGTTACTTCAATAAGTTGGCTCAAATGCAAGAAAGGTGCAGCATGCCCGCTCAGTTCAATTCCGAACTGACAACGTTCACACTGTAGTTGCTAAGAGTGCTGATCTCCGGAAGATTATGGAATACGAGCAGAAATGACGCTTCACCTGAGGGGGGAATCCGGACGTCCTTGAGATTTTGGCCCTCCCGGTTCATCATCATCTTTTCTATATCCGAGAGCTTTAGCCGAGTGATGTCCTTGCGGGAAATCGGATTGCCCGCATAGCAACTCTGTTTTAAGACGACGTTGTCCTTCCTGTCGAACAATTTACCTTCTATCATCACAAAACTGACGGGACGAGAAGACTTGTTGAGCACTTTGCCCTCGATGACGAGCACCTCTCCGGAGTGCGAATTTTCCAGATAGAAGGCCTTTACATTGTTCGAGATGGTCACCTCGGGCTTTGCTGCCGCCACGGGAAGCTTTTTCTGTTTCAAAATCCGACCGGCCCACAAAAAGGCCGCCGCAACAATCACAATGAGGGGAACGGCCACAATTCCCGCGACCAGGAGCCTTCTTTTCCCGGTGGAGCGTTCCGAGGGCTCCCTTCGTTCCCGCGCGGGCTCGGGTGCCACAAACTGCTCCATCTCCTCGGAATCGCTCTCCGGCAAAAAGCCGCCTTCTTCCTCCGAGATTTCGATATGGACCAGATCGTTTTCCTCGGGTTGTTCGACAACGAAGACATTTTTGCAATGCGAACAGCGCACCTTGTTACGGGGCTTGTTGAGCTTGTCGGAATCCAGGCGAAACCGCGACCCGCAGGATTCGCACGTAACAACTATTATTGCCATTCCTCATCCTTCGGCAGACGGGATTTCCCCGGATGCCGGCACACCTGTTTCGAACAAAACTTCGTGTATGCCGGGCAGGTTCCTGTGATTTTCTGAAAAATCAAGCCCGTAGCCCACCAGAAAGCCGCTGTCCACCGTCAGCCCCACGTACTCGGGAGCAATTTCGACTTCGCGCCGCTCCCGTTTGTCCACCAGTACGCACAATTTGACCGATTCGGCGCCCAGAGCGGAAATGTGATCGAGCAGCCACCGCAGCGTCACCCCGGAGTCGACTATGTCCTCTACGATCAGCACATGGCTTCCCTGCAGAGCAACTTCGACATCTTTAGTGATCCTGACATTTCCACTGCTCTTTGCCTTGTCCCCGTAGCTGGCCAATCGCACGAAATCCACCCGGATCGGCAGGTCGATACGCCGGACAAGATCGGCCATGAAGATGAAAGCACCGTTTAAAACCCCCAGCAAAATCAGATTTTTCCCACAATAGTCACGGTTTATCCGCTCCGCCAGATCCTGGACACACCGGTTTAGCTGTTCCGGGGAAACACGCTCTACAAGTCGGTATTCAGCCATAAAAACACTCTCCTGGACCAGGCAGTGAAGAACGCATCACCAAGCCGAGTTGCATTCTACTGAAAACAATACCAAATTTCAATTCCAAACCCTGCATGGAAACAATCTTGCCGGCCGGATATTGTCGGGAGCCGGGCGGGGAATTTGCCCAATCAAGGTTTGCAATAAAGAGCCGGTTCGGTTATGAGAAAATGTTTTCACCAATCATTGGCGTACTCTATCATCAAGCAACGAGTTTTGTGGCTAAAATCCTTTAGATCGGGGAGGTTTTCGTATTGAACAGCGATGGTAAAATTGGAGCGCGGATGTTACGGTTGCGCGAGGGGCAAAACGTCAGCCGGGAGGAGCTTTCGAACCGCAGCGGCCTCGATGTGGATTTCATTCGGGCGATCGAAGAGGAGGACATCTACCCCTCGCTTGGCCCTCTTTTGAAGATTTCCCGGGCTTTGGGGCTGCGGCTCGGTACATTTCTGGACGATCAGTTCAGCCAGGACCCGCTCATCGTGCGCACGGGGGAGCGCAAGGAAGAATTGAGCATGCCCAAGGGCAAGGGAAAACCGGTTGCCCTAAAGTTTCATTCCCTGGGGCGGGGGAAAAAGGACAGGCACATGGAGCCCTTCTTCATTGAAATACTCCCCGAACCCGCCGAGGACAAAAAACCTTCTTCTCATGAGGGCGAGGAGTTCATCGTGGTGATTTCCGGCGAGGTCGAGCTTCACTATGGCCGGGAGATTTCCATTTTAAAACCGGGGGACAGCGCCTACTACAATTCCCTGGTTCCTCATTACGTCAGCTGCCTTGGCCCCAAAGCCGAGATCTATGCAGTCCTCTATATCCCGGAATAAATACAGGACAATCAGATAATGGAAAGCCCGATTCTCCAGTCCCTCACCCTGGGGCAGATACTCGATAAAACAATAGAAAAATATCCCGATAACGACGCGGTCGTCTACTATGACCGCGATTTGCGGCTCACCTACCGGGAGTTCGGCGATCTGGTGGACCAGCTTGCCAAAGGGCTCATGGCCCTTGGAATCCAAAAGGGCGAAAAGGTCGCCGTCTGGGCCACCAACGTGCCTCATTGGGTGGCCCTGCAGTTTGCCACCGCAAAAATCGGCGCCATTCTCCTTACGGTCAACACCAATTACAAAAGCGCCGAACTCGCCTATCTGCTCGAACAGTCCGAGTGCGAAAACATATTCCTGATCGACGGCTTTCGGGACACCGACTACGTGCAGACGATCTACGAGCTGGTTCCGGAACTGAAAACCATGCCGAGAGGCTACCTCAAAGCCGAAAAATTCCCGCATCTGAAACGTGTGCTCTTCCTCGGCCACGCAAAGCACAGGGGAATGTATTCGATGTTCGAGCTCCTCTCGATGTCCCCGCTTGTGTCCGAGGAAGCCTACCGGGCGCGGCAGGCGCAACTCACCCCCGATGACGTGGTCAACATGCAGTACACTTCCGGCACGACCGGGTTTCCCAAGGGGGTCATGCTGAGCCATCACAACATCGGAAACAACGGCTACTGGATCGGGAAAAACCAGCTGCTCGGACCCGCAGACAGAATATGCCTGCCTGTTCCCCTCTTCCACTGTTTTGGCTGCGTGCTCGGCGTTTTGGCCGCCGTAAACCACGGAAGCACCCTGGTCATTCTCGAAACCTTCGACCCCGTAGCGGTCATGTCTGCGGTCGAAGGCGAACGGTGCACGGCCCTCTACGGCGTTCCGACCATGTTCATCGCCGTTTTGCAGCACAAGCTTTTCCATAAATTCGACTTCAGCACGCTGCGCACCGGCATCATGGCCGGCTCGCCCTGCCCCGTAAAAACGATGGAAGAATTGATGGAGAAGATGTACCTGCGGGAGATCACCATCTGCTACGGCCTTACGGAAAATTCTCCCGTCATGACCCAGACCACCGTCACCGACTCGGTGAGAAAACGGGTGGAAACGGTCGGGAAGGCTCTCCCGGGAATCGAGGTAGCCATCAGGGAGCCTCAAACCCATAAACCGCTCCCCCCGGGGGTCGAAGGGGAAGTCTGCTGCCGCGGCTACTCGGTCATGAAGGGCTACTACAACATGCCCGAAGCCACTGCCAAAACCATCCTCGAAGACGGGTGGCTCCTTTCGGGAGACCTGGGAGTGATGGACGAAGAAGGGTATCTGCGCATAACCGGCCGCCACAAGGACCTCATCATCCGGGGAGGCGAAAACATATCCCCCAGAGAAATCGAGGAGTTCCTCTACCGTATGGAAGGCATACAGGATGTCCAGGTGGTCGGAGTCCGGAGCAAAAAGTACGGCGAGCAGGTCGGCGCCTTCGTGATCGCCAAGGAAGGCTACGAGCTTTCCCCCGAAGACGTCCAGGATTTTTGCCGCGGGAAGATTTCCAACTACAAGGTGCCCAAATACGTGAGTTTTGTCACACAACTCCCGCTTACCGCCAGCGGGAAAGTGCAAAAATATGAGCTGAGAAAACTCGCAACCCGACTCTGGCCCGATGCTTGATGCAAGCAGATGGCATGGGTGGTGTGTCACGCGAAGCCGCGAAGACGCGAAGAAAGGTGAGACTAAAACTGCAATATGGCACACGTGGTGGGCACTGGCAACATCGTGCCCACCACCTTCATCGCCCGGGTTTCCGGATAGACACTACCCTCGCCTCTCCAGGCTTCGCTCGTTTATGATACCTGCCAGTTCCCCGCTCACCCCCTCGGAAAGCTGCCGCAGGAAGCGTTCGGCCTCCCGGCCGCTTTTGTCTTTCTGGTAGAGGAAAACCCTGTCGAGCCAGAAATTCAACTCTTCGATAAAAATGGCCACATCCTTTTTGATCCGTTTTTTGCCGAAGTAATCAACTCTTCCTCCCCGCAAAAATTCGGGCAGACGCGGCATGCTCCCTCCTTTTCCCAATGGTTGTGGATCGGAACTTTCCATTTAAAATCAAAATGATGCAATGTGCAGAACCTACCACGAAAAAGCCCGGGAGGCAAAAATCGTCCGGGTCGGTTTTCGGGATTTTTAACGCGAAATCCCCCTGCTCGCACTGCCCTTTTCCTCTTTTTCCAGGCTTTTTGATTTTCTCCCCGGCAGGGAGAAGAGGCCCGGAGAGCGGCAATCCAAGCCGCCCTGCGCTCTCCCCTCCACCCTCCCCCGAAGATCTCGGCCAGAGGAGAAAGATCTCTTTCAATCCCGAACAGAGACGGGTACATTATGGACCGCAGCAGACCGTATTCGGCAGGTTGGGGTGAGCAACGCGACCCCCAACAAACCTGTTGGAGCGCACCCCGACAGGTACCTTTCCCAACCATTGCCGCCGGGGCCTTCTTACGGGACCGGACATGAAGTGGGGAATCGGCCCACTTCTAGAAAGAAGCCAACGATGAAAGTCAATAAAGTCGACCATATTTGCATCGCGGTAAAGGACCTGGACGCGGCGATGAAAATCTGGGAACCCATCATGGGCAAGCCCGGCCCCGATGACCCCTACGTGGACGAACCCGAAAAGATTCGCGTAGCACGGTACTGGCTCGGAGAAATCGGCTTTGAGCTCATGGAGTCGACCACCCCGGACGGCCCGGTTGCAAAATGGATAGAAAAAAACGGGGAAGGCGTAATGCTCATAAGCTTCAATGTGGACAAGACAAGGGAGGCCATCGAGGAACTCGAACCCCAGGGCTACCCCTTCATCCCGGCCCCCACCGGCGAAAAGGCCCGGCCGTTTCGCGACTGCGAGTTCGCCTTCATTCACCCCAAGAAGGTGAACGGCGTGCTTCTCGAGTTGATTGATTATAAGTGGGATGAGTTAAAGAATAAGTAAATACATGTCGAGCGCGGAGAACTCATACACAAACCGTCTCAGCGGCTCTGATTCGGCATCCGCTTAGCAGCACATTTTCCTCGCCTCAGCGCCAGATTTCGCTGCTTGCGCCTGACATTCCGCGCGCGACCTCAGCGCCCCTCACGAATTCTGAAAAGAAGGCAAGTCAATGGAGACTTGCCTTCTTTTCAAAAAGCCGCGCTGATCTTAGACTAGGCAGTTTGAAACTTCTTCCGGAATATTTTCAATCCATATAAGCTAAACAGGCCGCTAAGAATCAGAAGCAGACTGGAAGGCTCCGGAGTCGCGGTAATTTGGGGCTGATAATACGTGTAGGTATGATTGCACTCATTGTAACTGTACGGCGTAATCCAGTCAAATCCAGTAAGGGAAAAGTCATTGTGTTTATATACACCATTATTAACATCACCTATATACGTCTTGAAGTAATTCAATACGTCAGAACCATAAGCTGAAGTAGATAGACCTATATTACCAGGTGTGCTGTACTCAATGTGCCATATCGCAGCCTGCATAGCTACCTGTTGATCATGTGTCATTTGTGGACTTGCGTATGTGGTAAGCAGCCACGCTATTTCACCTGCGTTATTAATCTTAACGTTGCCACCGTTTACTGTACCATTGTTAGTTACAAACGCATCGTACGTTTTGGGAACATAAACATCGGTATAGAGACCAATGCAAAAATCATAAGGCAGTAATTTGCCGTTTAGTTTAGAGCCGGCAATCGATCCACCGCCAACCGGGTTATTTAAACCTGAACCTGTTAGATAAATATTATTGAAATTGGCGGTAAGATACAGCGAATCGGCCTTGGCGACCCAGGTTACTGCCAGCAGCAGAGATACACATGTCATAATGATAGTGGCTTTTCTCATCTAGCACCATCCTCCTATAAACCGGGAAAAAAGTTTAACATTTCAGATGAATAAAAAAGGCAACATAAATACCGACTACCTAACCCATTGCAATCATGTTATTTATCGCGCATCCCGTCGAGCGGCTTCGGCCCCCGATATGTAAAATTTCCTGACGTAACCGGTCCCCTGCCACTGAATTTGCAATGTATAGCATGCCAGTTGCTGTGCAAAGGGGGATATTGGGAGGTAGAAATTGGGTATACAAACTGGACCATTCGTCACAATATCTTTATAATTTCCATTATATACCAATTTGACAAGGGGTATATGGTTCCATGATTTTCCTCCTGTAACCGAGATCACGATGAAGGTCGGCGCCCCGTACGATTGAAAGCAAGAGTCCGGATATTGCCGAGCTTGATTGCCGGGTTTTTTCTTCCCTTTGACCCGGTGCATATCCCGGGGAGTGCAATCCGCTTCCGAAAGCGAAATTCGGAAGGCTCTTCCTTGGTCAGATATCGCGGGTCTAGGAGGGAATTATCCCGGCCATTGTGTCCAGGTCGCTGAAATGATTACCATGTTTGTATGGGCTTCCAAGATTTTTTTAGAAGCCTAATTCGTTTCAGGAAGGAAGACACAATGAATCAATTGCTTAAAACCTTATCGGTGCCGGTCCTGTCCGTATTTTTGGCCGGGGGTGTCGCCTTTGCACAAGGGGCGCAGCCGATGCACCAGCCGCAAATGAACCACAATAACCAGCAACAACAGTCCTCCGAGCAGCCCAGCATGCGGCAACAGCGACAACAGCCGCAGTCCGATGTTCAGCAGCAGCGCCAGCAGACCAATGCGCAACAGAAAAATATGCAGAGCATCACGGGCAAAGTTACGAGTGGCGGAGGTCTTGTTGCCCAAAACGGTGAAAAATTCCGTCTGAATGGCGCCAAGGCTGCGAGACTTCGCCACTTCGCCAACCAGACCGTAACCGTAAAGGGCTATAGGACACAATTCGAAGGCCATAACGCCATTGTCGTCGAGAGCTTTCAACCGGGGCAGTCCCAGACGGCCGAAAACAATATGAGACAGCCCAATAACCAATCGAATTTCAGGTCGCAACCAAAAGGGCTACAGACACCTCAGCCCGGCCAAACGGGCTATAAACCGCAACACGATCAGCAGCAGCAGGGGCAGCCTCGCTAGATGCAAGCCCGCGATTGACTCATGAAAACTCCGGTAGAGGTTCTACCGGAGTTGCTTTTTTGAGGAGCAAAGGCAAGAAGAGAGCGGAGGCAAAATCTTCGGATACGACTTTCAGAGAAGCAACCAGACAAGGGCCGCCGCGCCAAGCCCCGCCAGTATCCAGTTCCGGTAGGCGGCAAACCAGCCGATCACATCTTCCCCGCGCAAGGGCTCTCCAGACGCGGCTCTTTTTTCCAGCTGCTCGATCAGAGTTTTGCGATTCTTGTGCTCCCGCTCGTAGGACTTCACCTGTTCCACTTCCTCGCGGGATAGCGTATCCAACCGGTTTACCACCTGTTCTACCGTGAGGCTGTCGTAATCTTCAATCGGCAGTTTCCGCTCACTCGTGGCGAAGCCAAGTTCTTCCTTCCCTCCTGCCTTACCGGCATTTTCTGCATTCTCATTTCCCATAAGCATCTCTCCACACTTTTCTCACTCGCTTTCAAAAACTAAGACGGGCGGGCCGACAATCAACCGCGCTTCTCCACCGAAGTGGAAAATCATCAGTCAACCAGCAACCGGCAACGAAGCCCTACCCGAGCTCCAGGTGGAAACGGACCGGGCTTCGCGATTTTCCGCCCGCCGATTTGGCGCGCAGCTGCGGGTCTACGTCGCACTCCGACATGTCCCTTGTCTCCAGGCTGCAGGAGGCTGCAGGCGCAGACCAGGACGTGGCCATGGAGGCGTGGCCCTTGGGGAAAATCGCCACCTCCGCATCGACGAAATCCAGGGGCGCAAGGGCTGCGGGCAGGTCTACCAGGTCGTCTTTTTCCGCAGCGCAAATGAGCCACTTGATCCCTTTTTCCGCAATTCGCTTGAAATTAAGCGGTTTGCCAAAAAGTCTCACAGGCAGTGTCCCGTCTTTGGAAACGGGCTTTGTATAGGAATCGAAACTCAGCCGGGTGATCTCGATGGGAATATCCGTAATGTCTTCGGTAAGCCAACGGCTGATTGCGGCGGCAATCTTACTGATTACGGGGGGCTTTCCGGCGCCCCGGTCGAACATCATCAAATCCCGGTGAAAACTCAGGAACGGGGCTTCATTTTCGATACTCTTGAGCTTGAAAACCCAGCTCAGGATCTTGCCGTCGACCACCTGGTTGCCGTTTGCCAGTCTCCTCAAGGCATATCCCAGGTCGCGGAATCGGGGCGGGAGATGTTCGATGTATTCTACCATGGATTTACTGCGCGAACCGTCGAGCGGGGCGACACTGGTGATGAGAGCGTCAACGAGTCCGTCGAGTTGTCCTGACAGAATGTCTATCACGGACATGAACCCGCCCTGGCAATAGCCGTTCAACGTCACGAGCCTTCCGTGTTTTGCCGCGAGCACTTCGCTGAAATATTTCATATCCAGTGCATCGTCTTCTCCCGTCATCAACTGAACAGCGGGAGTTTTTGCGATGTCCTTTACCACCCGGATGTAGGTGGGAATGGACTGGTTGGCGAAGGCGTGGATATAGCTTCTTTTCTCTCCGGGCAAAAAAGCGAGTATGTTGGCGCCAAGCACGTAAGGGGGAATAATGATCATGGGTTTTCCATCTTCCCGGACCCGAACGGATTTTTCCGTCGGGAGCACCTGGTAGAGCTCGAACCGTTCGGTTTCAGCCGTTTTGATGTAGCCGCCGCTATCCAGGTGCAGGCCGTATTCGGGTTCTATTTCCCGGACTGCTCGCGGGAAGGCGTTGTAGAGAGCGTCCATGATCTTCAGCTGTCTTTCGGAGTAGCGGAGAAAATCTTCCGGTCTGCCGTTTGGCAGCAGGTCCCCGATAGAGGAAAGAACCTCTTTCAGTTCCTTTGCATTGTATTCGTTAAAGGTGGAAATGCTGGCCATCGTTCCCCTGGCGGCTACGTCCATTTCAAAGAGCAGCAGCTCGATCAGGTCGGTGCTCTCCAAAAGAGGAAAGGACCCGTCGAACCGCATCATTTCCATGGCGTTGAAGTTGTTCAAAACCAGCCAGAAAGGGTTTATGAAACTGGATGAATAGCGCATGAGCCCCATCCAGAACAGAAATTTACTCCGGACCATGTTGGTAAATGTCCGCAGCATTGTTGTATTGAAGTCAATAAAGCTTGCCGAGGGGTCCCCTCCCGCGCCATGCCCTTCAAAAGGCGACGACATGTATAGCCTCCCTTCGATCCAGATGGTTGATTGAATCTTTAGAATTTTAAGGATGTATTCCTATAAAATTAAGTTAAGGCTTATAATCGGAATAATCTATGGCAAATCAAGCCGGGGCACGTGCAGGAAAGTCAATGCACCATTGTCCGGATAAAATCTATGATCGGTGCCGGCATAACGCCGATCCAAAACAGCAAAACGGCCAAAACCGCAAGGGTAAGCCTTTCCGGAATAGAGAAACGGGGTGCGGGTGCTTCGGTCTGGCGATCGGCCGGAGCACCATAAAGGGCCGCAATGACGCGCAGGTAATAATATAGACCGATGGTGCTGCTCAAAACGAGGATGATCACCAGGAGCCACAGAGCGCTGCCGACTGCTGCAAGCGCCAGGTAGAACTTACCGATGAATCCGGCGGTAAGCGGCAAGCCTGCCAGGGAGAGCAGCATGAGCGTAAACACGCCGGAAAGCCACGCGTGTTGTCTGGAAAGCCCCCGGTAGTCCTCCAGTTCCTCCATCTCCCGTCCGGGGCGGGAGAGCACGGCAATCACTCCGAAAGAACCCAGGGTGGCGAGAAAATAGGTGACAAGATAAAAGGTGACCGAATCGACCGCCCTTGTCCCGCCCGCCAGGAATGCGACGAGGATGTAGCCCAGGTGAGCGATCGAGGAATAGGCCAGGATGCGTTTTACATTGTTCTGCAGGAGGGCCGACAGGTTCCCGATCGCCATGCTGGCTACGGCGATGGTGGCGAAGACCCAAAAAAGAGTGCTGTTTCTTTGGATGTCTCCGGGAGTAAAAAGCCTCAGCAGGATGGCGACAGCCGCCCCCTTGGAAACGGTCGCAATGAAGGCAGTGACCGGCGCGGGCGCTCCCTGATAGACATCGGGCGTCCAGAGGTGAAAGGGCGCGAGCGCGAGTTTGAACCCCAGGGCGAGCACTACCATCGCAAGGCCTGCGAGCATCCACCGGCTTCCCGCGGGAAACGCAATCGCCCGCAAAGCGTAGCCGATGCCGCCAATTTCCATACGTCCATAATAGGCATAGATCAGGGCCATGCCGAAAAGCAGGAACGCCGAAGACACCGAGGCCGGAACCAGGTACTTGATGGCCGCCTCGATCTGGCGCGCAGTCTTGCGGGGATAGGCGATCATGGAATAGAGCGAGACGCTTAGAAGCTCGAGACCGAGGAAAACGGTTGCAAAATGGTCGGAGGCCGCAAGAACCATGGCACCCAGCGTCGCCAGGAGGAGCAAAATGAAGAATTCTTCACGGTTGCTCTCATAGTTTTTAAAGTAATCGAAGGCGAAGAGCACCGATGCTCCTGCAGCCAGAAGAAGAAGGCCTGCATAGAGGGCCGTATAGCCGTTTAGCAGCAGCAGGAAGAGCCTATGGGGGTTCGAGCCTGCCATGAAGGGAAGCGTGGCAAGCGCTGCGGCAAGTCCCGAAAGAGTCAGGACGGCAGCACCCGTGTAGGTGCGCCGTAGTGATACGAGCAGCATGAGCAGGATGACTGCCGCCCCGATACATAAGAAAGGGGAAAGGGACAGGAAACCGGAAGCGGTCATGGGGTTTCCCCCCGCAAGTCTTTGACTGCAGCCGTCTGAGAGCCGATTTGCGGCAAAGGGGCGGCCCGCTCGGACAGGAGGCTCCCGATCGAGGGTCTAACAGCCGTAAACACCGGTTGTGGGTAGAGTCCCAGCCATAGGATCGCGATGCTCAAGACAGCCATCACGGCCGACTCCCTGATTGATAGATCGGGAGGATTCCAGCCTTCCAGGTTTTTCCCGTGAATGGTCTTCTGCACGATCCACAGCGAATAGATGCAGGAAGCGATGAACCCGGTTGCACCAATGCCGGCCAGGACGGGGCTGACCTGAAAAGCCCCCAGGAGCACGAGAAATTCCCCGATGAAATTCCCAAGACCGGGCAATCCCTGGGAGGCCATGGCGAAAAGCATGACGGCACCTCCCAAACGGGGCATCGGAGACCACAGCCCGCCCATGCGGCCCGTATCGCGCGTATCGAGCCTTTCCTGCAATCCCCCCGAAAGGATAAAAAGCGCCCCCGTGCTGATTCCATGACTTACGATCAGCATGATGACCCCGTAGAGCGCAAGCCGGTTCCAGGCAAATACCCCGAGCAGAACAAACCCCATCTGGCTGACGCTCGAATAGGAGATCATTTTCTTGAGATCGGTCTGCCCGAAAGCCTCCAACGCGCCGTACAGGATCGAGGCGACTCCCAGAGCCATGGCGATCGGAGCAAATTCACGGGCGGCCGGAAGAAAAAGCGGCACGGCGAAACGAAGCAAACCGTACGCGCCGGTCTTGGAGAGAAGACCGGCCAGAAGGACGCTTCCTCCCGTCGGCGCCTCCGTGTAGGCGTCCGGCAGCCAGGAATGAAAGGGCACGGCCCCAAGCTTTACGGCAAAGGCTAAAAAGAAGCCCAGCATGAGCACCAGGGCCACCGCCGGAGACATCCTGATGCCCGAAAGATCCGCGTAATCGAAGGTGTACACGCCCGTGGCGCGGCCGTGAAGGAAATACAGGGCAAGGATGGCGAGCAGCATCAAAAGCCCGCTTGCCTGCGTAAAGAGGAAGAATTTAGCGCCCGCGTACACCCTGTTGCCGGAGCCCCACAGAACGATGAGAAAATAAGTGGGAATCAGCATGACTTCCCAGAAAAAATAGAAAAGAAAAAGGTCCCGGGCCAGGAATACGCCCGTTACGCCCGCGAGCGCAAGCAGCAGGTTGAAGTAGAAAAAGCCGCTCCTCTGACTAATTTCAGTCCAGGCAGAGGCTACGGCCATGACTCCGAGAAAACCGGTCAAAAGAACGAGCAAAAAACTCAGCCCGTCGGAGGCGATTGTGAAGCCGATGCCAAACGGGGGGATCCAGGCGAATGCAATCGAGGCCGAGCGATGAAAGCCCAGATAAATTGCGGCAGCAAATTGGGCCAGCATCGCCGCTAGAGCCGCATACTTGGGCAGCTTGCGATCGACTCCTTCGAGAAGCCACGCGAGGAGCCCTCCAGCCGCCGGTATTGCGAGAAGCCAGACGAGTATCATAGAAACACCGCCAATCCGATGAAAACGACAGCACCCAGGACGATTCCCAGTACAAAGGTGCGGACGCGCCCGTTTTCGGTTTCGGCCAGGCCGTGCCATGCCAGTTGACAGGCTCGTCCGATCCCGGTGTAGAACCAGTCGATGATATCGTTTCGATTGATCCGGGCTAAAAAGGCGTACGGGTGAACGAGCAGCAGGTCGTAGAGCCAGTCGAATCCCCAGCCCGTAAACCACAGCCGGTGCAGTCCCCTGCCCGCTCCGGATTCGGAAATCCTTGCAAAAGAGCGCCAACGCATAAGTAGAATTATCAGGAGGATACCGGTTACGGAAATGCATCCCGAAACGGCCTCAAAAACACCCTGATAGCCTGCCCGGCTCGCTTCGCCGACGAACGGGGGAAGCGCTCTTCCGAGAAATTCCAGAATCACCGGAACTCCTCCGAAAATCCCGGGGATACCCACAAACCCGCCGATGAGCGACAGCACGGAGAGAACCACGAGCGGAACCTTCATTTTCCATCCGGGCAATTTCACGGGTTTCTTTTGCAGCGGCCCGAAAAAGGTCAGCACGATCATTCGAAAGGTGTACATGGAGGTGAGAAGTGCGCCGACGATGGCTGCCCCCCACAACCACAAGCCGCCATCCGCCGAAGAATACGCACTCCAGATAATCGTGTCTTTGCTGTAGAAACCGGCCGTCACGAGCGGTACGGCGGAAAGCGAAGCCCCGCCGATGAGAAAAGTCCAGAATACCAGGGGCATTTCCTTTCGCAGCCCGCCCATTTTGAATATGTCGTGTTCGCCGTTTTGGGCCTGGATGACACAGCCGGCCCCGAGAAAAAGCAGGGCCTTGAAAAAGGCGTGAATCATGAAATGAAAGATGGCCGCAGTCCAGGCCCCCACGCCAAGGGCAACGAACATGTAGCCGATCTGGCTGATGGTCGAGTAGGCGAGAACCCGTTTGATGTCGTGCTGCACCAGGCCGCTAAAGCCCGCCAGGATAAGGGTCGCCGCCCCGATCACCGCGACGGCCGAAAGTGCTGCCGGGGCGATTGAAAAGATAATATTGGTCCGGGCGAGCAGGTACACCCCGGCGGTCACCATGGTCGCGGCATGAATCAGGGCGCTCACCGGCGTCGGCCCGGCCATGGCGTCGGGAAGCCAGGTCTGGAGCGGAATTTGGGCGGATTTTCCTACAGCGCCCAAAAGCAAAAGAAACGCGACAACCGTCGGGAGAGTCGCCCCCACAGGCCATGCGGAGGAGGCCCGGGTCATGGCCTCTGTTATCTGGAGAGTCCCCAGCCGGGTGAAGATCAAAAAAAGGGCAATCGCAAGCGCCGTATCACCCACACGCGTCACCACAAACGCCTTGCGGGCCGCGTAGCCGTTTTGAGGATCCTTGTACCAGTAGCCGATCAATAGATAGCTGCAAAGACCGACTCCTTCCCAGCCGAGGTAGAGAAGCAGGAAGCTGTCGGCCAGAACCAGCGTGAGCATGAACCCGACGAAAAGATTCATCTGGGCGAAGAAGCGAGCGTAATTTTCCTCCCCCGCCATGAACTCAGTCGAATACAAAAGAATGAGAAACCCCACAAACGTAATGACCAGAGTCATCACCAGGGATAGGGCGTCGAGGTGGAAAGCGATGCCGGGGTTAAAGCCGGCTACATCGAGCCATGTCCAGATTCTCTGGGTGAAGCTCCAGCCCGGCGTGGAGTTCCAGCGTGCGGGAGCGGCGCTCATAAACGCGATTGCCGTACCTCCCGCAATGAGCGCAGCCAGCCCCACGGGACCCGCCCCTATACAAGCGACCGCCCGGCGCGGCAACCGCCGCCCGGCGAGTCCCAGCAGCAGTGCGGCCGCAAACGGCAGGGCGGGAATCGTCCAGAGCCATCCGAGCATATCAGCCTCGCATGCTGTGCGCCGAATCGGTATTCAAAGTCTTGAAGCGATGGTGCATCTGAAGCACCAGGGCCAAGCCTACCGATACTTCCGCAGCAGCCATGGAAATAATGAACAGGAACATGATCTGGCCGTCCGGGTGTCCCCAGCGCGACCCTGCGGCCAC
This sequence comes from Deltaproteobacteria bacterium, assembly GCA_021813685.1. GTDB lineage: Bacteria > Desulfobacterota > Syntrophobacteria > Syntrophobacterales > Syntrophobacteraceae > SbD1. Next base: position 14,813 of record JAKAJS010000279.1, on the reverse strand, counting down.
AAAGGCGAGCCCGGCGGCGTTGAACATGATTTCAATGCCAAGAAGGATGAAGATGATATTCCTCCGCACAAGAACCCCGGCCAGTCCGATCAGAAACAACACCGCCGCCAGAACGAGCACGTTTCCCACAAGCGTTGTCATTGGAAAACCTCCGTGATCAGTGAGCAGTGAACTGTGATGAGTGAACGGCATTTTTCTGATCACTGATCACTGATCACTCCCTGATAGCCTCTGCCCAGATGGCATGCGCCTGTCAACCCGCTTAAGAGAAGCATCGAAGCGAGTTCAGTCCCCAAAAGGTAGGGTCCGAACAGCGCCATACCAACTTCTTTCGGACCGACTTCGCGCACGCCGACCGGGCTGCCCTTTCCGGCCAGGACGTACACCAGCTCGGCCAGAATCGCGGTGGAGAGCAAAAAAGGCCCGAGCCACGCACGCACCGGCATCCGCGCGCTTTCTTCCCCGGCCTGCCCAAGCATCATCACGACGAACACAAACAACACCATTATCGCCCCGGCGTAGACTATCACTTCGAGCGCCGCGGCAAAGGGCGCCCCGAGCAAATAGAAGATAAACGCCACCGAGAGAAGCGACACGACCAGGTACAGCAGAGCATGCACCGGGTTTGACTCCATGATCACCATGAGCGTCGAAATCACGGCTATCAAAGCTGCGAAGTAAAATAGAATCTCCATAATCTTTCGCCTCAAGCTTCGGCGCCAATGGCGCCGGCATGCCGAGTTGCCGGCCGCAGGCAACTCGGACTCGCGGGGGTGCGGGGGGCTCAGCTCCCCGCGCTTTTATCTCTTCCCCTCCGATCACGGCAGAAGACTGCGAACATCCACCACCGGCGCTTCACCTTCCGATTCCCCCTTCTCCTTCACCCCGACCGCCACGCCGGCGACCCGGTAGAAGTTGTAGTGGGGGTGCTTTCCGGGGCCGCTTATCAAGAGATCTTCCTTTTCATAGACCATGTTTTTCCGGTCATACTCGCAGAACTCGGCGTCATTTGTCAGCTGGATGGCGTAGGTCGGGCAGGCCTCCTCGCAGTATCCGCACAGAATGCAGCGCGAGAAATTGATCCGGAAAAAGAGGGGGTAGCGTCTGCCGTGTTCGTCTTCTGTGGCCTGCAGGGCGATGCAGTCCACCGGGCAGGCGGCCGAGCACAGATAGCAGGCCACGCACCGCTCCTTTCCGTCGGGGTCTCGCGAAAGGATTATGCGCCCCCGGAAGCGCGGGGGCGCAATTACCCTCTGGTCGGGATACTGGATGGTCTCCCTCCGATGGAAGGTATGCAGAAACACGTTCCACAACGTCCTCAAAATGCTCCACACGAAAGGTGATCCTCCCCTCGTTCTAACGCAGGGCCAGCAAAACGCCCGCCGTAGCCAGAAAATTGAGCAGCGAAAGCGGCAGAAGCAGCTTCCACGCCACGGACATCAGCTGATCGTAGCGCGGCCGCGGCAGGGCCGCCCGCATCAGGATGAAAAGGCAGATGAACACGAAGGTCTTGATCAGCAGCCACACGATAGGGGGCAGGACCGGACCGAGCCAGCCGCCGAAAAAAAGAGTCGCGGTAAAAAGGGAAATGAGTGTGATGCCAAGATATTCCCCGACGAAAAACATGCCAAATTTAAGCCCCGAGTACTCGATATGGTAACCGTCTACGAGTTCGCTTTCGGCCTCGGGAAGGTCGAAGGGCAGCCGGTGCGTTTCGGCCAGACCTGCGATAAAAAAAGTCAGGAATCCGGGCAGCTGTGGAATGAAAAACCAGATTTTGCGCTGTGCCTCGACAATCGTGCGCAGATCGAAGGAACCCGCCATCATGACCACGCCCATGAGCGAGAGGCCCATGAAAACCTCGTAGCTGAGCAACTGGGCGGCTGCCCGCATGCTTCCCAGAAGCGCGTATTTACTCCTCGAAGCCCAGCCGCCGAGAACGATGCCGTACACGCCGAGCGAGGACATCGCAAGAAAGTAGAGAACTCCGATATTGAGATCCGATATGACGATGGCCGGGGTAAAAGGAATGACCGCATAGGAGAGCAGTATCGCGATCACGATAATGGCCGGGGCGAGGACGAAAACCGGACGATCTGCAAAGGGCGGTATCCAGTCTTCCTTGAAAAAGATCTTTATCATGTCGGCCATCACCTGCATCAGTCCGAACGGCCCCACGCGGTTCGGCCCGTACCGGTCCTGCCAGAGGGCAAGAAGCCGCCTTTCCAGCCAGATGAGAGCCGCGCTCGCGCTCATCGCGCAGAGGAGAACGGCGAATAGTATTATGAGGCGGCGAAGGATTTCACTCATCGCTTCCCTCTTTTGAAATCTTTCCCCTTGCGGGCAACTGCGCAACCGCCTCTCCCGGAAGCCCCACCGGAAGGCCTGCCGTGCCTTGCGGAAGAGAAGGAGATACTTTTACCCGCAGTGCATGCGCGCTACCCTCCAGGACTACTTTCACCCTCTCCCCTTCGGCCACCCCGAGCATGGTCGCATCTTCGGGGTGCACGGACACGTAAGGCTCCGGACACAGGCGCGAAACGGCCGGGGAAAGAGCGCTCAGTTCTTCGGAGCCAAAGATGTGGTGGAAAGAAACGAAGAGCATCTGTCCCTCTTCGGGCGCGAAGGGGGCGGGAATATTTTTAAAATACTCGAGCCCTCCACCGGATTCGATCAGGCGTACACCTGCCTCCCCGCCTCGAAGCGGCCCCCCGATTTCCTGCTGAAACCGGTTTAGCGACTGAATGGAGTTCCAGCCGGGAGCGCGAAACCTCGGGATAAGCGCGGCCGGCGGTTGCCGGTGGTCTCCTTCCATAGAAAAGGACAAGGGAGAATCCGGGTCTTCTGCCACTTTCGGTTCATGCACATCAATATTGGCCCCAATCGCCGTTCGGCCGCTGCACCGATGGCTCTGCCGGGGGATTTTCCCGCCCGCAAGCCGAAAGTCTGCGCCCGGGGCAGCGGAGGCAAGATTTCGGAAAAAAGGATTTGAAGCAGCGATCTGCGCGATCAGATCGTCCAGGCGCCCTCCGGCGCCATGCATCTCCAGAATCCAGCGCCAGGATTCTTTTACGGGGCCATCGGGTTCAAAAACCCGGAAAGACCGCTGCGCGCGCCCTTCGTTATTCACCAGGCTACCGGAAGACTCGGCGAAGGTCGCTGCGGGCAAAACGAGATCGGCCCGCAAACCGGTCTCGTTTTCAAGACAGTCGATCGCAATCACGTTTTTTGAGGCATCGAGAAGCCCCCTGGCGGTCTCGGGCGCAGAACGATGGAATAGATCGTTTTCGACAATGACAAGGGTATCCGAGCGCTCTTTTCCAAGAGCTCCGGCAGCAGCTTCGATCCCCCCCGCGGGCGAAAGCATCGCAAGGCCGAGGCTGTTGGCTTCGGGAAGAGCTAAAACGATCTCCGGATCTTTTCCGCTTTCCTTCAGGGCAAGGCATATATTGGCCGCGGCTTCCAGCACCGCGCGGCTCCCGCAGGCCGTTCCGGAGACCACCAGGGGCCTCGTGGCCCCTTTTAACAATCCGGCGATTTTTTCCGCCACGGCCTGCTCTTCCTTCGTCATATCCTCCACAGCCGGGGCGTTTTCGGGCGCAAGCAGGGAAGCGACTCCAAAACCGATGCGGGCAAGTTCGTCGGGAGCGGCCCGCAAAGTCTCGCATGCCAGATCATCGAGCCTGGTCTCACAGGGCGAGGCGATGAAAAGATTTCCTTTTTCGAATTCCGCCGCCCGTCGTATCGGAGCATCGTTCCAGGGGAGAATGTGCACCTGCTCGAGGATTTCAATCGCTTTTCTACGGGCCGTTTGCCGCAGATTCAAGGCCAGGATGGGCGCCGTATTGGTCACGTCCTCGCCCAGAATAAAAACCGCATCCGCTTCCTTCGTTTCGTTTAGAGGCGGTGTGCGGGCGGCTCCTTTCTGCAGGATCTTCAGGGAAAGTTGCAGGAGTTCGAAATCCATACCGGAAACACCGGCGTAGAAATTTTCGGGGCCGACCAGGGTCTGCAGGGCAAAATTGGACTCGACGGATGCTCTGGGAGATCCGATTCCGATCGCCTTCCCCCCGTCCGAAAGCATGGCCGAGGCGAACCTCAGGGCTTCCTCCGCGGACACGGGAACCCGCGCGTCCCCGCCCGCCTCCCTCAGGAGCGGCTTCCGCACCCGAAGATCGCTGTTTACGAATTCATACCCGTAACGCCCCCGGTCGCACAGAAAATACCCGTTCACTTCGTGGTTGTACCGGTTTCTGATTCTTCTGAGCTCCCCGTAGCGCGCCCCCGGTATGGTGTTGCACCCCAGGCTGCAGTGAACGCAGACCGAAGGGGCCGTCTGCAGATCCCATTTTCGGGTGTAGTGCTTCTTGAAACTCTTGTCGGTAAAAACACCCGTCGGGCAAATTTCCACCAGGTTTCCGCTGAACTCGCTTGTAAGCGTGCCCTCCCGGCTTCGTCCGAAATAGACGTGATCGTGAGAGGCAAAGACGTTTAAATCCCCGCACCGCGCATATTCCCGGTAGTAGCGAACGCACCGGTAGCACTGGATGCAGCGGTTCATCTCGTGGTTCAGGAAAGGGCCGAGCTGCTGGTTCGGGTAGGTTCGTTTCCGGAACCGGGTCTCGCGGTACACATGCCCCGTCATGACCGTCATGTCCTGGAGATGGCATTCCCCTCCCTCGTCGCACACGGGGCAGTCGTGCGGGTGGTTCAGCATGAGCCATTCTATGACGCTCGCCCGGAAAGCCACCGCCTCCGGGTCGTCTATGGAAATCCGAATGGAATCCTCAACCGGCGTCATACAGGCCATGACGATCTCGCCCCTCACGTCTTTTTCATTTCTAAAATGCTTCACGGCACACTGTCGGCATGCGCCGACAGAACCAAGCACCGGATGCCAGCAAAAATAGGGAATGTTGAACCCGAGGGAAAGGCAGGCATGTAAAAGATTTTGCCCCTCTTCCGCCTCAAAGGGCCTGTCGTCTATATAGATCGTCGCCATCGGCTACTTCCTCCACGGGCAGCGCTTCTCGCGGATATGGCGCAAAAAATCGTCTTCGAAAAGTTTGAGCGCGCTCTCGAGAGGTTCGACAGCCCCCGGGGCCAGGGCGCAAAAGGTATGTCCGGGCGCAAGAAGCCGGCAGTGCCGTTTGAGGATTTCGAGATCCCCCGGGTTTCCCTCACCGTTTTCAATTGCGGTAAGAATATGGGCGAGCCAGGGCAACCCCTCCCGGCAGGGTGTACACCACCCGCACGACTCCTGCGCAAAAAATCGTATTAAATTAAGCACCACCCCCACAGGGCACGTTCGATCGTCCAAAACGATCATCGTTCCTGTCCCCAGCCTGCTTCCCGCAGCCTGCACCGAGGCGAAGTCCATCTTCACATCCAGCTGGTCGGGGGAGAGAAACTCGGTCGATGCCCCCCCGGGAATGATCCCGCGCAACCTGTATCCATCGCGCATCCCTCCCGCATGCTCTTCGAAAATTTCGCCGATCGTGGTCCCCATGGGCAACTCCCATACCCCCGGTCTTTTCACTCGCCCGCTTACGCCGTAAATCTTCGTGCCACCGTCTTCCGAACGGCTCAACTCCCGGAACCAGTCGGCCCCGTTCGCCGCTATATGAGGAATGTTGCACACCGTCTCGACGTTATTCACAATCGTGGGTTTTCCCCACAACCCCACGACCGGCGGGAAGGGAGGCTTTGCGCGCGGTATCGCCCTGCGCCCCTCGAGGGCGTTTAGAAGAGCCGTCTCCTCCCCGCAGATGTAGCGCCCGGCGCTCGTGTGCAGATACACCTCGAGGCTGTAGCCGCTCCCCTGAATGTTGCGGCCGAGATACCGCCGCCGGTAGCTTTCGGCGATCGCTTCCGAACAGTGCCGCGCCGCCGTTGTATACTCCTGGCGCAAGAAAAGATAGGCTATGTCCGCCTGAATGGCGTACCCGGCTATGATGATCCCCTCGATCAACTGGTGCGGGTTTCCTTCGAGCAAAAACCTGTCCTTGAACGTTCCCGGCTCCATCTCATCACCGTTGACGATGAAATAGACCGGATGTGCCGCCCTTTCGCCCCGCGGCACAAAACTCCATTTGCGCCCCGTGGGAAACCCCGCTCCGCCCCGCCCCCGCAAATGCGAGTCGATGACCGTCTTGATAAGACCATCCGGGTCGGCGTCCTGCAAAACCTTGCGCAAACTACTGTAGCCGCCCGCCCTTTCGTAGGCCTCGATGCCCAAAGGCCCTTCAGACTGCAGAATATTTTTCGTTAACGGCCGCTCCATCAGGCATATCCATCCAAAATCGCATCGATTTTTTGCGGATCGAGCTCTCCGTGAAGATCTCCGTCGACCATCATGGCCGGGGCAAGATCGCAAGCCCCGAGGCACACAGCAGGCAGGAGCGTGAACCGCTCGTCCGGCGTCGTTTCCCCGAACCCGATGCCCAACTTTTCCCCCAAATAGTCCAAAACATCCTCAAAGCCCATCAGATGGCAGCTTATACTCGTGCAGACCAAAATGACGTGACGGCCCACCGGCTTTCGAAAGATCAGATTGTAGAAGGTCGCAACCCCGTCCAGATCCTCCACCGTCATTCCCAAAAATTCCGCAAGATCGTTCAAACTCTCATCGGATACCCACCCCCGATGCCTCTGCACAACCTTCAAAGCCTCGATGCACGCCCCACGCTTCTGCCCGTAGTGCGCGAGTTCTGCTTGGATCTCGGCTGTTTCAATACTGCTGAGCATTTTTGTCCTCTACCGATAAAGCGAAATGCAAAGGCAAAAGCGCGGGGAGCCGTGCCCCCCGCACCCCCACGGGATTTCGGCTCGCGGGCTTTCGCCCGCGAACCGAACCGCAGGCGCCGCGTAAAGCAACGCGGCGCCATCTCGTCATGGCCCCGCCGCCACCGAAGGTAGCGGCGCTTCGGCTTGGCCACCTGTCAGCGGCGACACGCCGCCGCCGCTAGCGGTCTACGTCGGCCATGACGTAGTCGATGCTGCCCAGGATGGCCATCATATCGGCTACCATGAATCCGCGGCTGATGAGGGGGAGCATCTGCAGGTGCGCAAAAGACGGGGTGCGGATTCTTGTTCGGTACGAATGGATGTCTCCGTCGCTTATCAGATAGTAGCCGTTACATCCTTTGGTGGCTTCGATGCCTGCGAAGGCTTCCCCGGCCGGAATCACCGGGCCCCAGCTTACCCCCAGGAAGTGGGTGATCAGGGTTTCGATGTCGTGCATCGTGTGTTCCTTGAGGGGCGGAGTGGTCAGGGGGTGGCGCGCCTTGTAGGAACCGGCCGGCATGTTGTGGAGACACTGTTCGATAATGCGAAGGCTCTGGCGCATCTCTTCGACGCGCACCACCGAACGCGCGTAGCAGTCGCCGTTTTGGGCGGTAGGGACATCGAATTCGAACTGCTCGTAGCCTGAATAGGGGCGTTTTTTACGGAAGTCCCACTCGAAGCCGCAGGCCCGAAGACCCGGTCCGGTAACGCCCCACTCGACGGCTTCCTCCAGCGTATAGCTGCCGATGCCCCGGGTGCGCGCCTTGAAAATGCGGTTCCCCATGATCATGGAGTCATATTCTTTGAGGCGGCGGCGCATGTAGGGTAAAAAGTCGCGCACCATCGCCTCCCAGCCTTCGGGCAGATCCTGGGCGACCCCTCCGATACGAAACCACATCGGGTGCATCCTGCCGCCCATGACGGCCATGACTATATCGAATATCCGCTCCCGATCGTTGAAGGTGTAGAAAACGGGGGAGAGCATCCCGAGATCCTGGGCAAAGGTCCCGTACCAGACGAGGTGACTTTGCAGGCGGAAAAACTCGGCCATCATCACGCGGATCACCTTCACACGGTCGGGAACTTCGATTCCGGCGAGCTTTTCCACGGCAAGAACGTAAGGGAGTTCGTTCATCACGCCGCCCAGATAGTCAACCCGGTCGGTATAGGGGATGTAGGTGTGCCAGGTCTGGCGCTCTGCCATTTTCTCGGCGCCCCGGTGGTGGAATCCGATCTCCGGCACGACATGGACGATCTCCTCGCCATCGAGTTGGAGCAGGATGCGAAAGACGCCGTGGGTTCCCGGATGCTGGGGGCCAAGGTTTAGAAACATGAAGTCGGTATCTTCGCCCCGGCTGGTAAGTCCCCACTGTTCGGGGCGGAACCGCAGGGCTTCCTGTGCTTCTTCGCGGCGAGCGGGAGGGAGGCTGAAGGGCTCGTTTTCCGTCGCCCGGGCGGGGTATTCCTTGCGTAGCGGATGGCCTTCCCAGCCGGGAGGCAGAAGAATTCGCCGAAGCGTACCTCTTCCTTCGAACATGATCCCGAACATATCCCAGACTTCGCGTTCGTACCAGTCGGCCGAAGGCCACAGGTCGGTTATCGTGGGAAGGGAGCCTCGCCCGATAAGGGGTGTCTTTATCCGAATATCGGCATTGCGCTCGAAGGAGAGCAGGTGATAGACCACGGTGAAGTCGCTTTCGGGAAGGCCTTCCCGGTGCGTCCTGGTTCGTTCGTCCACGGCGGTAAGGTCGAAGAGCATCGTAAAGGGGGCGAGGGTTTCCGTCTTGAGATGGCGCAGAACGGAGTGCAACCCCTCGTTTGTCACATAGACGGTCGGGATATCGTCCTTGGTAGGCTGTTCGGCGATACAGTCGGCGCCGAAGCGGTTTCTCAGTTCCTCTACAATGCCGGCCGTTTCCTGCTCCTTTTTATGTTGGGGTTCGCTTTGGCTCACCCCAACCTACCTTTCGTGACGTTCGGATCGGGCAGGCGTGTTTGCTTTCGCCGCTCATCTCGTTTCAAATCTTTCCTGGACGGCAGAGGAGTCCTGAGGACGTCCTGCGGACCGACCACCCAGCTCAAGGGGCGGCGTTCGGAGGCGACCGCATTCTGGAGCATGGTGAGCCCTTCCATGAAGGCCCAGGGCGACGGGGGACAGCCGGGAACGTACACATCGACGGGAAGGATCTTATCCACCCCCTGCACGACGCTGTAGATGTCGTACATGCCGCCCGAATTGGCGCACGAGCCCATGGAGATGACCCATCGGGGCTCCATCATCTGTTCGTAGAGGCGCAGGATCATCGGCGCGCATTTTATGAACACGGTGCCGGCAATGACCATGAGGTCGGATTCGCGCGGGGTGCCGCGAATGACTTCGGCGCCGAAACGGGCTATATCCCAGCGGCTGGTGATGCTTCCCGCCATTTCGACATAGCAGCACGAAAGGCCGAAATTAAAGGGCCAGATGGAGTTTTTTCGTCCCCACGCCACCATGTCTTCGAGTCGGCTCCAAAGAATGTTTTGCCCGAGCGCATCTTCGAACCGGGTTTGGCTGGAGCTGGGGGCGTTTTCGCCGGGACGGCTAAACCACCAGCGCATCGTTTGCTCTCCGAATCGAAACCATCAGGCCTCCCGTCGCGTTCCGTGATGCCCTTTGATGTAGCTCTCCAACTGGTCGATGACATCTTCCTTGTGGCCGATAATGCCCTTCACCACATCTCCCATCGATATGATGCCGATCACCCGGTCGTTTTCCACGACAGGCAGATGCCGAATACGTTTTTCGGTGAAGATCTCCATGCATTCTTCGAGGTCGACCGACTGGGTGACGGTGATCACCTCGACCGTCATGATTTCGCGTACCTTCGTCTCCTTCGAGGCCTTTTGATGCAGGATGATCTTGCGCGCATAGTCGCGCTCTGAAATCATTCCTGCAAGTCGATCTCCTTCAAACACCGGAAGAGCGGCCACATTTTTTTCCGCCATAAGCCTCAGCGCATCGTAGACGGTTTCCTCGGGCCCTATCGAATAAACCGCCGAACCCTTTTCTCTCAAAACATCCCGTACGTTTTTCACCAGCCGCTTCCTTTCGCCCGAGTCAACTTCAGGTTTCCTTTTGCCCTCTGTGCGCGGGTGCTCCAGTCGAGCGCTCCGAGCCGCCAGAGATAAAAGAGTGCAACGCCCAGGATCGCGACGAAAACAGCAATTTCCCCGTAGGCCAACCCGCCGAGTTTTGGAAACGCCACCGCATAGGCATACAGAAACGCCGCCTCGAGATCGAAGATGACGAAAAACATGGCCATGAGATAAAACCCTGCGTGAAAACGGATGCGAGCCGATCCCGTAGACACGATCCCAGCTTCGTAGGGTTCTTCGGTCGCCCGGGCTTTTTTGTGTCGTTGTCCGAGCAGGGCGGAAAGAGCGAGCATGAACGCCACCATCGCGATAACGACTGCACCGTAGACGACCAGAGGCCATAAAATCGGGACATAAAAGGTTGAAGCGTTCATCGCCATTTCCCTCGCATCGACATTATAAGGAGCAGCCCCCTGCGGTGCAACTTCGAGCCGGAGTGTGCGGGAATCGCCATCTTTCTTTTCACCTTTACTTGAAGCGGGGAGAACCGCGATTTACCTTTTCCCGAGAATCTCGAACGGGGCGTTTTGCCGCCCGTTTCGGGCCATGTGTTCATCCGCATTGCCTCACGCAGACTGTTTGAATTTTGAGTCTGCCGTCACCCCCGCTCACTTCGAAAGTCAAGGAGGGATTTTTATGATCCAGCAATTCAGGATGGCCAGGCAAATGATCGATATGCAAAAGGCCTCTGTCGAGATTGCGTTGAACAACCTCATTGCCATCTGGGATCAGACGGCCGTACTTTCCAAGGGAACCCCCTGGCTACCCGAAGAGGGACGAAAGGCCCTCATGCAGTGGGTGGAACTGAACCGGAAGGCGTGCGACGGTCTAAAAAGCGCACTGGCAAACGGCTATTCCAGCCTGCAACAGTTTTTCCCCTCCTAGACAGATCCGCTGAACGAGGCGATCTGCAAACTGTAGCCAACCCGAGGGCAGCCAACCCGGCGGGGGGCATCCTATCTGAAGGCGGAACCGGTGGGGATCTCCTCCATGACCTGCTATGTCAGGCGGGGCTATCAGGTTGCAGATGTTTTCCGCAAACGGGGAGTCAAGGTGATTATGGGCGGCGTCCACCCGAGCTTTATGCCCACGGAGGCTTTGGAGCACGCAGACGCCGTCGTTGTCGGTGAAGCCGAACTCGTTATGCCCAAGGTCCTGGAGAACCTTACAAACGGACGCCTTCAGGGCATCTACAAGGCGACCAGACTCCATTCGCTGGCGGGCCTGCCGCTTCCTCGATACGATCTTGTCAACACCAGGTGCTATTTCAACAGGGCTTTCATACAGACATCGCGAGGATGCCAGCATGCGTACAGTTTCTGCGCCGAGCACCTGATGAACGGCCTGCGCTTCCGGTTTCGTCCCATTAAAGAGGTCCTTCGCGAAAATAACCTTGTAGGGCGAAAGACCGTGTCGCGCGCCCCAAAACCGGGCTGGGCAGACTCACAAAAACCCCTCTTCTATCCACACTCCCGATCTTTCGAGCGGCCCGGCCGATTCTTATCGTTTTAAATACTGGATTATAATATATAAACCGGAGATACGAATGAACGTTGAAAACAGATGGTTCGTTTCGCGCGCTTTGATAGTACTCGGCTTATCCTGTGCATTCGCTCTGGGCATTATGCTGCTCTGGTTCACGAGGGTTGTGCTCCTGCTTCTTTTTACCGGACTTCTTCTGGCCATTCTCTTGCGGGCGCTTGCCGAAAAAGCACGCCAATACACCGGACTCCCCATCGTTTTATCCATTTTGCTTGTAGTGGTCGCTTCGATTTGCCTTGCCGGGCTGGGTGGTTACCTCATAGGCCCTAGAGTTGCCGACCAGGGACACAAGTTCTTCGAGGCGCTTCCCGGCGATTATGAGAAGGCGCAAAGCTGGCTTCGCCACAGCGCGATCGGGAAAGTCCTGAGCGTGCCGAAGGCGGGAGCTGCAAAACCGAGTACGGGCATCACCAAGATTATGGGAACGGCTGCGGGGTTTCTTTCTTCGACCATCTGGGTAGTGGTTAGCCCCATAATTGTCTTGCTTTTCGCCATTTTCATGGCGGTCAGCCCCGAAATTTACATAGAAGGCATAATAAAGCTGATTCCTCCGACCAGACGAGAGCGGGCTCGCGAAGTGCTCGACCAGGTGGGGCATACGCTTAGATGGTGGCTGGTGGGGGTTCTGATCGACATGAGCATGGTCGGCGTCCTTTCCGCGGTCGGCCTCTACCTGCTGAACGTACCCCTCGCCCTGGTTCTGGGGATCTTGGCCGGCCTTCTCACCGCCATACCGATTGTTGGCCCGATCCTGTCTGCATTTCCGGCCATTGTGATCGCAATGGCAAACAATCCTCTCCAGGGTTTCTACGTGATCCTTCTCTACATTGGCATACATATCGTGGAAGGCTACATCGCCTCCCCCATGATACAGAGCAGAACTGTTTACCTTCCACCGCTTCTCACCCTTGCGGTAATCACCCTGGGCATGTCCTACGGCATACTCGGGGCGGTGGTGGCAACACCGGTCACCGCTGCCGCCATGGTACTGATACGGATGCTCTACGTCGAAGACATTCTCAATGATAAAGGGAGCGGGAAGGAACCAGTTCCCAATCGTGAAACAGAGCCGCGCAAAAAACTGTAGAACCAAGAATACAGCATTCTGCCGTTTACCCGACCCCGGTTTGTCCTTTGGCCATTGCGGCCGAAAGTATAATCTCCATCGCCTGCGGAGCCGATATGTCGACTTTCTGCAGTAAATTGCGCGGGACAAAAACGGTGAATCCGCCCAACTGATAGCTGAAGGGAATGTACACGGCCACCATTGTAGCGTCGTTGCATGCTGCCTGTATGGAAGAGACCTGCTCCGCAGTTACCAGCCCCGGGATCCTCGCATCGCCACCAAGGGATACCAGCACGACCTGCTTTGCATCCTGCCCCCTCTCGCCGAGCATGGAAAGCGATCTAATGATGTCTCGAACGGAGGTATCTCATCTGTTTTCTTCCCTGATTTGAGGCAAAAAGGCCAGGACTCTTCCTTGAAACCCTTCGACCGGGGCCGACAGTCGATCCTGCCCCCAAGTATAAGGCTAAAAGGAGAAGCCGCCGCACCTCCCGGGGGAAAAACTCCACGGGATCAAAGAAACTATAGGACCCATGGGACCTATAGGACTTATAGGACCCAGAGGGGCTTGGATTTCTCACAGGGAACTGTGCTTGCCGCCGGGGAGCACTAAACTTGGACAGGATTACAGGATTTCGCATTCTTTCAACTATTTGCTGTTCATCCTGTTCATCCTGTTCATCTTACCCGGTATCGAGTATGCTTACGGGTCATTTTCTCAGACCCTTTGATGAATTGGAATTTGGAAGTGGACGGTTGCAAATCGCGGGGTTCAGGCCGGGTGAAAAACATGTTCCGCGCCTTCCGCTACAGGAACTATCGCCTTTTTTTCTTTGGCCAGGGGATATCCCTGATCGGCACATGGATCCAGCAGGTGGCGCTCAGCTGGCTGGTGTATCGACTCACCGGCTCAACTCTTCTTCTGGGTACGGTTGCTTTCTGCAACCAGATTCCAACACTTTTTCTGGGGCCCTTCGCCGGGGTTGTGGCCGACAGGTTCGAACGCAAAGGGTTGCTGCTCTGGATTCAGACGACCGCGATGGTGCAGGCCTTTGTTCTTGCCGCGCTGGTGCTCGCCCATTGCATCAGGCCCTGGGAGATCATCGCGCTCAGTATACTCATGGGAACCATTTACGCCTTCGATATTCCGGTGCGGCAGGCGTTCGTGCTCGCGATGGTCGAAAACAGGGACGACCTGGGAAACGCCATAGCGCTCAGTTCCGCTATGTTTAACTGCGCCCGTTTCATCGGGCCCTCGATCGCAGGGCTGCTCATCTCCGCTTTCGGCGAGGGGGTCTGCTTTCTGGTAAACGCCATCAGCTTTCTGGCCGTTCTCGCCGCTCTTCAGGCCATCCGCGTTCCGAAAAAGGAAGGCCGAAGGAAAAACGGCCGGGTCCTGGGTGAATTCCGCGAAGCCGTCGTCTATGCGGTAGAGTTCAAACCGATCCTCGGACTTCTGGCCATGCTGGCGGTGTTCGCCCTCGCCGGGGCGCCTTACATGGTGGTCATGCCCGCCTTTGCCAAAGACATTCTGCACGGGGACGCCAATACCTACGGCCTTCTCATGTCCTTTTCGGGAATGGGGGCGATTGGAGGAACGCTCTACCTTGCCTCGCGCAAAAACGCTCACGGTCTCATAAAACTCATTCCCCTGGCCGTAGGTTTTTTTGCCCTGACCCTTTGCGCCTTCGCCCTCTCACACACCTTCACGCTGTGCGCCCTGTTTGTCTTTTTTACCGGCTTTTCCATGATGACACACATCGCTTCGAGCAACACGATCATTCAGACGGTCGTAGACGAGGACAAACGGGGGCGGGTGATGAGCCTTTACGCAATGTCGTTTATGGGTGTCATGCCGTTTGGCAGTCTTCTCGCCGGGAGTCTTGCCGCCAAAATCGGGGTTCGGGACACCCTGGTTGCAGGCGCCTGTCTTTGCGCCCTGGGAGCGGTGGTTTTTTCGCTCAGGCTTCCCGGCCTCTCGCGTATGCTCCAGCCTCATTTTTCCCGGGCGGAATCGGAGGCACAACTCGATTGACAATGTTGCGCCTATCCCTCGATGAGCTGTGCTCCGTCCTGGTCCACGGTATAGATCAGTTTCCGGGAGGTCTCGGGACTGATCGTCTCAAGATAGACCGGGCGCCCCCACAAGGAATAGATGTGCTCCAGGGTTCTTCGGCAGTATTCGGGCTCCAGGGGCATGCCTTCGAATTCGTGTCGCAGGTATAGCTGGGAACTGTTGCGGTAATTGCCATCCATCACCAGTATCCTGGGAATCCCCCAG